>JBOHTH010000146.1:0-5062 GCA_050733535.1 Gemmatimonadaceae bacterium | reverse complement strand
GTACCACACCTTCGGCGCGCCGCTGGCCGGGTTCACCCCCAGGAAGGGATACCCCTCCGGGAACTCGCCGAAACGGTGCGTGCGGCAATAGTCATCATAGTCCACCAGCACGGCATGCCCACCCGGATACATCGCCATCAACTGCATCGCTTCATAGCCGTCCGCCGCGCCCAGGAAGAGGATCTCCGGCTTCTTCACATCCAGCCCGGCGAAAAGCGCGCGTTTGCCGCGCGGATCCCAGATCGCGTCCTCGACGCGGTGGATCCGGTTCCAGATGAGCAGGTGAAACATCTCCTCGACGGCCTCGGCGCCGCCGCGCACGTCAGCTTTCACTGTCGAGCGCAGCAGCGCGCGGCGCGCGTCAGCGCGTGCGGCGGGTACATCGGTGGTGAAGTACTTATCAAAGTTGCGGTTGAACTTCTTCCACCCTTCGGCGACGGGGAGCGGTTCGCCATGCGTTTTCTCGTAGTTCTTTTTCTCCGCGGCCCACTTCTCGACCTTGTACGGGCGCCCGACGCGGCGCCAGCTGAGCGCGCGCCAGTCGGTCTCGGTGCAGTCGACGAACATATCGGGAGGCTGGTCGCGCAGGTCAACGACGAACGAGCCGGTGACGATATAGTCGCCAATCCGGTAGGGTTCGGAGCTGACCGATGGACTGAGCGCGGTTGGTCCCATGTGTTTGAATGAAGTCATGATTGACGGCAACGGCAACGGCAAAAGCAACGGCATGGCGATCAGACGGGACCTGTCAGCAACTGCAACTGTCAGAAACCATAGCTATCTGACAGTGGCAGTTGTCTGGTAGGTCCCGTCTGATCGCTATGCCGTTGGCGTTTACCCAATTGCGGGACACCCTCCCAATGCGTTACGATATGGGGTCCAGCATGGAGCCAAACCTGTGAGCAACGATCGAGTCAATCCGTCATCCCAAGGGTGGGGCGTCGCCGCCCTGATCATCGCGCTGGCGATCATCGCCAACGTGACCGCATACTCGATTCACAAGGCGACGTACCTCAAGCCCGACAAGGCGCCCGCCGCGGCCGAGCAGGGTCACTGAGTTGACCGACAGCCCGAGGCTCACCAGCGAGACGTCGTGGATCCTCCGAATTTCGGAATCGGAGACCAACTACTGGGCCACCTACGTCGTGGACTGTTCGCTGATGCTGTTCTTCCTCGGCTGGGACCGTTTCCGTCTCGGCGACAATGGATATACGATGGCCGCGCTGTTCACGCTCGGCATTGGCGCATGGACACTGACCGAGTATTGCGCGCACCGCTGGCTCTACCACCTTGGATTTGCGCTGACGCGGAGCGGGCATGAGAAACATCACGACGACCCGCTCGCGCACCTCGCGCTGCCGTGGTTCGTCACGCCGCTGCTGTTCCTTCCGCCACAGCTGCTCGTCGCCGGGTACTACGGTGTCCACGGCATCTCGACGTTCTTTGCCGGCTGGTTCGCGGGGTTCATCGCGTACAGCTTCATGCACCACAGCCTGCATCACTACAAGCTGAAGTACGCATGGTTCCGCCATCTGCAGAGTCAACACCGGATCCATCACGCCCTGCCGGAAACGAACTACGGCGTCACGATGCGGTTTTGGGATCGGGTTTTCAGGACTGAGTTTGTAAAGGACCGGGATTAAGCTTCGAGCTGCAGGACACCGTCTCACGGCTAACAGCTCACGGGTATGGGCTCACAGCCCCGAGAGCAGAAACTAAAAGGCAGAGCCAGTATCGGCTCTGCCTTTCTTTTCTCCGAATCACGCGGCTGTGAGCCCATACCTGTGAGCTCATAGCTGTGAGACCGATGCCGACTGCTGGAAGCTTTTAGTTCTTGTGGCGAAAGGTTATGCGGCCGCGGCTCAGATCGTACGGCGAGACCTCCACCGAGACTCGATCCCCCTGCAAGACCCTGATGCGAAATCTGCGCATCTTTCCGGCCATCGTCGCGAGGACATCGTGGCCGTTCGTCAGATGAACGCGAAACGTCGCACTTGGCAGCACTTCAGTGACGGTTCCTTCGAGCTCGATCGCTTCTTCCTTCGCCATGGAATCCTGGTCAGAGGGCTGGTACGGCTGGGCAAGCTGTCAAATGTAACGGCACCCGCCTCAGCCTACCAGCTTCGCGTCGAGCGTGATCTTCGTATTGAAGAGCTTCGAGACGGGGCACCCGGCCTTGGCGGCGCCGGCGAGACGGTCGAAGGTTGCCTTGTCCGCACCAGGGATTTTCGCTTCCATCGCCAAATGAACGTGCGTGATCCCGAAGCCGCCATCAACTTTCTCGATGGTGACGGTGGCCGTCGTCGAAATGCGCTCGGCAGTCAGCTTCTCGCCGGTCAGCTGCCCGGAAAACGCCATCGAAAAACAGGCGGCGTGCGCGGCGCCGAGCAATTCCTCGGGGTTGGTACCAGCGCCCTGCTCAAACCGGCTCGTGAACGAATACGGCACCGACTTCAGCGCGCCGCTCTCGGTTGAGACCTCGCCCTTTCCCTCGCGAATCGACCCGGTCCATACTGCGCTTCCATTGCGATCCATATTCCGCGATCTCCGTGTAATGGTTACCCTCAATCATACCCAGTCCACGGACCCCATGTCATGATGCGTCACACATTCGTTTCCGTCCTCCGTCGCGCCGCGGTCCCGCTGGCTGTCACCGCAGTGATCCTGCCCCGCCTCGCGGCACAGCAGCCGGCCCTCCAAAAGGCGGGCGACGACGAAATCGACCGGCGCGTCGCGGCCGTGATGCCGCAGGTCATCACCTGGCGGCGCGACTTTCACGAGCATCCGGAGCTCGGGAACCGCGAATTCCGAACGTCCAAGATCGTCGCCGACTACCTGAAATCGCTGGGCATGGAAGTGAGGACCGGCATCGCGCATACTGGCGTGGTCGCCGTGCTGCGCGGCGGAAAGCCGGGCGGCGTGGTGGCGCTGCGGTCCGACATGGACGCGCTCCCGGTCGCCGAGCAAGTGGACCTTCCGTTCAAGTCAACCGTCCGCTCGACGTACGCTGGCCAGAACGTGGGCGTGATGCACGCGTGCGGCCACGACGCGCACATGGCGATGCTGCTGGGTGCCGCGACCGTGCTCGCTGGAATGCGCGCGGAGCTGCCGGGAACGGTGAAGTTTCTCTTCCAGCCTGCCGAGGAAGGGCCGCCGCCGGGCGAGCGCGGTGGCGCCGTGCTCATGATCGAAGAGGGCGCGCTCGAGAACCCGGCTCCCACCGCGATTTTCGGACTGCACGTCTGGCCCGAGGAGGCCGGCAAGCTGAGCTTCAAGCCCGGCGCGGAAATGTCCATGGCCGACGGGCTCTCGATCATCGTGAAGGGCAAGCAGACGCACGGCGCGCAGCCGTGGAAGGGCGTGGACCCGGTGGTGATCTCCGCCGAGATCGTGACCGCGCTCCAGACGATCACCGCTCGCCAGACGGACATCACGCTGGCGCCGGCGGTCGTGACCGTCGCGACGATCAACGGCGGCGTGCGCGGGAATATCATTCCGGACAGCGTCGTGATGACGGGCACGATCCGTACGTTCGACAAGGCGATGCGCGAGGACATTCACATGCGCATCAAGCGCACGGCGGAGAAAATCGCGGAGGCATCGGGCGCGACCGCGACGGTCGGGTTCGGCGGCGTGTCAGGATCGGCGCCCGTGTACAACGACCCGGCGTTGCTCACCCGCATGATGCCGACGATCACGCGGGTGGCGGGCGGCAAGATCAACCCGAACACCGTCTGGATGCCGAGCGAGGACTACGCGCTCTATCAGCAGAAGGTCCCGGGACTGTTTCTGTTCCTTGGCGTGAACAAGGCCGGCGTGAAGCCCGATGACGCCGCGCCCAACCACTCGCCGTACTTCTACGTGAACGAAGACGCGCTGCCGGTCGGCGTGAAGACGTTCGCGGGACTCGCGTTCGACTATCTGGCCGGCGGAGCGCAGTGAGCTGGCTCGAACCGCTCGCCGTCGCGACAGGAATCGTCAGCGTTTACCTCAGCGTCAGGCAGAACATCTGGAGCTGGCCGACGGCGCTTGTGAACGTCACACTGTACTTCTTCGTGTTTCGCGCGGCGAATCTATATGCCGACATGGGACTTCAGGTTTTCTACTTCATCCTGTCTGTGTATGGGTTGTACGAGTGGCTCTATGGCGGCGAAAAGCGCACTGAACTCAAGGTGTCACGCATCACGCCGCGAGTGGCCGGCACCTTGCTGGCGATCACGGTTGCGGGAGTCGCCGGGCTCGACGCTGTGCTCCGGCGCACGCCGGACACCGTCCCATTTCTCGACTCGGTGACGTCGACGGCAAGCATCGTCGGCCAGTGGATGATGACTAGAAAGATTCTCGAGAACTGGACGGTGTGGATCGCCGTCAACGTGCTGTCTATCGGGATGTATGTCTACAAAGGCTTGAACCAGACGGCGGGACTGTACGCGGGATTTTTGGTGCTCGCCATCATGGGATACGTAAAATGGCACCGCTCGTATACCGCGGATCGGGCGAGTGTTGGGCAACCGGTGGGAGCGGTTCCCGCGGCGTGACACTGCGGGTCGTCCTCACCGGCCCCGAGTGTTCGGGGAAAACCACGCTGGCGTCCGCCCTCGCGCGCCGGTTTCGCTCGCCGTGGCTCGCCGAAGCGGCGCGCGCGTATGCGGATGAAGTGAAACGCGAACTCACCTCCGCCGACGCCGAGCTGATCGCGCAGCGCACGATCGACGCCGACGACGCGGCACTCGCCGCACAGCCCCCGCTGGTGCTGCTCGACACGGATCTCATCAGCACAGTGGTGTACGTGCGCCACTACTACGGTCCCTGCCCCGCATGGATCGAGGACGAGGCGCGCGCGCGGCGGGGCGACCTCTACCTCCTGTGCGCGCCGGACCTTCCGTGGACCGCCGACGGCGTCCGCGACCGCCCCGCGGAGCGCGCCGAGCTCTATGCGTTGTTCGAAGGCGCGATGCGCGAGTTCGGCTGCACGACGTCGGACGTCGCGGGCATGGGGGCCGTGCGCGAGCGCGCCGCGCTCTCCGCGGTCACGGCACTCGTGTCCGCGGCGGGGGCACGC
>JBOHTH010000145.1:0-3145 GCA_050733535.1 Gemmatimonadaceae bacterium | reverse complement strand
CGGCCGCAGCGCTCGGGGTTGCAGCGCGATGATCGGCGACGAGGACCGCGATCGTGAAATCGACTTCGTGCACCACTGCAGAAATCGTAGGGATGGGGCTCGCGGCGATCGCCCGTGCCACGCGTTCGTCATTGAACGCCCAGAGATCCTCGCGTGAACCGCCGCCGCGCCCGACGATCACCACGTCGGCGTCCTGCCAGCGCGCGACCCGGTCGAGCGCTGCGACGAGCGAATCGGGCGCAGCATCGCCCTGCACCGCCGCGGCGATCACGATGATCTCGACTCGCGGGTTCCGGCGCTGGATCACCGAAATGATATCGTGCAGGGCAGCGCCATCGGGGCTCGTGATGACCGCTACCCGGCGCGGAAAACGCGGCAGCGCGCGTTTCCGCGCCGGGTCGAGCAGTCCATCCTTCTCCAGCGCAGCCCTGGTCTTCTCGAACGCCTTCCGCCACAATCCCTCGCGCTCGGCTTCCATGGCGCGGACCATGAACTGCATTTGTCCGCGCGCCGCGTAGACCGAGAGCTGACCGTGCGCCATGACCTGCATCCCTTCATCCGGCGGCGCCGGAATGCGCCTCACGTCGCGTGACCAGACCACGCACGAGAGCTGCGCGGTCGCGTCACGCAGGGAGAAATACCAGTGCCCATTGCGGTGCGCGGTGAAGTTGCTCACCTCGCCCTTGATCCAGACGGGCGGAAAAGCGCCCTCGATAATTTCCCGCGCCGCGTTTGTGAGGTCGGCGATCGTGAGGGCGTGTTCGGGCGAGCTGCCCGGCGCTTTCACGCCGTCATCTCCGCCGCGCGGACCGTGTTCTTGAGGAGCATCGCGATCGTCATCCGCCCGACGCCACCCGGCACCGGCGTGATCAGCGACGCGACCTCCTTCGCGCTCTCGAAGTGCACGTCGCCTTTCAGCCTGTAGCCGGCCTTGGCCGTCGCGTCGTCCACGCGGTTGATTCCCACGTCCATCACCACGGCGCCCGGCTTGAGCATGTCACCGGTGACGAACTCGGCCCGGCCGATCGCCGCGATCAGGAGATCGGCTCGTTTGATATGCGCCTTGAGGTCGCGCGTTTTGCTGTGGCAGATCGTGACCGTGCAATCGGCACCCGCGCCGGACTGCACCATGAGGCTCGCCATCGGTTTCCCGACGATGTTCGACCGTCCGACAATGACGCAGTCCATGCCGGCGGTCTTGACGTTGTACGCCTCGAGCAGCGCCTGAACGCCCCACGGGGTGCACGGCGCGAAGCCATCTTTGTCGCCGATCAGCACCTTGCCGACGTTGATCGGATGGAATCCGTCGACGTCCTTCTGCGGCGCGATGCGGCGAATCACGGTCTGTGAGTCGATCTGCTTGGGCAGAGGCATCTGCACGAGGATCCCATGGATGGCGGCGTCCGCGTTCAGGCGGTCGACCACGGCGAGCAACTCGGCCTGCGTCGTCGACGCCGGCATCCGGATTGTCTCGCCGCGCATCCCGGCCTCATGACACGCCTTCTCCTTGGCGCGCACGTATACCGCGCTCGCGGGATCGTCGCCGACGAGCACGACGGTCAGGCCCGGAACGATTCCCTTGGGGAGCAAAGCAGCCGCCGACTTGGCAACGTCCGCACGAACGCGATCTGCGACGGCCGCGCCGTCGATGATTTCAGCGGGCAATGTCCATCGCTCTCTTTTCGCGGATGGCAACCACTTTGATTTGACCGGGGTACTGCAGCTCCGTCTCCACGCGGCGTGCGATCTCTTCCGTGAGCGACTGCATGCGCGCATCGTCGACGTCCTCGGGATTCACAATCACGCGAATCTCGCGTCCGGCCTGGATGGCGAACACGCGGTCCACCCCGCGATAGCTCGACGCGATCTTCTCGAGTCCCTCGAGGCGCTTCACATACGTCTCGAATGCCTCGCGGCGCGCGCCCGGTCTCGAGCCGCTGATGGCGTCGGCCGCCTGCACCAGCACACTGACCTCACTCTCATGCGGCACGTCGTCGTGGTGTGCGGCTATGCAGTTGACGACCAGCGGATGCTCGCCGTATTTCGTGGCGACTTCGACGCCGAGCTGCACGTGCGTGCCCTCGTGCTCGTGCGTGAGCACCTTGCCGATGTCGTGCAGGAGCGCGCCGCGGCGCGCCATCGCGGGGTCGAGCCCGAGCTCCTCGGCCATGATCCCGGCGAGCCACGCGACTTCTTTCGAGTGGAGCAGAATGTTCTGCCCGTAGCTTGTGCGCCACTTCATGCGCCCGACGAGCTTGATGATCTCGGTGTGCAGACCGTGCACGTTCACTTCGTACGCGGCCTGCTCGCCGGTCTCGATGATCCCCGCGTCGACTTCCTTTCGCGACTTCTCGACGACTTCCTCGATGCGTCCCGGATGGATGCGACCGTCCGCGACGAGTTTTTCGAGCGCGAGCCGCGCGACTTCGCGGCGCACGGGATCGAAGCAGGAGACGACGACCGAGTCCGGCGTGTCGTCGATGATCACGTCCACACCGGTCGCGAGCTCGAACGCGCGGATGTTGCGCCCCTCGCGGCCGATGATCCGCCCTTTCATTTCGTCTTTCGGCAGCGCGACCGCGCTCACCGTGATCTCGGCGGTGTGGTCGGCCGCAATGCGCTGCACCGCGAGCGCGACGATTTTCTTGGCCTCGCGGTCGGCGTTCCGCTTGGCGCCTTCGCGAATTTCGCGGAGGCGATTGGCGGCGTCGGCCTGAGCCTCCTCCTCCATCCGGCGGATCAGTTCGGCCTTGGCCTCCGCGGCGGAAAGGCCGGCGAGCTGCTCGAGGCGGCGGCGTTCCTCGCCGACCATTTTATCAAGCTCCTGTTGTCTCTCCTCGACCGATTTTTCCTTGCGGCCCAGGTCGCTCGCGCGCTTGCCGACGTCCTTGTCGCGCGTCTCAACGAGCTCGAACTTGCGGTCGAGGACGACTTCGCGCTCCTGGACACGCTTCTCCTCGCGCTCGACTTCCTCGCGGCGGCGGCGGGCCTCGGCCTCCCACTCCTCGCGGGCGCGCATGGCCTCTTCCTTCCCGGCCAGCACCGACTGTTTGCGAAGGCCGTCGGCCTCACGCTCTGCGTCGCCGATGATCCGTTTGACGAGCTGCTCGGCGGTGTCCCCCGCCGCCTTCCTCGCGCGCACCTC
>JBOHTH010000144.1:0-2229 GCA_050733535.1 Gemmatimonadaceae bacterium | reverse complement strand
GTGTCGCAGCAGATGCAGCGGAAAATCCCCTGCTCGTGGAGATTCCAGAACGCGCCGCTGAACGCGTATTCCGTGTCGCCTTTGCGCGTGACGGAAAATCCCAAGGGTGAAAGCTGCTTTCGCCACTCGGCGTCGGACTTCACGACCTTGGGCACGCGCGACACGCGGAGCTTGACGCCGGCGTCGGAGAACTCGGCGATGAGAACGTCGCCTGATGCGACCCTCGGGATCACTCCGCCAAACGCGCGATGCGCGCGCAGCGCAAAGGGCGCCGCCACGAGGGCGGCCATCGTAGCGGTGAAATCGCGGCGGGTCATTCGATGCTCCACCACGCCGCGCATCACGCGCACGGGGATCCCGCCGTTCCGAAACTTCAGCACTTCTTCAAGCCGCAGCTTCACTTGTGCGTCCATGGTCCGCTCCGCTGATAAAAATCCGATGGTCCATCCGGCAAACTTCGCGCGCGAAATGTTACCGAGCTGCGCGTAGAGCGATCGCACATCGTCGCCGGCGCTCGCGCGCACACCGTATGGTGGGTTGGTAACGAGCATGCCGCAACCGGGCGGAGGCGTGACCCCGGAAAGTGCGCCGCGGCGGATCTCTATGTCACCCGCGACGCCGGCGCGCTCCGCATTCGCCAGCGTGGCCTCCGCCGCGCCGGCATCTCGATCGCTCGCCAATATCGGCGCGAGCGCGCGCGGCAGCTCGGCGGCGCGTGCGGCGGCGCGCAAGGCCGCAAACTCCTTCGCCGGCGCCGCCGGCCATCGCTCGCACGAAAACGCGCGCGACACACCCGGTGCGATCCGCCGCGCGATCAGCGCGCCTTCGATCGCGATCGTCCCCGCGCCGCACATGGGATCGACCAGCGGCACGGAACCGTCGTAGCCCATCGCGAGCAGCATCCCCGCCGCGAGCGTTTCGCGCAGCGGCGCCTTTGCCGTGGCCAGGCGATACCCACGACGGTGCAGCAGCTCGCCCGAACTGTCGGCACTGATCGTGCAGATATCATTCGCAAAGCGCACGATGAACAGCTGCGCTGTACGATCGGCCGGCGCGTCGGCGTCGTCATCAGGCTCTGCGTCGCTGCCGGCGGCACGTTTCCCGCCGCCCGCGCGCTCCACACTCACGCCTTGCACGCGCCGCGCGATCGCGTCACCCACGCGCTGCGCCACCGCGTCCGAGTGATAGAGCCGAGATTTGCGGCACGTCACGCGAAGCCGCACCGGACTTCCCGCGGGCACGAACTCCTCCCACCGCACGTTGCGCGCGAGGCGTTCCAGCTCGTGAAACGCGGTCGCGCGGAACTCAGCCAAGCGTACGATCACGCGGCTCGCCGTGCGCAGGTGCAGATTCGCGTTGAACACGCCCGCGTCATCGGCCTCGAACTCCACGCCGCCCGGCTCGATCGTGCCCGGTGTGATCTTGATCGCGCGCAGCTCGTCCGCGGCGAGCCGTTCCAAACCGGGCGCGACCACGGCGTAGCAGGACCGCAGACCCGTCGCGCGCTTTTTCACGGCGCGCCGGCGAGTGTCGCCGCGTGCCGCGTTTCGCGGCGCATCCACCAGCGCACCACGCGCCAGCCGAGCAGGAACGCGACGCACGCAGCGTAGATGATGGGATCCGACTCGTCCTTCTTCACCGCCATCCAGTAGTGAATCACGCCGAGCACCGCGATGAGATAGATGAGTTTGTGCAGCCGGTTCCAGCGTTTGCCGCCGAGCCGGCGGATGCTGTTGCGCGTGGAGGTGAGCGCGAGCGGAATCATGCAGAGCAGCGCGGCCATCCCGATCATGATGTACGGGCGCTTGGCGAGGTCCTTCAAGAGTTCACCCCAGTCGAGCTGCACGTCGAGCAGCGCGTACGTCAGCCAGTGGAGCATGAGGTAGCCGAACGCGAACAACCCGATCGTACGGCGATGCTTGGCCAGCCAGTTCCATCCCGTGACCTGCCGCAGCGGTGTCACCGCGAGTGCCGCTATGATAAAGCGCAACGTCCACTGGCCGAGAAAATGCTCGCCCGACTTGACCGGGTTCGACCCGAAGTACCGCGTGTGCGCGATGATGTCCGACGTCATCCCCGCCGCCGCGAGCAGCCCGGGCACGCAGCATACAACGATGAGCATGGCGCCGAACCAGCGTGGTTCGCGAACCGTGCGGAAGTTCAATCCCGCCTCCCGCATCGCGCCTTGCATCCCCCCCGCGCCCAGCCTTCCTCCTCCGCCCCCCGCAC
>JBOHTH010000143.1:0-3004 GCA_050733535.1 Gemmatimonadaceae bacterium | reverse complement strand
GGATCGTTCAGTGTGAGCTGAGCGATCCGTTTGTTTCCGCGAAATCCGCGATTAATCTTTTCTTTTCCCCGCCTGTCCGGATTCCTTGGTGTGACATTGGCGCCTGCACTGCGGTCTGGCCATTCTTGTGGTATCCCTCGCAGGGACATCGTATGCCGCGTGAACTGAAGACCAAAACGGCGCAGGCAGTGAAGGCGGCGAATCGAGCGGCAGCAATCGTAGCCATACTCGCCGTTGCGGCGGTCGCGCCGAGTTCAGTGCCTGCACCGCCGGCGGTCTCCGCGCCAGCGCGCGTTCGAGCGATGCACTTCACAGAGCACCTGATCGACACCGGCCTCACCGGTGGCTATCAGGTTGTCGTCGCCGACCTGAACCACGATGGCAACCCCGATATCATCGCGCTGGCCAGCGGGCTTCACGAACTGCGCTGGTACGAGAATCCGGGCTGGCAGAAGCACGTACTCGTGTCCGGCATCAACCAGCCGATCAACGCCGCCGCGTGGGATGTCGACGGCGACGGATTCCCCGAGGTCGCGCTCGCGTACGGATTCTCGACCGTGTACGATCACAGCGCCGGGAACGTCGTCATCCTCACGCACAATGCTGATCCGGCGGCGCCGTGGTCGTCAAAGGAGATCGATCGCCTGCCGACGTCGCATCGCCTGCGGTTTGCGGACATTGACGGCAGCGGAAAGAAAGTGCTCGTGAACTTTCCGCTCATTGGCGCGCACGCGACGGCACCCGACTACCGCGACCGAACACCGCTCGTGATGTACCGTCCCGGTGAGTGGAAGCGTGAACCGATCGCGGACGATTCCGGCGTGGTCCACGGCATTCTCCCGTTCGCATGGGATGGCGGCATGCGCGAGGACGTCCTGAGCGGAAGCTTCCTCGGCGTATACCGGCACCAGTTCGATCACGGCACGTGGGTTCGCACGAAGGTCGTGGGCGGCGATTCCTCGCCGTGGCCCAAGAGCGGTGCGAGCGAGATTGTCGTCGGAACAACCGGACGCGAGCGCTTTCTCGCCACGATCGAACCTTGGCACGGCAACCAGGTCGTGGTGTACCGACAGTCGGGCGAAGCATGGAAGCGCCACGTGATCGATGACTCGATACGCGATGGGCACACGATGGTCACCGGCGATTTCGACGGCGACGGTCAGGACGAGATCATTGTCGGCGAGCGCGCGGGTGCGCGCAGTGTCTACGTGTACCGCCTCGCGAACGCGGCCGAGGGTCGCTGGACGAAGGAGACGCTCGACGACGGCGGGATGGCGGCCGCCAGCTGCGTGGTCGCCGACCTGAACGGTGACAAACGTCCCGATGTCGCGTGCATCGGTACGGCGACCGCGAACCTGAAGTGGTACGAGAATCGACCGTAGGTATTTGCACCGATGGCGCCAGCAGGCGTTCGCGTTCGAACGTATAACGCCTATGGAAACGAGACCTCTTATCGAATGGCCAGAACCGATAGTCCAGCTGATCACGTTCGTCGCGGCGTTCCTCGCCGCGGGTGCGATCGGCTTTCGATACAGCGCGCTGCGCGGGCGGCTTCAATCGAACTCGCAGGCTGATTCCGCCCTCTACCGCGACATGGCGCGGCGCGCCGCACTCCTCGGATTGCTCGGCATCACCGCGACCGCGGTACAGACCGCGATGCACCTCCCGGGGCAGGCAACGCGCGCCCACACGACGGTCGCGCAGCTGCTCGTCACGAACGTTCCCGTGGCGGTGCAGGTCGGCATGCTGATCGTCGCGGTCCTCGGATTTCTGCTCGCCTCGAGTCATCGCAGTGTTGGCTGGCCGCTCGCGGCCGTCGGCGTGGTGGTTGGCGCGCTGCGCAGCGCGGTGCAGGGCCAGTGGTCCAAGCTCGTCAATCCGATGCACGTTCTCTTCGGCGGATTTTGGATCGGGACGCTGTTCGTCCTCCTTGTTGCCGGTATATTCGTCGCGCTGCGTGACGAATCTGCCGGCGATCGCCGCGGTGCGATCGTGGCGGACATGGTGAATGGATTTTCGCCGCTCGCGCTGACGTCGGGCGCGGTGGTTGTGACGTTCGGCGTGATCACGGCGTGGCGGCATCTTCACCACTTCTCCGCACTGTGGACGACACCGTACGGTTACGCGCTCATCGTGAAGCTCTGCGCGGTTGCCGCGGTGTTCGCGCTCGGTGCGTGGAACTGGCGTCGGGTGCGTCCGGCGCTTGGCACGATCGACGGCGCCGCCACCATCAAGCGGTCCGCGAGCAGGGAGTTGATCGTCGCCAGCCTGGTGCTCGTGATCACCGCGATCCTCGTGAGCTTACCGTCGCCGAGGGGATGAAGGCGGCGCTCAGTCCGGGCGCTTGGTGCTGTCGCCGGGAGTTGCGGGCTTCGGTGGCGGAGGCGGCTCGTACTCCTTGGCCGGAATCTTGAATGCGCGCACCAGCGCAGGATCGCCGTCAATGCCCGTCAGGCGTTTCGCCGCGTACTCGCCGATCACGGGGCACATCTTGAATCCCTCGGCGTTTCCTCCAGCGACGATCCACATGTTGGAGAGCTGCGGATGTTTGTCGATGATGTAATTCCCGCTCGACGTGGACTCGTAGTGGCACGAGTGCGTCTGCGAAATCGGCGCATCCTTGAGCAGCGGGAAACGGTGCGTGATGAATCGGCGCGAGCCTTCGATGCGCGCGGCGTCCGCCCAGCGATCGCTCAGGTCCGGATCGAGCTGCGCCGGAGGGACGTTCGCCTGCTGTCCGAAACCGCCCTGTCCGCCGCGACCGCCGGCGCCGGCACCCGCGCCACCGCGCCCCGATGGCGCGCCCGGGGCTCGCTCAGATCCGCGAACGCGAAACCCGCGATTGTCCACGGGCAGTGCCGCCCAGCCGGTCACGCCAGGGAAGTTGAAGCTCGGCAAGTTCGGGAACGTGAAGCGCTCGTCGTTGACGGGCGTGCCGAAGTAGCAGACGTACCCCATTGGCGCGCGCGTTTTCTTGGCGAGAAGCTCAGGAAAGTTCTTCGCC
>JBOHTH010000142.1:0-14171 GCA_050733535.1 Gemmatimonadaceae bacterium | reverse complement strand
CCCGAAGGCCGTCCCGGCGGCCTTGCCCTCGGATTCCCGCATGCCCCGCCCCGTACGCAACATCGCGATCATCGCGCACGTCGACCACGGCAAGACCACGCTTGTCGACCAGATGCTCCGTCAGGCGGGTGCCTTTCGTGAGAATCAGGTTGTCGCCGAGCGTGTGATGGATTCGAACCCGCTCGAGCGCGAGCGCGGGATTACCATCCTTGCGAAGAACACCTCGGTCCGCTGGCACGGCGCCAAGATCAATATTGTCGACACACCTGGCCACGCCGATTTTGGCGGCGAGGTGGAGCGCATCCTGCGCATGGTGGACGGCGTGCTGCTCGTTGTCGACGCGTTCGACGGTCCGATGCCACAGACGCGGTTCGTGCTGCGCAAGGCGCTCGCGCTCGGCCGCACGCCGATCGTCTGCATCAACAAGATCGACCGTCCGGGCGCCGATCCGGCGCGCGTGCACGAGGAAGTGCTCGACCTGTTTATTGAACTCGAGGCGAACGAGGCGCAGCTCGACGCGCCGTACGTATACGCGTCGGGGCGGCTCGGCACGTCGACGATGGATTTGGAGCACGAGGCGAAGGATCTCACGCCGCTGTTCGAAACGATCATGCAACACGTGCCCGCGCCGCCGCACGACGCCGAGGGCCCGTTCCAGATGCTGGTGTCGACGATTGATTATTCGCCGTATCTGGGCCGGCTCGCGATCGGGCGCATCGAGCGCGGCACTGTTCGAGTCGGCGATACCGTGTCGCTGCTGCCGCTCGACCATGCCGTGAAGGCGGCGTCGAGCCGCGTGACCAAGCTGTACACGTTTGAGGGGCTCGAGCGCACGGAGGTCGAGAGCGCGTCGGCCGGTGAGATCGTCGCGCTCGCGGGTCTCGAAGGCGTCGAGATAGGACTGACGCTGACAGATACGGAGCACCCCGAGCGTCTCGAAGGGATCGCGGTGGAAGAGCCGACGATCTCCGTGGATTTCCTGGTGAACAACTCGCCTTTCGCCGGCAAGGAAGGGAAGTTCGTCACCTCGCGGCAGATTCTCGAGCGGCTGCACAAGGAGCTGGAGAAGAACGTCGCGCTGCGTGTGGAAGAGACGGACTCGACCGATACCTGGACGGTGAGCGGGCGTGGTGAGCTGCACCTCTCGATCCTCATGGAGACCATGCGGCGTGAGGGATACGAGTTTCAGGTGTCGCGTCCGCGCGTCATTACGCACCGCGGCCCGAACGGCGAGCGGCTGGAGCCGTACGAGGAGCTCGCGATCGACGTCCCCGAGGAGTTCATGGGCGTGGTGATGGAGGAGCTCGGGCCCCGCAAGGCGCAGATGATCGAGATGAAGAACCCGGGGCAGGGGCTGATCCGTTTGCTGTACAAGATTCCGGCGCGCGGGCTGTTCGGGTACCGGTCGGAATTTCTCACTGACACACGCGGGACGGGGATCATCCACCACCGGTTCCTGGAGTACGGGCCGTGGGCGGGAACTCTCGAAGGGCGTGGGCGGGGAGTGCTGGTCTCGATGGAGGCCGGGACGATTATTGCCTTTGCGCTGGGGAACCTGCAGGAGCGGTCGACGCTTTTTGTGGCGCCGGGCGAGGCGGTGTATGAAGGGATGATCGTGGGCGAGAACTCCCGCCCGGGCGACATGGACGTCAATCCTACAAAGGAAAAGAAGCTGACGAACATGCGGTCCAAGTCGAGTGACGACGCCATTAATTTGGAGCCCCCGCGGGTGTTGACGCTGGAGGTAGCGCTGGAGTATATCGAAGACGACGAGTTGATCGAAGTGACGCCGCAGTCGATCCGGCTGCGCAAGCGGAAACTGGCGGTGAGCGACCGCAAGAAGATCTCCCGCGAGGCTAAGAAGGAACGCTTGGAGGTGTAGGTGCGTAGGTAAGGTATCGGTCTTCGGTCTTCGGTCCTGTTTGCCTTCACTCCATCGGAGCGCAGTGATTATGTCGGGCAGTGGTGAATCGTCGGCGTCCGAAGGACGCGACGAGTTTGGGTTTGACCTCGCGGGGGACGACGAGGCCGAAGATCTCGACATGGATGACGATGAGTTCGACGACGACGACCTCGACGATGATGACGAGGACGAGGACGACGGGCTCCTCGACGAGGACGAGTTGATCGATCTGGACGACGAGTACGACGACGCGGACGAGGCCGGGAAGCCCCATCCCGGGCACCGGTTCGACGAGTAAGTCGGTTCGTTGACTGAGCGGCCCGGTCCCGCTTTATTTCGAGACTGGTTTCAGGGCCATTAGCTCAGGTGGTTAGAGCGCACGCCTGATAAGCGTGAGGTCCGAGGTTCAACTCCTCGATGGCCCACTGTTTTGCAAGTTGTTGCCCCGCCTGGCGATGAATCGCTTCGCGGGGCACTTCTTTTTGTGTTCAAATCTTGGTGCGGGTGTATTCGGGTGAACTCGCTGCACACGCCGAAGATGCGTGAGATTCAAGAACGCGTAGTATTGAGCGGCATACACTCATCCCGCGAGGTTCCAATGGGTGAAGACATATTTACGCCAGCGCAGCGCGCCCTCCTCAAGAAGGCCGCTGCCGAGAGTGATGCTGAACGCCGCCGACAACTCGATGAGGAGTTCAACACCGCGCTTACCCCGGAGCAACGTGCGCGCTTGGATGCGTCTGTTGCGGACGGTGAAACCGAAGTCCTCCGCCAAATGCGGCGCACGAATGTCGAACTGTCACTCGACGACCCAGATCTTGTAGCTGAGTCTGACGAGCCGGTTCAGGTCGCCGAAAACGTTGTCGTCGTCAACACCTATACTGACTTATCGGCAATACGAGACACATTGGCGGAGCTCGCAGATGGGGCCGGCACAGACGCCTTCCGGGCTGCGTATAACGGCAAGCGGGCTAGAGAGGCCGCGCTCAAGCGGCACGCTCAGCGGCTCGAGCTGGATACGCATTTGGCCTGGAAGCAGCTGCTCGCCGTCCATCCGTTGTTGAAAGACGGTCCCGAGAATGCGGTAATGGCCGCATTCCTCAGCACGATGGAGGGCTTACCTGACGGCGCTGGCACGGCGGCGTTCGTAGCCGCGCATCACGCGCGATTGAGTTCGGATTCGCGCGTGTAGTTGGCGTTCGAACGGGAATGGTGTCCCTTCGCGTGCGCAGGATGCGCAGGAAACTGCGCAGGATGCGCAGATTGGCGCGCGAAAGTGAGCAGGATGCGCATTTAGCGCTGGCAAAGTGAGCATTCGCGCAAGATTTTGCGCGATTCAGGCCACCTGATAAGCGTGAGGTCCGAGGTTCAACTCCTCGATGGCCCATTAATTCGGAAGTCGTTGTCCTCCGGCGGGCGTTGCCCGCCTCCGGATCAACTCCTCGAAGGCCCACTGTGGAGATAAAGCTTTGCCCCGTTGGCGCTTCGTGCGCCGGCGGGGTTTCGTGTTTTCGGCGGTTTTTGCGCCGTAGTGTCCGTTCATCCCAGGATCGGCAACGCAGTGCCTTGCGCGCCGAGACCAGCCGTGTTAACCTCGTCCCATAGACGCGACAAGGGAGATGCTTCGCAATGCCGATCGAATCCGCCGAGCTGCTCCAGGGCACTCTGCAGATCCTCATTCTCAAAGCGCTGCTCGCCGAGCCCGCGCATGGCTACGGCATCGCGCGCTGGATTGAGCAGACCACCGAAGACGTGCTCCGTGTGGAGGAGGGATCGCTCTACCCCGCGCTCCGCCGTCTTCAGGACAAGCGCTTCGTGAAGTCGGAGTGGGGCGTTTCCGAGAACAACCGTCGCGCGCGCTACTATACCATCACATCGGTGGGACGCGCGCACCTCCGGCGCGAGGCTGCGGCGTGGACACGCTACTCTGGTGCCGTGACGCGCGTGTTGCGTGCCGCGCCGGCGCTCGGCTGAAGAACTGATATGCTGCCACGATGGAAACCACTCCGCCGGGTTCTCCGGCCCGACGTGGGCACCGAGATTGACGAAGAACTCCGCTTTCACCTGGAGGCGCGAATTGCCGAATACGAGAAGCACGGCTACTCCCGCGCCGACGCCGAGCGCCTTGCACGAGAGCGGTTCGGGGACGCGGAGCACGTACGCAGTGCGCTCGCCAAACATGATGAGGCGGAACGGAGCCGTGAACGCCGGCACGACTTCCTGAGCGACGTTACACAGGACGTCCGCATCGCGCTCCGTGGACTCCGGCGGACGCCAGCCTTCACCGTCACTGTCCTCGCCACGCTCGCCATCGGCATCGGCGCCAACACCGCAGTCTTTTCCGTCGTGTCGCGGGAGTTGATCGACGCGCTCCCGTATCGCGCATCCGATCGGTTGGTCCTCCTCTATACCGCGTCCGCGCAGGACGAGCGCGGGTTCGTTTCGGCGAATGACGTGTCACGCCTCCAACAGGCAGGCGGTCCACTCACCGATGTCGCCGCGTTTGGCCAGTATGGCGGCTACACCTACGTCGGCCAGCATGAGACCGTCACATGGTCGTTCGCGCAAGCGGGCCCGCATTTCTTCCGTACGCTCGGCGTCAGGCCGTTTCTGGGCCGACTGATCGACGATCGCGACCTGGGGGCGGACACTGCGACGATCGTCCTCAGCTACGATGTCTGGCAGCGAGACTTCGGCGGCGATTCAAACGTTGTGGGGCGGACGCTGCGCCTGAACGACGAACCGTTCACGGTCGTTGGCGTTCTCGGTCGGGACTTCGTGCCGCCCGCGCGCGCGCCGCAGATCTGGATACCGCTCCCTCTTGGACGGTTCCTCCACAGCAAATTTGCCAGCGGAAGAATGTTTCAGGCGGTGGCGCGTCTGTCCCCCGGAGCCACGCGTACTCAGGCCGAAGCCGCGCTGCGCGTGCTGAGTCACCCAGCAGGGGCGGCCGGTGCGACCGCGCAAGCGGACCGGGCATCGCTCACGGCGGTTCCCATCCGCGACGCGATGGTCGGCGACGTGCGCCCGGTGCTTCTCGTGGTGATGGGAGCGGCGCTGCTCGTGCTGCTTCTGGCCTGCGTGAACGTGGCCGGGCTCTTTTTCGCTCGCTCGGCGGCGCGCCGTCGCGAGCTTGCCGTTCGCGCTGCGCTCGGGGCCGGACAATGGCGGCTCCTGCGCCAACTTCTCACCGAGACCACCGTGCTCGGTATCGGCGGCGGCGGGCTGGGTGTGCTTTTTGCTTTCTGGGTGAAGAACGTGCTTGTGGGACTCGGCAGCGGCGTGATAGCCCCCACCGGTGCACCGGCGGCCATCGACGCGCGGGCGCTGGCCTTCGCCGTGATCGCCTCCCTCACGGTGGGTATCGTCGCCGGACTCGCGCCCGCGCTGCTTGATGCACGCGCCGATCCGAACGCGGCGCTGGGCGACACGAGTCGTGGTGCAACCGGAAGCCGGCGCACGCAGCGAATCGGCCGCGCGCTGGTGGCCGGCCAGATGGCGCTCGCGGTCGTGCTGCTGGTGGGTGCCGGCCTCCTTACACGCACGCTCGTGGCGCTCGAGCACACCGGCCTCGGTTACAGCGGCGACCAGCACGTACTCACCTTCGGCGTGAGCCTGCCGTCGAACGCATATCCCGACTGGCCTCAGCGGTCGCAGTTCTTCACGGCGTGGCTCGCACGATTGCGCGACATTCCCGGAGTGCGCGGCGCCGGGATGGCGAACGTCGCTCCTTGGCAGGGCTGGAACCACTGGTGGGTGCGGATCGACAACGCGTCCGGCCGCGGCACTGCGGATTCGGCGGATGCACCACTGGCGCGCGTTTCCGACGGGTACTTTGGGGCGGCGGGCACGCCCCTGCGGGCCGGTCGCGATATCCGCGCGTCGGACCGACCCGGATCGCTGCCGGTCGCCGTCGTGAGTCAGGATTTTGCGGATCGTTGGTGGCCACACGGCAACGCTCTCGGCGGGCGCATTCGTGTGGTCGGCATCGACTCGACGTGGCGCACCGTGGTGGGCATCGTGGGCGACGTGCGCGAGACCCCATCGAGCGCACCGGAGCCGGGTGTGTACCTCTCAGCGTGGCAGGTGCCGCGGCCGTGGTTTGCGTTCGCCGTCCGCTCGGACGGCAATGCCGCAAACCTGCTGCCGGTGATCAAACGCGAACTGCGCATTCTCGATCCAACACTCCCCGTCGGTGCCCCGCGCACGATGGATCAGATCGTCAGCAGTTCGTTGGCGGGTCGGAGGCTGCCGATGCTGCTCACGGGGGCGTTCGCGCTTCTGGCGCTCGCGCTAGCGGCGCTCGGCATGTACGGCGTCGTGGCGTACGCCGTCACACTGCGCACACGAGAGATCGGTATTCGCGCGGCACTCGGCGGGCGGCGTGGCGACATTGTGGGCCTGGTACTCAAAGACGGGCTGACGACGGCGGTCGTGGGGGTCGTTCTGGGCACGCTCGTGGCGGTGGGTGGAGCGCGCGTGCTCACGGGACTTTTATACGGGGTGACGGCGCACGACCCGGCGACGTATGTGGGAGCCATCGTGGTTCTCCTCATCGCCAGCGTGGCGGCGTGTCTCGTGCCGGCCAGGCGAGCGTTGCAGGTTCATCCGGTGGAGGCGCTGAGGGTGGAGTGACCGCAGGGACGTTACGCCGTATCTGCTTGGCGCCGGTCACCGTGGATGGCAAGATGCACATGCGGCACGGGTTCTCGCGGGACGTAACGTGGGTGGAGTGGTGTCCATTCGCGCGCGCAGGATGCGCGGGAAAGTGCGCAGGATCCGCAAATTGGAGCACGAAACTGAGCGGGATGCGCGTTTAGCGCGGACTAAGTGAGCATTCGCGCAGAAATCTGCGCAATTGAAGCGATCTGATAAGCGTGAGGTCCGAGGTTCAACTCCTCGATGGCCCACTGAATTCAGGATGTCGTTGTCCGCCGGCGGCTACGCCGCCTGCGGATCAACTCCTCGATGGCCCATTGTTTTGGAAGGGATCGATGACGGCCGGAATGGAGTGATGACGCTCTTCTGCCCGCACCCGAGTATTGTGTCGCGCCGTCTGCTCCCGGCATCGTTGCGATCGCGTTGCTTTTTCTTTTGCTCGGCCTATTGTTGTTTCTCATCGGCTTGAGAATGGAGAGCGCCGCATGAACTCGGATCGCACTTGGGCGTACGTCGTCGGTTTTGGCGGCCCCGCACTCCTTGGCATCGCGGGGTGGATTTTTCATTTGTACGTCCAGCGGGCCAACGCGCGCGACGACGCGGCAGCGGCTGCCGCGCAGCGCGCGAGTGAACAGGACGCGCGTATCTAGGTGGTGGCCGCAGCTGACCGCGCCGGGCTCCCGGAGCGGCTTATGCAACAGGTCACACTGAACTGCGGGCCGATTAGCGTGGGAATCTGCGCGCTTCGACGGGCAAGCCGTAGTACTTAGGGGTGGTTGGGCTCTGCCGTGCCTTCGTGTTAGGTGTTCGCAATCCCGATGCGGGTGCGCGATCCAGCAAACCCACCACAGCCGTGACCTCCGTGAGATTCGCGTTCGCGTCGGTCGTTGCCTTCGCTGTTTCCACGTCCTCGGTCGCGAGCGCTCAGGCTCGCAAGATCCGCGTCGTCTCGACCGACAGCGAGCCCATCTCGTTCGCATACGTCTCCGTTCAAGGAGGCATCGGGCAAATCACTGATGAGCAGGGCGAGGTCAGTCTCGGCGCCGGCAAACGCCAGACGCTCACGGTGAATGTCCGGCGCATTGGATTCCAGCCATGGTTCGGCAAGCTGGAACTCCCGGACACGGCGTCGGTGCTCACTGTGGTACTGGCTCGCGTTGCGCAAGGACTCTCCGCGGTTCGTGTCACCGGGAGCGCGCCGGCGCCGTCAGCGGCACTGAAAGGGTTCTATGACCGGTGGATGATGCGGCAGAAGGGCACGCTGAGCGCCGTCTTCATCGGCCCGGAGGAGATCGAGTTTCGGCATCCGAACAAAATCACCAACATGCTGAGCGGGCTCGTTGGCGTGATGCTCAAGCGAGGTACCCGCGGATTTTTGGAAGCGTATAACGCAGCAGGGACGTGCAGGATGGCCGTTCTGCTTGACGGCAATCGGCAATGCCCACGATTTGGTTGCGACGTGGCACCCGTCACCGCTACCCCATGCCCAACCAATGTGTTTAACGGTCGCTACCCGCCCGGCTGCGATCCCGATGACCAAGCCGTGTTCATCGATCAGCTCGTCGATGCGAACGACGTCACCGCGATCGAGGTCTATGCGCGGGGAGGCAACGTCCCATCGAGCCTGTCGGTCTCCGACCAAGCGTGCGGCATTATCGCGCTCTGGACGGGGAGTCGCAAACCATAAGGAAGGCAGCGGGCCTTCGAGGCGATGGACGTCCACATCAAGGCGGAGGCCGCGAAGGGGCACTTCATTTCCGGCGGCGGCCTCTGGCCGAGCAAGGACAGCTTCCGGATGACCATCCGCGGTGGAAAGCTCGCCGTCGTTGACGGCCCGTTCACGGAATCGAAAGAAGTAATCGGCGGATTCGCGATTCTCAGTTACGCGACGCGCGAGGAAGCGCTCGAGGGCACGAGGGCGTTCATGGCCCTGCACCAAAAGCACTGGCCGGCGTGGGAAGGCACGAGCGAAATGCACGTGATTCAGGAGGCGTGAGTGAGCGTGAAGCTGGGCCCTGAAGGTTCATTCGTACCGCAGCGCCTCGATCGGATCCAGCATCGACGCTCGCCGCGCCGGCCACACGCCGAACACCATGCCGACGGCCGTCGCGAAGCTGAATGCAATCGCCACCGACGTGAGGTCCACCAAAGTCGGCCAGCCCATCACCCGGCTCAGCTGCGACGCGGCGGCCATTCCCGCGCCGATCCCGATCGCACCGCCAAGCAAGCAGAGCATGACCGACTCCGCGAGGAACTGCAAAAGGATATTGAAGCGCGTCGCGCCGAGCGCCTTGCGCACGCCGATCTCCCGGGTCCGCTCAGTCACGGAGACGAGCATGATGTTCATGATTCCGATGCCACCCACCAGAAGGCTCACGCCGGCAATTCCCGCGAGCAGCAGCGTGAACGTCGCCGTCGTCTCGCTCAGCGTACCCAGAAGCTCGGCACGGTTGCGAATCCGGAAGTCGTCGGGCGCGCCGATGCGCGTTTTGTGCGACCGCCTGATTGCCGCTTGGATCTCGGCCACGGCGCTTGGAAGTGAATCTACCGAGCTCGCGAGCGCCCAGATGTCGTCGATGTGATCGGTGCCGATCACCTGAAACCGGCTCGTCTGGAACGGGATGAGGATCTGTTCATCGCCGTCGCCAAAGCCCGTCACGCCCTGTGCTGCCATCACGCCCACCACCGTGAACGCGCGGCCGGCGATGCGGATCTGCTGGCCTATCATCGCGTCGGCGCTGGGGGCGTTCAGCAGCGGCAGTATGTCGGCGCCCAGCACGGCAACCCGCCGCCGCCCAACTTCCTCGGCCGCGCCGAACATCCGCCCGGCCTGGAGATGAAATCCCCGGACCTCGAGGAAGTTCGCGGCCGTGCCCGTCACCTGTGTGTTCGTGTTCTGGTTCTTCCATACGACCTGCAGCTGCCGGTCCTGGCACCAGTTCACCGCGAGGATATTTGGCGACCGCGCCAGGATCATGTCCACGTCCTTGGTGGTGAGCTTGACCGTGGTTGTGGACTTGATGCCGCCGCTCGTCACGCGCTGTGGATCGATTTGGAGGACCGTCGTGCCCAGCCGTGCGATTCGTTCCTGGATCTGCGCCTGGGCACCGTTGCCGAGTGCGACCATCGCAATCACCGCGCCGACGCCGATCACGATGCCGAGCATCGTGAGCAGGGAGCGCATTTTGTTCATGCGGAGGGCATCGAGCGCCACCCGGATCGTTTCACCCAGCAGCATCGCTTGTCAGGTCCTTCGTTAAGGAAGTGTTCTCTTCGCGTCCTCCTCAACGCATTACAATGGGAAGCGTCGTGCCGTTGGACGACTACGGGTCTCACGCAGGCCCGGGCGAACGTGCGCTGGAGCCGTGATACGCAACACAGCAAAACACGGTCGCAGTCGGCAACTTTGGCGCTTGTTCGCGATTGGCACTTTGAACCTCCCGCCTGCCCGAGAGATGCCCGATCAGGACCCGTACACGACGGACATGAATTGGACCGGCGTAGATCGCCGCACGTACGTCGATCGGCGTTCTGCTGGCGGCCCCACGCAGCACGGCCATGCCGCGCAGGCGGATCGTCACTTGCCCAATGGACTCGTCTTGGCCGACGCCAGCGTTGAGCCGGCAGCTGCGGCGCTGCTCAAGCTCGTGCCTCATACGCCGTTCGATGAGGAGGAGTTTGCGCATCGCTCGGCGGCCATCGCCGAGCACCATCGCGAGCTCACGTTGCGCCTCGAGCGGCCCGTGGGACTCGCGGTCGCGGCGCTCGACTATCTCGTAAATGTCAGCAATGACCTCGTATCGCCAACGATCATTGAGCGCGATGTGCTGGACGTGCTCGAACGGCGCTCAGTGACGGATCCGCTCACGGGCCTGTTCAACAGACTGCATTTCGACGCGACACTTCGGCGCGAGGTCGCGCGTTCCGTGCGCTACAAGTCGCGCCTCTCGCTTCTGCTCATGGACCTCGACGAGTTCAAGTCCGTCAACGACCGGGGCGGTCACCCCGCGGGCGACTTCTTGCTGGTTGAAGTCTCGCGCGCGATTCAGAAGAACGTGCGCAGCTCTGACATTGCCTCTCGCTACGGCGGCGACGAGTTCGCCATCATCCTGCCGGACACGGATTCCAAGTCCGCACTCTCCGTCGCTGAACGCATTTGCGCGAGCGTGGCGTCGACACACCGCGCGCGCGTTGCCGACGACGGCCGACCGAGGGTCACGGTGAGTGGCGGCTTGGCCGAACTGCCATTCGCGGATCTCGACGCATCGGAATCGGGTTTGATCGCGGCCGCGGACGAGGCCCTCTATCGTGCGAAAGGGCGGGGCGGCAACTGCGTGGCGGAGGTGCTGTTCGCTTGAAATTCGCGAAGCTCGCCAAGATCGAACTCTGAGCACACGTGCGCACGCCCTGAAGCGCGCTACGCCTTTGGCCGGTGAACGCGCGGCGGTCCTTGTTGGAAGTGCCATCGGATCCGCAGGACGACGGCCACCAGGATTAACAGCGCGCAGAGCTCGACGTAGACTTTCTCGCCGTCGAGCGGGTCGAGCGGAGAGTCCTTGAGCTTCGGATCGGTGACGATCCCGTGAATCAGGACCAACAGCGCCAATCCATACGCCGTGAAATGGAGAATCTTCCAGCGCCTTCGGCCGATCTCGAAACGGAAATATGACGTGACGACGATGAACACCAGCGCGTAGAGCCCCAGAGCGCCGAGCGTGTTCACAAATGGCTGCTTCGGAGCGCGAATCGGGTAGAGGAGATCGACAACCCCAAAGCCGGCCGTGGCAGAGAACAAGATCAGAACTGGATGCAGCACGGCGACGGCCAGCGCGAGGTATGCCGTCCAGTTGTGAATCTTGACGGTGTTGATTCGTCGATGCGGCCACCGGCGCACCGGGTTGTACTTCGTGGAAAGCAGGAGGCCAATCAGGAAATTGGCGGTGAGCAGGGTCAACGCGACCAATCCTGCATCGCTCGAAATGCTTATGGCGTCCACGATACACTATACTCCTCACGGGCGGTCGTCTGTTGGCGAGACTTGTTGCGGAGGCACTCGATTCATGCGCGACACGTTGCGCGGCGTCCTGCTCGTTGTCTCCATGCTCGTCCTGCCGCGCGAATCATACGCGCAGGGGGACGCGAGCCGCGACACTACACCTGCGCGCCACTCCGTCCCGACGATTGCTCTGTCGTTCGCCGTCGGCGCGTCGATTGCGGCGGCGTTCGACGGCGGCTGGCAGCGCACGATTAGCGGGCCTGGGCCACAGTCTTCCACTCCGCTCCGCGACGCCGCGCGCCTGGGAAACACGTGGGGCTCGCCGGGCGCGATCGTTGCGGCTGGAGCGCTGTGGCTTGGCGCGCGCGTGCTGCATGACTCTACTCGCGCGAAGCTCGGTGGTCGGGCGCTCGAGGCGCTCGCGCTCAGCGGAATCATTACCGGCGGCGTGAAGGGGATTGCTGGGCGCGCCCGCCCTTACGCCGATCCGGGGCACCCTGAGGACTGGGCACTCGCGCGCGGGATACGCAACGGCAGCTATCAGTCGTTCCCGTCGGGACATGCAACCGCCGCGTTCGCGGTCGCATCGGCTATCACGGCCGAACTGCAGCGCGATCGCTCGCCGATCGCGCGCTGGGCGGGGCCCGCGCTGTACACGCTCGCAGCTGTCACGGCGTTTGGGCGCACCTATTACAACAAGCACTGGCTCAGCGACGTCGTCGCGGGTGCGGGTGTGGGCACGGTCAGCGGGCTGATAGTCGTCCGATGGCACGCCGACCATCCGCGAAGCTGGATCGACGGGCTGTTGCTCGGCCGCTAGTATCAACAATGGTCTCAGCAGACAAGCGCTCGGCCCGAGCGGGCCTGAGAAGCCGCCACGCCTGGGTCGCTATCGTCGATTCGGCGATGCTTATCGCGTTCGCCGCGCTCGAGTCACCCGGTAACGCGAGCAGCTACAGGCTTCACGAGTGGATCGGGCTGGCGTTCATTCCGATGTTCGCGCTTCACATCGTGTTTTCGTGGAGCTGGATCATCGGTGCGTGGCGCCGCGTCCGCGAGCGCACGGAGCAGCGCGCGCGCCTCAACTTCTTGTTGAACGGTGCGCTCTGCGTGATGATGGTCGTGATTATCGTGTCGGGCCTCGTGATTTCGGACTATGTGCTGCCCGCGGCCGGCATTCGCACCGTCGGGACCCAGCGGTGGCAGCAGCTCCACAACTTCACGAGCTCGCTGATCCTGCCGGTGGTGGGGTTGCATGCGGGCCTCAACTGGATCTGGATCAGGGGCGCCTTCCGCCGGTATGTCGTCTCGCCGTTCAAGAGGCATGCCCGGGCGCAGAGGCGGACGTATGACGGCGCTTGAAGCGAAGCCGCGCGATATGGACAAGTTGCTTTCGCGCTTTCTCGTATTCGCCCTCGTTACGTGCACAGTTCTCCCGCTTGTGATATTCGCGACGGACGCGACGAACAGCCGGCTGGTGCGCGCGGCGCGGGCGAGCGCGCTGAAGCGCGCGGCCGCGCTCAAGCGTGCGGACGTGAAGCAGCTCGATGACAGCGTGCGCAGCGAGCGCGCGCGAGCGTCCCGGGCAAGGAGGCATCCGGGTGTCGGCCGGGTCACCGAATCATTGGCAATCGAGCTCTTCTGGATCGTGGTCATCGCGGCGGCTGGAAGGCGCCTCTTCACGCTCCGGTTGTAACAGATACTGTCAACAGGAGGACGCGTACGCGGCAGTGCCGCGACGCGGCCGCGCGGTGAACCTCGACACCGCGCCGAGCACGACGACGTTCACCACCAGCGCGACGATGCCCACGTTCAGATCCTTGATTGCCTGCGGCGCCGACGGGATCAGCGCCGGCAGCGTCTGGCCGCTGATCGTCGTATAGGCCACGACGATTTCGCCGGCGAGGATTCCCGCGAACGCGCCGGCTGCACTGGCGCGTGGCCGCGGTCCCAGGCTCAGCAAGAGGGCCGGCATCAGCTGGGTCACCAGGTTGTAACCCATCAACAGCAGCGGCACGATGGCGGAGCCGCCGTGCAGTGTCAGCCACACGGCGAGCACGGTGACCGCGGGGACCGCCGAGCGTGCCACGAGCGCCACCCGCCGGTCATCGGCGTCGGGCGCCGCGATGGGCCGGTAGATGTTTTGCGCGAGGATGGTCGTGGCCGACACGAGGAGCATCGAGCCCGGCACGAGTGCCGTCAGCACGCCTGCCGCGCCGATCATTCCCACCATCGGCGGGCTCAACGCAAGCTTGGAGACACGCAGGAGCGACAGGTCCGCGTCCGCGCCGTGCAGCCCCGGCACCTGCAGCACCGCGGCGAATCCCACGAAGAACACGAAGACGATCATCAGCATGTAGATCGGCATCACGACGGCGTTTTTGCGGAAAACGTCTTCGCTCTTCGCCGTGTACACGCTCGCGAACGAATGCGGCCACATGTAGAAACCAAAGCCGGTCAGGAGCACGGTCGAGATGAACCAGCTTGGGCTCAGGCCGCTCGCAGGAAGTACGAAGAACGTGGGGTTCGCGGTCTCGATGGCGGCGAACATCGCGCCGTAGCCGCCATAGTAGTGGATCGGCAGGTAGACGCCGAGGAACACGGCGGTGCTCA
>JBOHTH010000141.1:0-3421 GCA_050733535.1 Gemmatimonadaceae bacterium | reverse complement strand
ACCCTTTACTCCGCGATCTCGACGATCAACTCTCCCGAGCACAACATCATGACCGCCGAAGACCCCGTGGAGTACAACCTCTACGGAGTGAATCAGGTGCTCGTGCGCAACGACATCGGCATGACGTTCGCCGCGGCGCTGAAGGCGTTCCTGCGGCAGGACCCGAACATCATCATGGTGGGCGAGATCCGCGATCTTGAAACGGGCGGCATCGCCATCAAGGCCGCGCTCACGGGCCACATGGTGCTTTCCACGCTGCACACCAACTCGGCGCCGGAAACCGTCACGCGTCTGCTGGACATGGGGCTCGAGCCGTTCAATGTCAGCTCCGCGCTGAATCTCGTGCTTGCCCAGCGCCTTCTCCGCCGGATCTGTCCGAACTGCAAGACCAAGTACGAGCCTGACGACATCGAGCTCGACGCCGCCAAGGTGAAACGCGGCATGTCATTTCGGGACCTCCGCTTCACCGAAGAGGCGTTGCAGGGCGCGAAGGGCCGCGCGACCAAGGAAGCGGCGCCGTTTCTCACGAATCTCAGCCTCGACACGAAGTTCGGGGAAATTCCCTTCTTCAAGGGCACCGGCTGCGACGCCTGCAACGGCACCGGCCTCAAGGGGCGTCAGGGTCTCTACGAAGTCATGTTCATGACGCCGAAACTGCGCAAACTGATTCTGATGAACGTCGGCGCCGCCGAGATCAAGGACGGCGCAATCGAAGAGGGGATGCTCACTCTGAGAATGGACGGCTGGCTCAAGGTTCTGAAGGGCATTACGACGCTGGAACAAGTAATTCGAGAGACGGCAGCATAGCACAGTTCCCCGCATTCCTCTTCTGCATTCTGCATCAGCTGGCAATCCCGCATCGCCCCAGGAAATGACTGCTCCCGCACAGACCGCCCTGAACCTCCGCTCTCTGCTCGAAGAAATGATCGAGCGGGATGCCTCCGACCTGCACATCACGGCCGGCGAGCGCGCCAAGCTGCGCGTCGACGGCGACATCGTGAATTCGAAGAACGACTACGTCCTCACGCCAAAGGACACCCTGCAGATCGCCTATTCCGTCCTCACGGAGCAGCAGAAGAAACGCTTCGAGATGGACGACGAGCTCGACTTCTCGTTCGGCATCCAGGGGCTGGCCCGCTTTCGCGGCAACTGCTTCAAGCAGCGCGGCTGCGTCTCGATGGTGATGCGACAGATCCCGATCAGCATCAAGACGTTCAGCGACCTCAATCTGCCGCCGGTCATTGCGCGGATGGCGGAGAAGCCGCGCGGGCTCGTGCTCGTCACCGGCCCGACGGGCTCGGGCAAGTCCACGACGCTCGCCGCCATGATCGACAAGATCAACCGCGAGCGCAAAGGGCATATCATCACGGTCGAGGATCCGATCGAGTTCATCCACAAGCATCAGGGCTGCATCATCAACCAGCGCGAGGTCGGGACCGACACCAAGAGTTTCGCTAATGCGCTCAAGTACGCGCTGCGTGAAGACCCGGACGTGCTGCTGATCGGCGAAATGCGCGACCTGGAAACCATCCAGGCGGCGCTGACAATCGCGGAAACGGGCCACCTCGCGTTCGCCACGCTGCACACGAACTCGGCGGCCGAGGCGGTGAACCGCATCATCGACGTGTTTCCGAGCCACCAGCAGTCGCAGGTGCGCGCGCAGCTGGCATTCGTGCTCGAGGGCATCATTACGCAGACCCTGCTGCCGCGCCGGGCGGGCAAGGGGCGCGTGATGGCGGCCGAGATCCTGGTGGTGACGCCGGCGATCCGCTCGCTGATTCGCGACGACAAAATCCACCAGATCTATTCATCGATGCAATCGGGCAAAAAGCACGGCATGCAGACGATGAATGACGCCCTGTACCAGCTGTACGTGGCCCGGGAAGTTGACGAAGAGGAGTGCGTACGCGTCTCTGGTGATGCGACCGAGTTCTACCGGCTGATCGGCAAGACGATGGTGGAATCGGACACGATGCCGAGGGAGAGCACGGGTCCGCGGGCGCCATCGGGGGGAAGGCGGTAGGAAAGACCGAAGACCGAAGACCGAAGACCGATGGACCGAACACCGCATGACGTCATTCCAGGAGTAAGCGATGCCAACGTTTACCTATACTGCACGCGACGCCAAGGGCGAGCTCAAGACCGCGACGATTGACGCGGCCAATCGTGAGGACGTGGTCCAGCAGCTGAGAAGGCTGCGGATGAACGTCGTCAAGGTTGAGGAGCAGGCCAAGGCCAAGCAGAAGACGGGCGGCTCGATCTCGATGCGCGACATCGTCATCTTCACGCGCCAGTTTTCGACGATGATCAACTCCGGCCTGCCGCTCGTGCAGGCGCTGGACATTCTCTCCAAGCAGTCGGAGAACAAGGCGCTGCAGGCCGTCACGCGGCAGATCGTGTTCGACGTGGAGTCCGGGCACACCGTGGCGGATGCCCTCGCCAAGCACCCCAAGGCGTTCACCGACCTCTACGTGAACATGGTGGCGGCGGGCGAGGCGGGCGGTATTCTCGACACGATTCTCATGCGGCTCGCGTCGTTCATGGAAAAGAACGACGCCCTCGTGCGCAAAGTGAAGGGCGCCATGATTTATCCAGGCGTCATCATGAGCGTCGCCGCGATCGCGATCACCGTGCTGCTCATCTTCGTGATCCCGGTGTTCCAGAACATGTTCGCGTCTGTGAACCTGACGCTCCCGTTCGCGACGCGGATCGTGATCGGGCTCTCGGCGTTCCTGAAAGGCTACTGGTGGGCGATCGCTATCGGCGGCAGTCTGGCTGGGTATGCCCTCAGGAAGTACTACGCCACGTCTAATGGGCAGCTCGTGATCGACAGACTCATGCTGCACGCGCCCGTGCTGGGCGACGTGCTGAGAAAGTCGGCGGTGAGCCGGTTTACGCGGACGCTCGGCACGCTGATCAGCTCAGGCGTGTCGATCCTCGACGGCCTCGAGATCACGGCAAAGACGGCCGGCAACCGCGTCATTCAGGACGCGATCATGGCGAGCCGGTCGTCGATCGCTGGCGGCGACACGATCAGTTCGCCGCTCCAGAAGTCGAACGTTTTCCCGCCGATGGTCATCTCGATGATATCGGTCGGCGAGCAAACGGGCGGCCTTGATGAAATGCTCTCGAAGATCGCCGACTTCTATGATGAAGAAGTCGACGCGGCGGTGAGCGGCCTGCTCGCCCTGCTCGAGCCGGTGATGATCGTTTTCCTCGGCGTCGTGGTCGGCGGCATGGTGGTCGCGATGTACCTGCCGATCTTCGACATGGTGAACGCGGTGCAGTAGGGCTGTTGTGGACTTGCACTTTCTATCGTAATTCCGTTGCACGCTCTATCGTAATTTCTTGCACTCTCTATCGTAATTTCGCGTAAGCCCTTGGTGAGCTGATGGTTGCGGGCCACTAAGAACATGGCATG
>JBOHTH010000140.1:0-11985 GCA_050733535.1 Gemmatimonadaceae bacterium | reverse complement strand
GTTCCGCGCCGCGCTGATGGGCCTCGCGCGACGATTCGCTCAGGTCGGGGCCGGTCTCACCCTCGGCTTCGCCTTCCGCCTCCATTGCTTCCCCGGGTTCCGCCGTCGGCGCTTCATACTCCGCGAGCAGTTCGTCGGCGGCGAAAATCGGCGCGTCGAAGCGCACGGCAATTGCGATGCTGTCCGAGGGACGCGCGTCGACGACGTACACCGTCTGATCGCGGACGAGGTGCATCTCGGCAAAAAAAGTGCCGTCCTCGACGCGCGTGATATTCACGCGGCGCACCTGGCCGCCGAGCGCCGCGATCAGCGACCTCGCGAGATCGTGCGTCATCGGGCGCTCGCGCTGCACACCGTCGAGGTGAGCCGCGATGGCCTCCGCCTCCATTCTGCCGATCCAGATCGGCAGGATTCGGTCGCCTCCCTTTTCCTGGAGGATCACGACGAACGAGTTCGACCCGCTGTCGAGCCCGAGCCGCGAAACAATGACCTCGACCACGAGTCCTCCCGGCGCGCGCGAACGGGAGCCGCGGCTACGCCCGCGCAGCCTTTTTCAGTTCCGCAACGCGATCCGTGCGCTCCCAGGTGAAGAGCGTGACCTTCTTGCCGCACCGCACCGCGCGCTCACTCACACGCCCGAAGTGTCCATACGCCGCCGTGTCGCTGTAGATCGGCTTGCGCAGGTCGAGCGCATCGATGATGCCGCGCGGCGTCAGGTCGAACACCTGCTCGACCGCCTTGATGATTTTACCCTCGTCCACCGTGCAGGTGCCGAAAGTGTCCACCATGACCGAGACCGGCTTCACGACGCCGATCGCGTATGCCACCTGCACCTCGCATTTCGTTGCGAGCTTCGCCGCGACTATGTTCTTGGCCACCCACCGCGCCGCGTACGACGCGGAGCGGTCGACCTTCGACGGGTCCTTGCCGCTGAACGCGCCGCCGCCGTGGCGTCCCATGCCACCGTATGTGTCGACAATAATTTTGCGTCCCGTCAATCCCGCATCGCCCTGCGGACCGCCGATCACGAAGCGGCCGGTCGGATTGATGTGCAGCGTCATCGACTTGCTGCGCAGTTCCTTGGGGATCGTCGCGTCGATGATGTCGCGCTTCACAGACTCGCTGATGGTCTTGTTGTTCACCTTGTCGCTGTGCTGCGTCGAGATCACGACCGTATCGACCGCGACGGGCCGGCCGTTTTCGTAGACCACCGACACCTGCGATTTTCCGTCGGGGCGCAGCCACGGGAGCGTGCCATCCTTGCGCCGGTCCGCGAGCGCGCGCGTCAGGCGGTGCGCGAGCGTGATCGGCAGCGGCATCAGCTCCTCGGTCTCATCGCACGCGAACCCGAACATCATTCCCTGGTCGCCGGCGCCGCCGGTGTCCACACCCATCGCGATGTCCTTCGACTGCTGGTCGATCGTGGACATTACCGCGCACGTGTTGGCATCGAAGCCGTAGCCGGCCTCGTTGTACCCGATGCGCGTGATCGTATCGCGCACCAGCGCCGGCAGGTGCACATACGCTTCCGTCGTGATCTCGCCGAAGATCGTCGCGAGGCCGGTGGTGACCATTGTCTCACACGCGACGCGGGAGGCGGGGTCCTTGGCGAGGAGGGCATCGACGACGGCGTCGGAGATCTGATCGGCGACTTTGTCGGGATGGCCTTCGGTAACGGATTCGGAGGTGAAGAGATGGCGACGGAGCACGAGAGGAGAGAAGTGAGGGATGAGGAGAGAGAATTGGTCTGTTAATGCTAAGGGGAGGAGCGGAGAGAGGCGAGTCTGGGAGAGGGCACAACGATGAGCCCTATGATGCAAGACGGCCAGACTAAAGATCAAAGCGTCTGGTGTCTTGCATCTGTCAGTCTTGCATCTGTCAGTCTTGCGTCAGAAAGCTCGGCTGTCCCTCCCACTAACTCAGTTCTGCCGTCAACCTCGCCCGCAAAATCTCCTCCGCCGCGCTCGCCGTTCCCGCCTCCAGCGCCGCCTTCGCCGCCTCCTCCGCCACGCTCACGTGAATCCCGCGCACAATCTGCTTCACCCGCGCCACCGACCGCGGCGCCACACTCAGCGTCCGCAGCCCCAGCCCGATCAGCGCGAACGCCATCAGCGGCTCGGATGCCATCTCGCCGCACACGCTCACGTCGAGCCCCTGCGCATGCCCCGCCTGCAGCGCGCGGTCGATCAGCCGGAGCACGCCGGGATGGAGCGGAGTAAACCGGGTCGCGAGCCGCGCGTTCCCACGGTCCACCGCGAGCGTGTATTGCACGAGGTCGTTCGTCCCGATGCTGAAGAAGGCAACCTCCTTGGCGAGCGCGTCGGCGGTAAGCACCGCCGCCGGCGTCTCGAGCATGATGCCGAGCGGCACGTCGGCCCGGTGCGCCACACCGCGCTCAGCCAGCTCGCGCGCGGCCTCGCTGAGCAGCGACCGCGCCTCCCGCACCTCATCCACCGTGACGATCAACGGAAGCATGATGCGCACGTCGCCGTGCACCGCGGCCCGCATGAGTGCACGGAGCTGCGTCTTGAAGAGCTCGGGTTCGTCGAGACACATGCGGATCGCACGCCAGCCCAGAAATGGATTCGGCTCGTGCGGAAACCCACCCACCGGCAGTTTGTCGCCGCCGACGTCGAACGTGCGGATCACAACCTGCTGTCCGCCGAACGCCTTGATCACGTTGGTGTACGCCTGGTACTGCTCCTCTTCGTCCGGCATCCTCGCGCGGCCGACCACGATGAACTCGGTGCGCATGAGCCCGACACCCTCGGCGCCGCTCGTCGCGGCGCCTGCGGCCTCCTCGGGCAGGTCCACGTTGGCGAGCAGCCGGATCCGCACGCCGTCGGCGGTAATCGCTTCTTCGCCGGCGAGGCGTGCGAGCACCTCGCCTTCGCGCCGCTCGTGGCGCGCGCGCGCGACGGCGTCCTTGAGTTCGGCGGCCGTCGGGCGCACGACGAGCACGCCGGCCGTCGCGTCGAGAATCACCTTCTCGCCGCTCGTGAGGCGCGACGTCGCATCGAGCAGACCGACGACCGCCGGAAGCCCGAGTGACCGCGCGAGGATCGCGACGTGCGACGTGCGCGTGCCCGCGTCGGTCGCGATGCCGGCGATGCAGTCGCGGTCGAGCTGGAGCGTGATGCTCGGCGTGAGATCGTGCGTGACGAGGATCGCGTTCGAGCCCTTCGGCAGGTCGACGGGATCGTAGTCGGGGAGATCAAGCAGTATCGACAGCACCCGGATGTGCACGTCCATCAAGTCGCCGACGCGCTCGCGCATCATCGCGTGCGCCGAGCGCGCGAAATGCTCGCGCCACTCGAGCATCACCACGTCGAACGCGCGCTCCGCCGTGAAGTTCTGACGGATCACGTCTTCGACACGCTTGCGGAGGGTTGCGTCCTCGATGATCGAGACCTGCACGTCGAAGATCGCCGCCTCCGCGGGACCGGCGTTCTTCTCCGCGCGCTCGCGCACGGAGCGCAGGCGCTCGACCGCGCGTTCGAATGCGTGACGGAGGCGCTCCAGTTCACGCGGCACGGCGGATTCATCGATGACGCGCGGCGGCACGTCCGGCACGACCCACCGCAGGAGGTGAACCGGGCCGACGACGATTCCGGGCGACGCCGGAATGCCGGTGAGCATCGAAGTCATGGTCTGGTCACTCCTCCCCGAACTTGGCGGCGATCAGCGCAGCGAGCGCGTCCACCGCGGCCTCTGCATCCGGCCCGTCGGCGCGGATGGTCACCTCGGATCCGCACTCCGCCGCGAGCATCATCACTCCCATGATGCTCTTTCCATTCACCTCGAGGCCGTCTTTTTCGAGCAGGACGTTCGACGTGAAGCGCGCCGCCGTCTTCACGATCTCGGCGGCCGGCCGCGCGTGAATCCCGTGAGCGTTGACGACCGTCACTCGGCGTTCGACCATCAGCGCACCACGGAGATGAGTGTGAAGAGGGCAAGCGCGACCACGGCAAAACGCCATCCCTCGACGCGGCCGTGCAGGCGCGCGAGGATCACGGCGCCGACCGCGGCAGCCGCGAACACGACTTCGAGTGCGCCCCGGGCTGGCCCGAGAACGCCCCGCACCGCAAGCGGGACCGCGATCCCCGCGAGCAGCGCTGAAACACGCGCGACCTGCGCGGGTCCCTTGCGAAGCAACGGCACGCCAAGTGCCGTAGCGACCCGGAGCCCTTCCCTGTACCCCGCGTTCAGCCCCCAATATCGCAGGGCCATGGTTCCAAGGTTGTATGATCCGAGGAACAAGAGGACGACGCCAGCCGGCCGCATGCCGAATCCGAACGCGGACAGCGCGAGCAGCGAGCACGCGGGGAGCCAGCCGGCCCAGACCAAGCGGTCGCCGACGCTGCCGAGCGGACCGCAGCACGCGGTGTGAAAACGCTCGATGCGCTCCGTCGCCTCGCCGGAGAGCTCCGCGCTCGCGAGCGCGCCGACCGCCAGGCCCGCGAGGTACGGATTCGCATTGAAGTATCCGCTCTGGCGCGCCATCGCGGCGCGATACCGCTCGCCGCCACGTCCGCCCGGGAGCAGACGGAGCGCCGGTTCCACGGCGAACGCGATCCCGTTTCCCATCAGGGTCTCGTAGTTCCACGCGCCCTGCACGGCGAGCAGCCGAAGAAACATCGCTGCTCGCGTGCGCACGGGAAGCCGGGGGGCGGTCACGGTCAGGTCACCAGGAGAAGGAGCGATCCCACCGCGGCGCCACCGAGCAGAAACCAGATTGTCCCCTTGGTGCTGTGGACAATCTTCCAGATCGCGCCGCCGGCCACCGCGCCGGCGAGGATCGCCAGCACCGCGCGCGACTCGGCGTCACCAAAGGTCCAGTGCGCGAGGATCCAGTGCTCCAGCGGTCCGAAGATCGCGAGCCCGAGCGTCGTGAGCAGCGCCGCACGCAACGCGTCCGACGTGAGGCCCCGAAGCTGGAGGGCGGTGACCGCGCTGCCTGACCCGCTCGTGAGCGCGTCGCGCATGCCGGCTGCCCAGCGCGCAATCAGCCGCCGATGCCACACCATCGTCCACGTGCCTGCCGAAGCCGTGATCAGCGCGGCGCATACGGCAACCGTGAGCGCGCCCGCGCTCCCCGCCGGTTGCGCAACGAACAGCGCGCCGCCCACCACACTCGCCGATCCCCACTCGGGGTAGCGGCTCGCACCGAACGGTAGCGTCTCTAGCGCGAAGAGTTCGAGCATGGCGCCGGCGATCAGCCCGCGCTCCGGGTGGCCCATCAGCGCGCCGGCGAGCGTCGCAGCTGCGATCGGCCGTGAAATCATCGCTTGCGGAAAACTCACGACGTCGAGCCCCGCGACCGTCCCCAGAACGATCAGCGGAATCATCGCGGCGAGTCCGAGGATCATTCGCCGGTTCCCGCGAGCACTTGGTCGAGCGGCTCAGGCGTTGCGGCAGGCACGTCCTGCGCCGTGATCGTCACCCCTCGTGCGGCGAGCGCGCGCAGCGCCGCTTCTTCGGGCGCGGAAAGGAACACGTAGCGAAGCCGCGCCGTACGCCCAGCGCGGTGATGAATGCCGCCGAGGTTCACTCGTCGGATTGATGGCGCGCGCTCGACGAGCCGGCGCATGGTGTCCACGTCGCCGGTGAGCAGGATGCCGTGACCGGCCCGCGATTGATACTCAGGAAGGCGCGCGAGCGCGCTCTCGACTGACTCGAACGTGACGGTCATCTCGGGCGGCGCGCCCATGCGATAGAGCTCCTGCTCCCACTCGCTGGCGGCGATCACGTCGTCCACCAACACGACGTACGTGACGTCGAGCGGCTGACCCCATCCCACCACGACCTGGCCGTGCACGAGCCGGTCGTCGATGCGGTACAGCTCAATGGGCACCGCTGCCCTCCTGCACCGCGCCGCCGGGAAACACCGCCATCCCACGGTGGCCGCGCTCGACGGCGTTCTCGCAGCTGGCGGCGCCATTCTCGGGGGCGAACACCCAGGCAAGGAGCACGGAGAGGTTCGTCCCGGTCACGACGATCAGGCCCGGGACATCGCGCGCCACGCGACGCGCGGCCACCGTGCAGCTGCCGGCCGGAAGATCCGTGAAGACGACCTTCGCGTCGACCGCAGTGACGGCCTCGCGCACGAGATCTTCCAGCTCGACCGCGCCAAGATCCCGGTTGCTCAGCGCGCGAAACGCATCACCGCGCCCCGAGATGAGATGCACGGCAGAGATCAGCCCGGCCGCGAGGTCGCCGTGGCACGCCACGACCGCACGCGACACGGTCGGCGCCGGGCGCGCGCTACTCGTCATCGTCCTGCAGATAGCGGCCGAGATCCGCCTTCTTCTGCATGTTGTCCTTCAGGCGCTGGTTGAACACTTCCGCCGAGTTCACGCCGCTGTAGCGGAGGAGATGGTTCATCGCGATCACCTCCGCGACGACGGTGATGTTTTTTCCGGGATTGAGCGGCACGGTCATCTTCGGCAGCTCGACATCGAGAATGGTGGAGGTCTCGCCGTCGAGCCCCGTGCGGTCCACCGCGGCGAGCGCGTCCCACTTCTCGAGAACGACGATCACCTCGATGCGCTTTTGCTGGCGCACGGCGTGGATGCCGAAAATCTTCGGAACGTCGATCAACCCCACACCACGAATTTCCATATAGTGGCGCGACAGGTCGTGCCCGCGCCCGATCAGCATGTCGGGTCCGCGCCGCGTCACCATCACGAGGTCGTCCGCCACCAGCCGGTGCCCACGCTCGACGAGGTCGAGCACGCACTCCGATTTGCCGATCCCGCTCGCGCCGGTGAAGAGCAGACCCACGCCGAATACGTCCGCCAGCGAGCCGTGCAGGTTCGTCGACGGAGCGAACTCGGCCTCGAGCCAGGGCGTGATCCGCTTGTAGAAGTCCTGCGTCTTGAGCTGAGACCGCAGAATCGCGACGCCGGCGTCCTTGGCCGCGGGCTCCATTCCGGTCGGAAGCTCGAGTCCCTTCGTCACCATGACACAGGGGACCGGATATGAAAAGAACAGGCGGAGGATGGTCGCGCGTTCGTCTTCGCCGAGGGATCGCAGGTATGTCACCTCGGTCTCGCCGAACACCTGCACGCGGGCCTCGACAAACCGGCCAACGTAGCCGGCGAGCACCAGGCCGGGACCGGATGCATCCGCCATCGTCACGTGGCGGTCGAGCCCCTTGAGACTGCCAAGGAGATCCAGCTGGAGTGGATCCTTGAGCCTCTCGTACAGTCGGCCGACGGTGAGTGGTGCCATCCTACGCTCGCCCCCCTCGCTGAATCACGCCCGTGAGATGCGCCTCTGTATCGTCGGCGGCGCGCGTCCACGTGAACGTCTCCGCAAACGCGCGTGCCTTGGTGCCCATCGCCTGCACGAGGTCGCGCGACGCCGCCAGCCGCCGAAACGCGCCGGCCAGCGCGTCGATGTCGCCGTGCGGCACCAGAAACCCCGTCTCGCCGTCACGTACTGACTCGCGAATTCCCGGTGAGTTCGACGCCACGACCGGCGTCGCGCACGCCTCGGCTTCGACGTTGGTGAGCCCCCACCCTTCCTTCGGCGACGCCAGCGCAACCGCCCACGCCCGGCGCAGCAGCGCGAGCTTCTCCTCTTCGGTGATGAAGCCAAGAAACCGCACGCGCGCGCCGAGGTCAAGCGAGGCCGCGAGGACCTCGAGCGCCGGGCGGAAGTCTCCGGCCCCGGCGATTTCCAGCGTCGCCGACGGATCCGCGAGGCGTGCGAACGCGCGGATTACCAGATCAACGCCCTTGTATTTCTTGAGGCGACCGACGTACGCGAAGGTCGGACTGCCCGCGCGGGCCGTGGCCAGCGGCGTGTAGTGATCGAACGACACGCCGGGATGGATCACCGTGACATGCGCGCGCGCGATGCCGCGACGCACCAAGTCGTCCGCCGTGCCGTCGCTGATCGCCTGGAACGGAATGTCCCTGTAGACCAGGGGCAACGGACGCTCGCTCAACCACACGGCGGTCGCGAGCGGCCACGCAAGTTCCTGGAACGCGGTGCCGCCGAACAAATGCGGGACGCACACGACCGGATGTGCCGCACCGCCGCCCCAGAGCGGGGTGTACAGCGGGGCCTTGTTGATGTCTTCAAACAGGATGTCGAACGGCTGCGCGCGAAGGTTGCGCGTCCAGTAGCCGTGAACCTTCAGCGCGAAGGTCTGGCGCGTGCCGACGCGGTGGACGTCGATGCCGTCGAGCCTCGCGCGCGGCGGGCACTTGGGCCACCCCCCGCACAGGAGCGTGATCTCGTGGCCGCGAGCCGCGAGTCGTTCGAAGATTTCGTGAAGGTGGATCTCTGCACCGCCAGCCTGCGGATTTTCCCGGTCCTGCCAGTTGACGACGAGAACCCTCACCGGAGACGCCCCATTCGTCGGGCGAGCGCATCGAGCACGCCGTTCACGAAACGCGCGCTCTGCTCGCTCCCGAATCGCTCGGCGAGGCGCACCGACTCCTGAAGCACGACACGCGGCGGCGTGACGTCCGTGTGCAGTTCCGCGGCGCCGAGGCGCAAGACGCAGCGCTCGATCGCGCCGATCCGTTCGAGGCGCCAGTTAGTGGTCACGTCCGCGAGTTCCGCGTCGAGCGCGGCGCCCTCGGCGGCCACCACGCGCAGTAGCGTCATCGCGAAGTCGCGCTCATCGGTCGCGACGACGAGATCGTCCCAGATGAGGGCGGAGACGCGAAGCAGATCTTCGTTCGCCCGGAGGTCCCACGCGTAGAGCGCCTGCAGCGCCCGCGCGCGGCCGCGCGATTCAACCCGAGGCATCGTCCGCCGGGTCGTCGTGCGCGTGATCGAGCCGGGCGAACAGGTCCACCATTTCGAGCACGGCGAGCGCCGCATCTCTTCCCTTGTTGCCGTGCGCTCCACCGGATCGGGCTTCGGCCTGCTCGTCGGTATCGGTCGTGAGCAGCCCGAACCCGATCGGCACGTTGAACTCGCGCTGCAGCTCGGAGAGACCGCGCGCAGCCTCGCCCGCGACGTAGTCGAAGTGTGGTGTCTCGCCGCGGATCACCGCGCCGACCGCGACGATCCCGTCGTAGCGGTCGCTCGCGAGCAGGCGCTCGATAGCGGAGGGGAGCTCCCACGCGCCAGGAACCGACACCACATCGATGTCGTCAAGCTTCACGCCGCGCTCAATGAGGCACTCGAGCGCGCCGTCGACGAGCTTCGAGGTGATCTCCTCGTTGAACCGGCTCCCGACGACGGCGAATCGGCGCCCGGCGCCGTTCGCCTCTCCAATAAACTCCGCCATCAGAGCGCGCGCAGGTGGCCCATCTTCCTGCGCTTCGTCTCGAGGTAGTCCGCGTTCTCCGCCGACTCGGGCGCGACCAGCGGCACGCGCTCGTCCACTGTCAGCCCGTATCCCTCCAGGCCGACGAGTTTCTTTGGATTGTTGGTGATCGGCTTGATTGACTTGAGTCCGAGGTCGAGTAGAATCTGAGCTCCGATGCCGTAGTTGCGAAGGTCGGGCGCAAAGCCAAGGCGCTCGTTGGCCTCGACGGTGTCTGCGCCCTTGTCCTGCAGTTCGTACGCCTTGAGCTTGTTGAGCAGGCCGATCCCGCGCCCTTCCTGGTCGAGATAAACGATCACGCCGCGCCCCGCGGCCGCGACCATCTGCATCGCAGTGTGGAGCTGCCATCCGCAGTCGCAGCGCAGCGAGTGGAACACATCTCCAGTCAGGCACTTCGAGTGCATGCGCACGTGCACGCCCTCGCCGCTCGAGATGTCGCCATAGACGAGCGCGACGTGCTCGTGCGGATCCACGTCGTTCCGATATCCGATGATCCTGAACTCGCCCGCCTCGGTCGGAAGCCGCGACTCGGCCACCCGGTGCACGAGGCGTTCATTGCGCAGCCGGTGCGCAACGAGCTGTGCGACCGTGATGAAGGTGAGGCCATGCTCCTCTGCGAACTTCTCGAGTGCCGGGCGCTTGGCCGTCGCTCCTTCTGCGTTGAGGATCTCGCAGATCACGCCGGCCGGCTGGAGCCCCGCAAGCCGCATGAGGTCCACCGCGGCCTCGGTGTGCCCAACGCGCTGCAGCACCCCGCCCTCGCGCGCGCGCAGCGGGTGCACGTGGCCCGGCCGCCGCAGGTCACCCGGCACGGCGTCGGGACTCGCCACCGCGCGAATCGTCGCCGCCTGATCGCTCGCGCTGATGCCGGTCGTCACGCCGAAGCGCGGCGCCGCGTCGACCGTAACGGTGTACGCAGTGCGCAGCGCGTCGGTATTTTCCGCGCCCATCATCGGCAGGTCGAGCGCCGTGACCTTCTCCGGGCTGAGCGCGAGGCAGATCATGCCCTTGGCGTGCATCAGGAAGTTCACCATCACCGGCGTGACGAATTCCGCGGCGCCGATAAGGTCGCCCTCGTTCTCGCGGTTTTCATCATCGGCGACGATGATGAACTTTCCCGCGCGCAAATCGTCCAGGGCCTGCTCGATCGTTCCGAATGGCATGTGCCTCACTCCGTGGCGGCCGCGAGATGCGGCGCCAACAGTCGTTGTACGTACTTGCCGACGACGTCGGCTTCGATCTGCACGCGGTGCCCCATGCGCAGTGCGCCAAGCGTCGTGGCCTTGAGCGTGAAGTCTATGAGAGAGAGCTGAACGGTGTGCGCATCGGGAATGGCATTGACCGTCAGGCTGACACCGTCGACCGCAATGGAGCCGTGCAGCACGACCAGCGGCGCGAGCTGCGGCGGGATCGCGATGTCCACGAGCAGTGCGTCGGCGATCTTCGCGACCGCAATGACTTCTGCGACGGCGTCGACATGCCCCTGCACCATGTGTCCGCCAAGGCGGTCGCCGGCGGCCAGCGCGCGCTCGAGATTCACGCGGCGGCCTGGCTCCCAGTCTCCGAGCGTCGTGCGGCCGAGCGTCGTGAGCACGGCGGCGGCGGTGAACCACCCGTCGCCCATCTCGCGCACCGTGAGGCACGCGCCGTTGACGGCGATCGACTCGCCGGCGGCGAGGTTGAGATAGGACGTGCGGACGCGAAACTCCCGACCGGCGGCGGTGGACTGCACGCGGTCGATGGTTCCAACGTCGGTGATCAGGCCGGTGAACATGTGTGAGTTCGTGATTGCGATCGCAAAAGCGAGTTGAAACGTTTCTTGTTGGTTGGTGGTTGGTTAACTAATTGGCAGACGTTCTCAACCAGCCCACGAGCAACCAGTTACACGCCATTCGCCCAACTCGGCGCATAAACGGTCATCGTGTCCGCGCCAAACTCGCGCCGCTCGATCACCGTCAGTCGCTCCACCCCGGTGATACCGGCGAACGCCGGAAGCGCGCCAGCCCCCAGCAACACCGGGGCCTGAAAGATAACGAGGCGGTCCACTGCTTTGGCGGCCAGAAGGGCTCCCGCGATCCCCGAACCACCCTCGACGAAAAGCGAGCGAACCCCGCGCCCGCCAAGGAGTTCGAGCTTCGGGAGGATGTCCGGAGCACTCGCGACGAGCACCCCCTTCGCTTGGAGCGCGCCGACCGCGGCGGCGGCGACCTGGTCGGCCAGGACGAGCACGGGAACGCGGCGTGCGGTCTTCGCCAGGCGCGAGCCGAGCGGCAGCCGGGCCGACCGGTCGAACACGACGCGGAGCGGCGCAACGCGCGGCCGCCGTCCGCTGCGCACAGTGAGCAGCGGATCGTCGGCGAGCGCAGTGCCGATCCCGACCGCAATCGCGTCGCTCTGCGCGCGCAGGCGGTGCACGTATTTTCGCGCGAGCTCGCCGGTGAGCCAGCGCGGCGCGTCAGGCGAGCCCGGTGCGCCCGCGATCGCACCGTCGAGCGAAACCGCGAGCTTGAGCGTGACCCACGGGCGCGTCGCGCCACGTGCCGCGAAGAAAAACGGCGCGTTCAGTTCGCGCGCAACGGATTCTTCCACGCCAACGTCCACTTCGATTCCCGCGGCGCGAAGGCGCTCGGCGCCGCCGCCGGATTCACGGCCCTGTTCGCCGCCCTTGCCGTCAAACTCGCCGATGCCACGGT
>JBOHTH010000139.1:0-3143 GCA_050733535.1 Gemmatimonadaceae bacterium | reverse complement strand
GGCGTCCGCTGCGGAATGATCCGCACCGGAAAGTTCGTGAGCCAGAAAATGCTCGTGCGCGATCGGTTCGACGCCACGCTCACCGCCAAACTTCCCGTGGCGTACCTCCTGCGCGCGATGCCAGGCCAGGACTCTCTGATCGCGGAGCTTCGGCTGCACGGCGTCGTCGTCGAGCGGCTCACGTCGCGCTTGGACGCCCGCGGTGAGCAGTTCACGGTGGACTCCGTCACGACGCTGCCGCTGGGTGACGGCCACCGGGACATTCGCGTGACCGGCACCTGGAACGCCGGCGACCACGTGACCGGCGACGCCGGCGACTACATCGTTCGCGGCGCGCAGCCGCTCGGCGTACTCTCGGTGATCCTCCTCGAGCCGATGTGCGACGACGGCCTCGCCGCGTGGAATTATTTCGATGCCGCGCTCGCACCAATGATGAAGTCGACAGATGTCTCGGCTCGTACCTATCCGGTCGCGCGCATCGAGGCGCCGATCACGGCAACGACACGCCTCGTTCCGTAACCACATGCTTCGCAACACGCTCCTGTACCTGTCGCGGCAGCCGAGTCTGTTTCGGCTGGTGAGGAACAACCGGCTCGCGAAGGCCATGGCGTCGCGGTTCGTCGCGGGTGAGACGGTCGAGCTGGCCGTTGCGGCGGTGCAGCGGCTGAACGCGCTCGGAATTACGGCCTCGCTGGACCTCCTCGGCGAGAGCGTCACGAATGAGGCCGAGGCGCGCGCAGCGGGGGCGCAGTACGTCGCGCTGATCGACGCGATCGCAAAGAACAAACTCGATGCAAATGTTTCGGTGAAGCTCACCGCCATGGGGCAGGACATCAGCGACGACCTGTGCGAGCAGATCATGGTCTCGATCCTCGATCGCGCACGGCAGCACGAGAGTTTCGTGCGGCTCGACATGGAGGGGAGCGCGCACACGACGCGCACGATCGAGTTCTTCGAGAAGCGGCTCTATCCCAAGTATCCGGACAACGTCGGCATCGTCCTGCAGAGTTCGCTTCGACGCACCTGGACCGATGTCGAGCGCGCGATCGCGATCGGCTGCCGTGTGCGGCTCTGCAAGGGCGCGTATCTCGAACCGGCGACCGTTGCGTTTCCGGCCAAGGCGGACGTCGACCGCAACTATGTCACGTGCATGCAGGCGCTGATGACGCGCGGGCGATATCCGGCGATCGCCACGCACGACCCCGAGATTATCTCGATCGCCAAGGCGTATGTCGCGGAGAAGGGGATAGACCGGTCGCGCTTCGAGTTCCAGATGCTCTACGGTGTGCGGCGCGACCTGCAGGAGCAGCTCGCGCGCGACGGGTATCGGCTGCGCGTGTACGTGCCGTTCGGCACGCAGTGGTATCCATATCTCATGCGCCGTCTGGCGGAGCGCCCCGCGAACCTCGCGTTCATCACGGGGAACATCGCGAAGGAGTTCGTGAGCCGCCGGCGCGGCGGCGGTCGACGGAACGCGTGACGCCTGGCCAGCACATTCCGCCCGAGTACGACAAGGGCGACGAGACGACCGTCGGCGGGTACGCGGCCGTGCATTCGCGGCCGGCCGCGCTCGAAGGACGCGACGGGATGTCGTACAGCATCGATATTCTCAGCGACTCGACCGACGAAGCCGCCCGGCCGTTTGGCGCGTATCTGATCTTCGTGCAGTGGTCGCGCATGGGCGCGCAAAAGGCCGAAGGGCATCTCGAGACGGACTTTCTCGCCTGGGGGGCGAGCGCTGCCGACGCTGAACGCGCGCTCGGTGCGATGCCGCTCGTGGAGGCGCAGCGTGTGCTCGACGCGCTCGTCTCCGCGCGCGATGGCGGCTCGACGCGCCGCTGGTGGGATGTGATGCACGAGGACGACGGCGGCGAGTGACGGAATCACGCGGCACGGTGCTCAATGGCACGGGCGGGGTGTGGGCGGTGCGCACGACGGACGGCGTGACGCTCGACGCATCGTTGCGCGGGCGGCTGAAGAAAGAAGACGCGATGAAACTGGCGGTCGGCGACGAGGTCACGATTGCGCGCGACGACGCAGAAAGTGCGTGGGCGATTGCGGAGATCCATCCGCGCCGCGGAGTACTCGCGCGTCGCGCGCCGGGGAAGGCGCGCGGCGAGCGGATCGTCGCGGCCAACGTGGACCAGGTGCTGGTGGTGTTCGCCGCCGCGAAGCCGGAACCGCATATGCGAATGCTCGATCGTTTCCTGGTGATCGCTGAGGGGAACGATATTCCGGCGCACGTCGTGTTCAACAAGGTGGAGCTCGTCGGCGGGCCTGCGGGCGTGGACGGCATCGCGCGCGACTACGAACGGGCAGGGTATCATGTGCACCGCACGAGCGTGAAGCAGAGGATCGGGCTGACGGAGATGCACGACGTGCTCGCCGGCAAGACTTCGGCGCTCACTGGGCCGTCGGGCGTGGGGAAGTCATCGCTGGTGAATGCACTCTTCCCCGGCGTGGATCTGCGCACGGCGGAGATCAGCGAGTCGGTGAACAAGGGGCGGCACACGACGGTCGGCGCGGTGTTCGTGCCGCTCGTGGACCCGCGCGGCGGATTTATTGTGGACACGCCGGGCCTGCGCGAGGTCGGCATGTGGGGGCTGCCGCCCGAGAATCTGGATCGCTGCTTTCCGGAATTCCGGCCGTATCTGGGACAGTGCCGGTTTGACAATTGCTCGCACGAGCACGAGCCCAAATGCGCGGTGCGGGATGCGGTGGAGGCGGGAGCGGTCTCTCGTGAGCGGTACGAGAGTTATGTCAAGCTGAGGGGGGAGTTGGTGGAGCAGGACAGTTCGCGGTGGTGAGTTTTGAGTGTCAAAGTCGTTGCGCTCGCTTCAAGGGTCGAGACTTGGAGGGATCTAAAGCAGAACCGCGGATTTCGACGATCACGCGCGGATAAGAACCGATCCTTCGTTGGGGGAACGACAAGAACACGATCGCCGTGCACGAGATCCAGCCTCTCCACGCGCAGTAACAATTGCGATGATCGGCGGTTATCCGTTGGAAATCCGCGGTATCCGCGGTTCTGCTTTAGCACTTTGCCTCACACGAGGACAGATCGGCCGTGGTTCTTGTCCTCGCTCGGGGTCGATGGCGGGACGGATCTAAAGCAGAACCGCGGATCTCGACGATCACGCGCG
>JBOHTH010000138.1:0-9157 GCA_050733535.1 Gemmatimonadaceae bacterium | reverse complement strand
ACCTTCAGCGCCGCCAACGCCGCCGGCGACCCCACGAACAGATTCTCCGGATACGCCCGGTTCTTCGCCATCCCCGCGTAAATCTCGGCCTGCTCGTACTTGTTCAGGCCAAGCCCGGCCAGGTACTGGAGCCTGAGGTTTTTGTCCAGGTTCAGCTGCGCGTCCGAGAGCCAGTCCTTCAGCTCCGGTGCCTGCGCCGTATATGTTCCGAGCAGGTCGATCGCCGAGTTGATCCCGATCTCGCGAAGGGACTGCGAGACGACCGCAAACTCGGGGCTCGCGAGCCGTGCCTGAACCGAGTCGACGTCGATCTTCTGCGCGTCAGGCCGGCCCATGAGGACAACATCGTAGCCTTCGCCGTTGTAGTTGTTCGCCCACACGACGCCGTTGGGGAACACCTTCAGGAAGGTTGCGACCTCGCTCTTCACGGCGGGCGTGCCGCTCTCATACAGCTGCACAAACACGGTCACCACCCCGCCCGGGTTCAGGTGCGACTTGGCCAGCTGCCAGAACTCTTCCGTATACAGATTGGCCGCGCCCTTGACCCAGGGGTCGAACGGATCCGACGTGATTGCGTCGAATTTCTCCTGCGTCGTGCCGAGAAAATGGCGCGCGTCGTCGATCTGGACGTGAACCTTGGGGTTCCTGATCACGTTGTAGTTGAACTCGCCAAAGTACTTCGCGGCGACCTGCGGAATCAGCGGCTCAATTTCCGCGATCGTCTCGCGCTCAACCAGCGGACTGATGCTTACGGCGCCCGCAGTGACGCCCGCACCGCATCCAATGACGAGCACCGACCGCGGGTGCGCAGGAATGAGCGTGGTGAAGTGCCCGAGCATGCGTTGGAGGCGCATGTCCTGCGGCTCGCTCGACGCCTGCACCTTGCCGGCGTTGTGGTAGTTCACGACGCCGTTCGAGAGCACGGACACCGCGGGGGAGGAGTTGATTCCCTCGCCGACGTACACGAAGTCGCCGTGGTTGAAGTAGCGCGGAGAGCTGAATCGCCCGTACGCCACGAGCAGCGCGGGCACCGGCGCGACGCTCCAGACGAACAACCCGGCGAGAATCAGAGTCAGCGCGCCGAGCGCCGGCCCCGCGGTCGATATCTGCATTTTACGCGTGGCAGCGGCCGCGGTCGGCACAAGCAGGAGCAACGCCGCAATGGCGGAGAACACTATCAGCAAGCGCTGCGACTGCTGCGTGCCGATCGCCGCGATCAGCACCAGGCTGGAGATCAGCGCACCGACGATCGCCCCGACCGTATTGGCCGCATACACGCGGCCTACCATCCGACCGGCGTCCTGGCCCGGCGTCGCGACACAGGCAAGCGCAAGCGGAAAGCTGGCGCCCCACAGACAGGCCGCGGGGAGAATCGCCCATGCGCAACGGACGAAATCGATCTGGAATTGGAACCAGGGACGGATCGTCAGCTCAGGATTGGTCGGCCAGTACGGAAGCTCTGTCGTCACCTGCCATGCGGTCCAAGCGATCGCGGCCATCAGCGCCAGCTGCGCCAGCCCGAGCGCGAGCCGGGGGCGGGCCAGCTGCCGCGATGCGTACGATCCTACACTGCTCCCGAGCCCGATCCCGATGAGAAATACCGCGAGAATAATCGAGAACGTGTAGGTGGTGCCACCGAGCAGCAGGGTGAAAAGCCGAGTCCAGACGACTTCGGCGCCCAGCGCCGTCATCCCCGAAATCGCAATCACGGCGTACACGAGGTTCGTGCCCACCGGAACGTCAAGGTTGGCGGGCTTTGCCTCGACGGCATCGCCGTTGTACGGCGTGACCTTTGAGAGTGAGAACGCGGTCGCGGCCACGACGATGTTCAGGGCAACCGCGACGAATGTGGTCGTCTGCACATTGGTCACGCGCAGCAGGAAAAATCCGGTCGTCACACAACCGACCACGGCGCCGACCGTATTCCCTCCATAGAAGAATCCCAGCCAGCTCACTCCGGTCGGTGTGGTCTCGACCCAGCGCGAAATGGCCGGCAGCGTGGCGCCCATTGCGAGCGTGGGCGGCAGCAGACAGATCGCCGCGACAATGCCGCGGAGCAGGAAGCCCGGCATTCCGTGGCCCGCGATCGACAAGTACACTGTGCCGGCGATCGGCAGGAGCACGAGCGCCAGCAGGCCGAACACCCCCACGCCCAGCTCGAGCGCAGCATACACCTTGAGCGGATGGTGCTTGCGCGAAATCACACGGGACAGCATGAAGCTGCCGATGCACATTCCGCCCATGAACGTGCCAAGCAGCACTCCGAGCGACACCGCCGATGATCCAACTGAGAGCTGGAGCATCTCGAACCAGACGATCTCATAGATGAGCGCCGCGCAACCGCTCCCGACGAACAACAGGAGAAGGAGCGGCAGGTATCGTTGCGATGCCGGCGTTGATGCGGCGGAACTGGCGGGGGTGTTGGGCATAGATGACGAAACGCAGTGTGGGGGGCGATCGTTGGCGCCGATCGGGTCAGGCGAGGTTGTAGAGTTTCACCGCGTTGCCGCCCATGATGGCCGCACGGTCGGCCTCCGAGACCTGCATGGCGTTGAGCGCTTTCATCATCAAGGGGATGCTGCCTATCGCATGCGGGTAGTCGCTGCCAGCCAGAATGTGGTCCGCGCACGCGAACTTGACGGCGAGCTCGAGCGCGCGCGGGTCGAAATTCACGGTGTCGTAGTGCCAGTTCCGGAGGTACTCGCTCGGCGGCTTCGGGATGTTCGCGCGGCATTCCGGAAACGCTTCATACCCGCGATCCAGCCGCTCGGCCAAATAGGGAAGGGCGCCGCCAAGATGGCTCGCGACCCAGCGGATGCGCGGAAAACGCTCGTTCACGCCGCTGAACACGAGGTGCGCGGCGGCGACCGTGGTATCGAACAGGAAGCCCACCAGCGGCATCAGCCAGTACTGCTTCATCGCATCCACGTTGATCGGGTTTGTCGGATGGATATGCAGCACGGCGCCGAGCTCATTCGCCGCCTCATACAGCGGCCAGTAGCGTTCGTCGGCGAGCGCCACGCCATTCACGTTGCTGAACAGCATCGCGCCCGGGAACTTGAGCTGCTCGATCGCGCGGCGGAATTCGGTGACCGAGGCCTTGGGATCGTTGAGCGGAAGCGTCGCGTAGGCGGCAAAGCGTGGGCTTCGCGCCTGCACGTCTTTCGCAAATTCATCGTTCACCATGCTCGCATACTTCACGGCGCGCGCCGGCGTCTCGACGTGCGTGCCAGGCGTGGTGAGCGAGAAGATCTGCGTCGCAACTCCTTCCTTCTCGAGGACCGTCTGCCGGTACGCGACGTCCCGGTGGCCGGGGACGGCCGTATTGTAGTCGCCCGGATAATGCAGCTCGGGATTTCCATCGGCGTCCATCTTGATGGTCACCGCGCTTTCGCCCGACTGAAGGGCGGCCATGTACCGCGGCGGATAGTAGTGGTTGTGTACGTCGACGACTCTCACGCGCTGGAACTCCTCGGTTTCTTGGTGGGATTTCTGGCCCAAATGTAGTAGACGGGGAGTCCCAGCAGAACGAAGGCCAGTCCGGTCGCACCCTCAGCGGGCTGCGCGACAAGTTCATTGGCGACGATCGCCGCCGTGCAGATCACGAACAGCGCCGGGAGTATGGGATATCCCCAGACGCGATAGGCCGGGGAGTAACCGGGGCGACGCCGCAGAAAAAACAGCGCCGCGGCGAGCATCCCGAAGAAGATCCACTCCGTGTAAACGACCCGCGTGAACAGCGCACGGTACGAGCCAGTCGCCACGAGCACACACGACCAGACGGCCTGCAGGGCAATCGCACGGTGCGGCGTGCGGTACACCGGATGGACTGCGCCGGCCCACTTGAACAACAGGCCGTCGTTCGCCATCGCGAGATACACACGAGGCCCCGCGAGGATCACGCCGTTGATTGCTCCAAGTGTCGAAAGGATGACAAGCGCGGACATGATATGCGCCCCGTGACCGCCGATGGCGGCATCGGCAAAGTCCGCGGCGACGCGTGACGACTGCGCGACGGTCGCGAGCGGGAGGACGCGCAGGTACGCGGCATTGAGTGCCACATAGAGAGCCGTAACGGTCAGCGTGCCAGCCACGAGCGCCTTGGGAATCGTCCGTACTGGATCCACGGTTTCTTCGGCCGCGTACGACACCATGTGCCAGCCGCCGAACGCGAAGAGGCCGGCGATCAGCGCGAGCGCGAACGCGCGCGGCGATGGCAGCACGAAAAGCCCTCCGCCTGCCGACGGCGCGGCGCCGAGCGCACCGTTGGCGTGGGCCGCGAAGGTAAACGCGACAACGACGATCAGTACAATTGCTATGACCTTGATGGACGTAAGAACCGCCTGCACCGCGCTCCCCTCGCGCACGCCACGGTAGTTGACGGCGGAAAGGACGAGCACAGCGACAATTGCGACGGCACGCGTGCCCATGTCGCCGAGCGGAATGAACGTGCCGGCATAGCGCGCGAACACCATCGCGATCACGGCGACGATCCCGGAGTGCATCGTCCAGAACATCGCCCAGCCCCAGAGGAACGCCGCCGCCGGTGAGTACGCCTCGCGCAGAAAGACGTACACGCCACCCGTGCGCGGCCACGCGGATGCGAGCTCGGCGATCACCAGCGCGCCAATCAGTGTCAGCGCGCCCGACGCCGTCCACACGAGCAGCACGCCAACGACGGACGGCACCTGCGCCGTGACGGCGGACGGCTGGACGAAGATCGAGGCGCCGATGATGATCCCGACAACCATCGTCGTCGCGCGAAAAAGCCCAATGCTGCGGCGGAGTTCCATGGGACAGTAGATATCGGACAGCTGTCGTTTCTGATAGGTCCTGTCTGACAGTTATGCCGTTAGGTCGCGGGGTTGCCCACGCCTGTACCGCAGGGCAACTTCCTCCCGCTGTACGACGAATCACCAGACGGAGACCGCTCAATGGCCCACGCGCCGCTCCCACTTGCGCCGCGAAAGTTTCTCGAGACCGGCCGCACCGATGCGTGGTGGCTGCGGCCGGTCCTGACCTTCACCGTCCTCGGGCTCTTCGTCGTGTATTCGACGTGGGCGGCGTTCCAGGGCGATCACTACACCTACGGGCCGTACCTCTCGCCCTTCTATTCGCCTGAGATCTTTGGCCCCACGGCCCACGCCTGGTTCGGCCCGAAGCCCGCATGGTGGCCCGGACTCCTGCCGTTCTCACCTGCATTGCTGATCCTCTGGGCGCCAGGCGGTTTCCGCTTCACGTGCTACTACTATCGCGGCGCGTACTACAAGGCGATGTGGGCGGACCCCATCAACTGCTCCGTCGGCGAGCCGCGGTCGTCGTACCTCGGCGAGCGCTTCTTTCCGCTCGTCTTCCAGAACATCCATCGGTACTTCCTCTATCTTGCGATCCCGTTCCTCGTGATCCTCGCCGGCGACCTGTGGAACGCGATGTGGTTTACGGACGCGGCGGGCCATACGACATTTGGCATTGGTGTCGGCACGCTCGTGCTTGCTGTAAACCTCGTGCTGCTCAGTTCCTACACGTTCGGCTGCCACTCGTTTCGTCATTTGATCGGCGGCATCCGCGATCGTTTCAGCGATCGCCCTCTGCGCAAGAAAGCCTACGACTGCGCGACCTGCCTCAATGGCCTGCATGAAAAGTTCGCGTGGTCGAGCCTCGTGATGGTGGGCTTCGCCGATATCTACATTCGCATGTGCTCCATGGGTATCTGGCACGACTGGAGGCTGTTCTGATGGCCGAGTACGAAACGTTCGAGCACGATGTACTCATCATTGGCGCCGGCGGAGCAGGGCTCCGTGCGGCGATCGGCGCGGCGTCGAGCGGCGCAACAGTCGGCGTGGTCACGAAGTCGCTGCTCGGCAAAGCGCACACTGTGATGGCCGAAGGCGGCTGCGCGGCATCGCTGGGGAACGCGGACGACCGCGACAACTGGCGCGTGCACTTCGCGGATACGATGAGGGGCGGCCAGTACCTGAACAACTGGCGGATGGCCGAGATCCACGCCAAGGAGGCGCCGGCGCGCGTCAACGAGTTGGAAGCGTGGGGCGCCGTGTTCGACCGTACACCTGACGGAAAAATCAGCCAGCGCAACTTCGGCGGGCATCGCTACCCGCGGCTCGCGCACGTCGGCGATCGCACCGGCCTCGAGATGATCCGCACGCTTCAGGATCACGCGATGCACACGGGGATCGACGTCCACGCAGAAGTGTCGATCGTCACTCTCCTCATGAACGGCGGGCGTGTGGTCGGTGCGTTCGGCTACGATCGCGAACGGGGCCGCTTCCGCCTGTTCAAGGCGAGAGCCGTGGTGCTCGCCACGGGCGGCGTGGGCCGCGCATTCAGCATCACGAGCAACAGCTGGGAATACACAGCGGACGGCCAGTCGCTCGCGTACAGCGCCGGGGCCGCGCTGCAGGACATGGAGTTCGTGCAATTCCATCCGACCGGCATGGTGTGGCCGCCGAGCGTGAAAGGACTGCTCGTCACGGAAGGCGTTCGCGGCGAAGGCGGCGTGCTGCGCAACAGCGAAGGGCGGCGTTTCATGTTCGACGACATTCCCGAAAACTACCGCAACCAGACGGCGGACAACGAGGACGAGGGATGGCGCTACACGCAGGGCGACAAGAGCGCGCGCCGGCCGCCCGAGCTCCTCACGCGCGATCACGTCGCCCGGTGCATCAATCGTGAGGTGAAGGCGGGGCGCGGCAGCCCGCATGGCGGCGTGTACCTCGACATCGCATGGATCAAGGACAAGATCCCGAACGGCGAGGAAGCCATCAAGCGCAAGCTCCCGAGCATGTACCACCAGTTCAAGCAGCTCGCGGACATCGACATCACCAAAGTCCCAATGGAGATCGGCCCAACCACGCACTACATGATGGGCGGCATCTCCGTAGATGGCGATTCGCAGATGACGTCCGTGCCCGGACTCTTCGCCGCGGGCGAGTGCGCTGCAGGGCTGCACGGTGCGAACCGTCTCGGTGGCAACTCGCTCTCCGACCTGCTCGTGTTTGGCAAACGCGCCGGCGAGCACGCGGCCGAGTTTGCCAAGGCGAATGGCGCGGGCGCGGTGGACGCGGCGGTGGTTGACGTGGCCGCGCGCGACGCGCTCGCTCCGTTCGATCGCGCTGGAGGCGAGAGTCCGTACCATGTGCAGCACGAACTCCAGTCGATGATGCAAAGCCTGGTCGGCATCGTCCGCACGGAGAGCGAGATGAAAACCGCGCTCGACCGGATCGGCGCGCTCCGTGAGCGCGCGGCGAAGGTCGGCGCGGAGGGAAACCGGGAGTACAATCCAGGCTGGCATACCGCGCTCGACCTGAAGAACTTGATGACAATCTCCGAGGCCATTACGCGCGCCGCGCTCGAGCGCACGGAGAGCCGCGGCGGACACTTTCGCGACGACTATCCCGACAAGGACCCCAAGCAGGGGAACTTCAACATCAAGCTTCGTAAGGGCGCAGACGGATCGATGGAGCTCAGTCGCGAAACCATTCCGCCCATTCCCGCCCATTTGCAGGAAGTCATCGAGGAGCAGAAGTCATGACCACAGCGACCTTTCGCATCTGGCGCGGAGAGCACGGCGGGGGTGAGCTGCGCGACTACAAGACGGACGTCGGTGAGGGCATGGTCGTGCTCGATGCCGTGCACGGCATCCAGTCGGATCAGGCCAATGACATGGCGGTGCGCTGGAACTGCAAGGCAGGGAAGTGCGGGTCCTGCTCAGCGGAAATCAACGGCAAGCCGCGCCTTATGTGCATGACTCGGCTCAGCGAACTCGACCTCACCAAGCCCGTCACGATCGAACCGATGCGCACCTTTCCGCATGTGCGCGACCTGGTGACCGACGTCAGCTGGAATTATCGGGTCAAGAAAAAGATCAGGCCATTTGCGCCGCGGAAGCCGGATGCGCCGGACGGCACCTGGCGCATGCAGCAAGCCGATGTCGATCGCGTGCAGGAGTTCCGGAAATGCATCGAATGCTTCCTGTGTCAGGACGTCTGCCATGTTCTGCGCGACCATCACAAGGAAGAAAGTTTCATTGGCCCGCGCTTCCTCGTGCATACGGCCGCGCTCGAGATGCATCCGCTCGACACGCTGGACCGCACCGAGGAGCTCAAGGACGCGCAGGGGATCGGGTACTGCAACATCACCAAATGCTGCACCACGGTCTGCCCTGAGGGGATTCACATCACGGACAACGCGATCATCCCGCTCAAGGAACGCGTTGCCGATCGCTACTACGATCCGCTCAAGGCGCTGGTGCGCCTCGTGCGAGGTCCGAAGAAATGACGTTCGAGCTCAAGCGACTTTCCGCCGCGGCGCTGCCGCGAGCGCTTGAGCGGGCGGAGCACTACCGGCTCCTCAACGAGCCGTGGGCGGCGGAGAGCATCTGCCTCGATATTCTCGCCGTGGAGCCGGCGCACCAGGAGGCGCTGAAGGTCCTGCTCCTCGCGCGCTGCGATCAGTTCGTGCACGACACGGGCGGGGCAGTGCAGCGTGCGAAGGAGACACTCGCATCGCTGACCGGTGATTATGAGCGCACGTACTACGCGGGGCTGATCCTCGAGCGGCGGGCCAAGGCCCGCCTCCAGCAGCGCGCGCCCGGCGCCGGATTTGTGGCGTACGAATGGCTGCGCGAAGCGATGACGTGGTACGACAAGGCGGAAGCGCTGCGGCCGGCGGGGAACGACGATGCGGTGCTGCGCTGGAATACATGCGCGCGCATGATCAACGAGACGCCGGGGATTGTGCCGCGAGGGGAAGAGCAGGGCGGGCATATCCTCGGCGAGTAGGAACGAACGGCGCAAAACGGCATAAGCTCTCAGACGGGACCTATCAGACACGTGCAACTGTCAGAGACCCGCAGTTTCTGAAAGGTGTATTTGTCTGACGGGTCCCGTCTGAGAGTTATGCCGTTCGTTCCCGTCTCACAGTTATGCCGTTATTTGTCCATTCCTCGCTCATCCAAATACCCTCCAGCACGTCCACCGGTTTGGTCATCGTCTTGCCGTCCACGGTGAGCGTCGCGGAGCGAAACGCCATTTGCGGTTGTAGTTGAGAAAAAGAATTCGATCGCAGATCTAGGGAAAGAAAGACTTAACCGCGGATTTCGCGGAAACGGGCGGATCGCTCAGTGTGCACTGAACGATCC
>JBOHTH010000137.1:0-3560 GCA_050733535.1 Gemmatimonadaceae bacterium | reverse complement strand
CGCGCCGCAGCCGATGCACGCCGCGGCGTCCATCGCGTCGTCAGCCGCCTGCTTGGGAATCTGAATGGCGTTGCCGTCCTGCGCGCTGCCGGTGCGGACCGACACGAATCCGCCGGCCTGGATGATTCGGTCGAACGCGCCGCGGTCCACGACGAGGTCCTTGAGCACGGGGAATGCTTTCGCACGCCAGGGTTCGACCCAGATCTCGTCGCCGTCCTTGAAGCTGCGCATGTGCAGCTGGCACGCAGTCGTGAGCTTCATCGGCCCATGCGCCGCGCCGTTGATCATCATCCCGCACGCTCCGCAGATGCCCTCGCGGCAGTCGTGGTCGAACGCGATCGGTTCTTCGCCATGCTCGATCAGCCGGCTGTTCACGACGTCGAGCATCTCGAGGAACGACATGTCCGGCGAGATCCCGTCGGTCGCATAGTCGACGATCTTGCCCGGCGCGTCCGGCCGCGCCTGCCGCCACACGTGCAGGAGCAGCTTCACTTGTAACTCCGCGTCGAGAGGTGGACGTTCTCGAACGTGAGCGGCTCCTTGTTCAGCACGGGCGCCTTCCCTTCACCTGCGTATTCCCACGCGGACACATACGCGAAGTGTTCGTCATCGCGAACGGCCTCGCCGTCCTTGGTCTGATGTTCTTCGCGGAAATGGGCGCCGCAACTCTCCTCCCGCTGCAGCGCGTCGACGCACATCAGTTCGGCAAACTCGAGAAAGTCCGCCACGCGCCCAGCGTATTCGAGCGCCTGGTTCAGTTCCGCGCCCGAGCCAGGAACGGACACATTCGCCCAGAACTCGTCGCGCAGTGCCGGAATCGCGGCGAGCGCCTCTTTCAGGCCGGCTGCGTTGCGCGACATCCCACACTTCTCCCACATGATGTGGCCGAGTTCGCGATGAATCGAGTCCGCGGTGCGTTTGCCCTTGATCGAGAGGAGCCGTGCGGTGCGCGCGCTCACGCCGTCGATTGCCGCGCGAAACTCTGCGTGGTCAGCGGTAAGACCGTCCGCCTTGATGCCCGCGAGATAATCGCCGAGCGTGGCTGGAAGCACGAAATATCCGTCCGCCAGCCCCTGCATCAGTGCGCTCGCGCCCAGCCGGTTGGCGCCGTGGTCGGAGAAGTTCGCCTCGCCAATCACATGCAGCCCCGGAATCGTACTCATCAGATTGTAGTCCACCCAGAGGCCGCCCATGGTGTAATGCACGGCAGGGTAGATGCGCATCGGCTACTTGTACGGATTCTCGTCCGTGATGCGCTCGTACATCTCAAACAAATTCCCATATCTCTCCCGGATCGTCGTTTCACCCAGTCGGGCGATGGCATCGGCGAAGTCGAGGTACACGCCGCGTCCGCCCGGGCCCACGCCGCGCCCCTCGTCGCACACTTCCTTGGCCGCCCGGCTCGCGATATCGCGCGGCGACAGATTCCCGAAGCTCGGGTATTTTCTTTCGAGGTAGTAGTCCCGATCGCCTTCGGCAATGCCCTCGGGCTTCCGTCCTCGGTCTTCGGTCTTCTTTGGCACCCACACGCGCCCGTCATTGCGCAGCGACTCCGACATCAGGGTGAGCTTCGACTGGTGCTCGCCCGAGACCGGAATGCACGTGGGGTGGATCTGCGTGAAGCACGGGTTCGCGAACATCGCGCCTTTTTTGTACGCGCGGTACGTCGCCGTGACGTTGCACCCTTTCGCATTCGTGGAGAGGTAGAACACGTTCCCATAGCCGCCGGAGGCGAGCACGACGCTGTCCGCGACGTGCGCCGTGATCTCCCCGGTGACGAGATCACGCGCGATGATCCCTCGGGCGCGTCCATCCACGACCACGAGATCCAGCATCTCGTGGCGGCTGTGCATCGTGACACCCCCTCTCGCAACCTCCTTCTCCAGCGCCTGATACGCGCCGAGAAGCAGTTGCTGGCCCGTCTGGCCGCGGGCGTAGAACGTGCGTGAGACCTGCGCGCCGCCGAACGACCGGTTGGCGAGCAGCCCGCCATACTCGCGCGCGAACGGCACGCCCTGCGCCACGCACTGGTCGATGATGTTTACGCTCACCTGCGCGAGGCGGTACACGTGTGCTTCGCGCGAGCGGAAGTCGCCGCCCTTCACCGTGTCGTAGAACAGGCGCCAGACACTGTCGCCGTCGTTCTGGTAGTTCTTGGCGGCGTTGATCCCACCCTGCGCAGCGATCGAGTGTGCGCGTCGGGGAGAATCCTGAAAGCAGAAACAGCTCACGTTGTAGCCGAGCTCCGAAAGCGACGCGGCCGCACTCGCGCCCGCGAGGCCGGAACCCACCACGATCACATGGTGTTTCCGCTTGTTCGCGGGATTCACCAGCTTCATCTCGAAGCGGTGCTTGTTCCACTGCTCCGCAACGGGTCCGCCCGGCACGCGGGGGTTGAGTTTGCTCGTCATGACATCCCGCTCAGCGAACGAAGCCGAACATGACGCTCAGCGGCAGGAGGCTGAATCCCAGGGGGACGATCACCGCGACCGCGAGCGCGAGGCGCCGGTGCAGCGGATCGTCGGACGGCCGTGCGATGCCGAGCGTACGGAACGCCGCCCAGGCCCCGTGATAGAGGTGCAGGCCGAGAAAGGCCATCGCACCCAAATAGAAAAGCGAAACCCACACCGTCTCGAACCCGATCACGACGTTCCCGTACGCCTGCCCGCGGACAAATGCCGGGTGAAGCGTACCCGTGGTGAAATGCAGGATGTGATATGGAATGAAGAGCAGCAGGTATACCCCGCCCCATCGCATCGTTCGCGCGGCGTAGGTCGAGACCTGCGGCTCGCGCTTCACGTAGGCCGCAGGGCGCGCGGCGCGGTTCCGCATCGTGAGCTGGTACGCCGCGGTGATATGGAGCACGACGCTCACGAGCAGGGTCACGCGAAGCAACCACGTGAACTCGATCAGGTCCACTTGCAGCAAATGCGAATACGCGTTGAACCGTTCGGCACCCGCGAAGAACTGCAGGTTGCCGGCCATGTGCAAAATGACGAACGCGACGAGGATCAACCCCGTCGCGCCCATCACCACCTTCTTGCCTACGGTCGAACGCCAAAAGGCGAGCACGGTCAAAAACCGAAGACGGAGGACCGAAGTCCGAAGACGGAGGATCGACGATCGAAGATCGACGCTCGCCGACCTACCACTTGATAACGCCCATCGGCTCGCGGACCGCCTCGGCGCTCTTGGCCAGCGCGGCCTTTTCGTCAGCGGTGAGCGTGACCTCGATGATCTTCTCCATTCCCTTGCGGCCGAGCTTCACGGGCACGCCAAGGAAAAGGTCCTTCATGCCATACTCGCCCTGCAGCCACGCGGAGCACGGGAGGATGCGCTTCTGGTCGAGCACGATCGCCTCGACCATCTGCACCGCGCCGGACGACGGCGCGTAATACGCCGACCCGGTCTTGAGATACTTCACGATCTCGGCGCCGCCGTTCCGCGCACGCGCGACAATCGCGTCGAGCTTCTCTTTGTCGATGAGCTGCGTCACGGGGATCCCGCTCACGGTGGTGTAGCTGATCAGCGGGACCATCGTGTCGCCGTGGCCGCCGAGC
>JBOHTH010000136.1:0-6004 GCA_050733535.1 Gemmatimonadaceae bacterium | reverse complement strand
AGCGCAGTGGCAGTTCCCCCAAATTTGTTGTCGTGGTCGTATCAGGCAGTTAATCCGCGAACTCCGCGGTTAAAGCAGTTGCCGTTGCAGTGGCAGTACCCGATCCAATCCGCCCAATCGCCTGCACCAGCAACGGCCTTAATCGCGGATTTCCGCGGAAACGACGCCGATACAGCAACTGCAAATACCTGGGGGAACGGCACCAACGCGCGAGCGCAGTGGCAGTTCCCCCAAATTTGTTGTCGTGGTCGTATCAGGCAGTTAATCCGCGAACTCCGCGGTTAAAGCAGTTGCCGTTTCAGTGGCAGTACCCGATCCAATCCGCCCAATCGCCTGCAACAGCAACGGCGTTTACCGCGGATTTCCGCGGAAACGACGCCGATACAACAACTGCAAATACCTGGGGGAACGGCACCAACGCGCGAGCGCAGTGGCAGTTCCCCCAAATTTTTGTCGTGGTCGTATCAGGCTGTTAATCCGCGGAATCCGCGACTAAAGCCGTTGCAGTTGCCGTAGCAGTACCCGATCAAATCCGCGAATAGGAAGGCCCTGACGGCTATGCCGTTTTCCGTCGACCATTGGCGTGCAGCGCCAGCAATGCCGCCGTGAACAGCAGTACCGCGCCCGCCTGGTGCGCCACGCCGAGCACTGTCGGCACCGCGAGCAGCAGCGTCGAGATCCCCAGCGTCACCTGAAGCAGCGCGGCACCAAGGACAAACCGCGACGCGCGCAGCAGTCGCGTGTTCTTCGTATTCCTCGCGCGATACCATACCCAGATCGCCAGCGCAAACGTAGTCGTCGCGATCAGCCGGTGGTTGAACTGCACCGCAGCCGGGTTCTCGAAAAGATTTCGCCACCAGGGCGTGAGAACCCCGTACTCTGCAGGCACGAGACCATTCCCCATCAGCGGAAACGTGTTGTAGATCTTGCCCGCGTGTAGTCCGGCGACGAACGCGCCGCTCGCGGCCGTGAATGGGACCATCAGGGCAAGCGCCACGACGCCTTTGTCCAGCCAGCCGTCGTTCACCGCGCGTTCGCCGCGCGGCGCGATGAGTTCGGCTGAGGTCCAGACGGTGAACGCATAGAGCGCGAGCGCGGTGACGAGGTGGGCCGCGAGCCGGTACTGGCTCACGCTCGTGCGCACGCTCAGCCCGCTCTCGACCATCCACCATCCGAGCGCGCCCTGCGCGCCGAGCAGCGCGAGCAGGCCAACGAGCCGCGGCCAGAGGTCCCGCGGGATCTTCCTTCGCACGCCGAACCAGAGCAGCGGAAGCGCGAGCGCGACGCCGAGCAGCCGCGCCCACAGGCGGTGCACATACTCCCAGAGAAAGATGTTCTTGAACTCCGCGAGCGACATGCCACGGTTCAGCAGTTTGTACTGCGGGATCTGCTGGTACTTCGCGAACTCCGCGGCCCACGCGCGGTCGCCAAGCGGGAGAATCACGCCGGACACCGGCTGCCACTCGGTGATTGAAAGTCCGCTTTCGGTGAGTCGTGTCGCTCCGCCGATCGGAATGAGGAGCGCGATCATCAGGGCCCAGAGCGCCAGCCATCGGCCGACCGCCCGCGAGCCGTCGTTCGTCATCATGGAATTCCGCCGGACAGGATAGTCGCGAGTTTCTTGGTGTCGATGTTGCCGCCGGAAATTACGCAGACGACGCGGCGCGCGCCGATGTCATGGGCGAGCGCGGCCGCCAGCGCCGCAGCGCCGGCGCCCTCCGCCACGACGCGTGCGCGCTCAACAAGGAGCCGCACCGCATCGGCAACCTGCTGGAGCGACGCGGTCAGCGATCCCTTGAGCACGGACGACGCGAGGGGCCACATCTCCTCGAGCACGCTCTTTCCGCCGATGCCGTCGACGAAGCTCGCGGTGTAGTCGATGCTCACGGGCCGGCCCGCCGCAAGCGACGCCGCGAACGGCGCGCGCCCCTCGAGTTCCGCCGCGAAGACTTTCGTTGCGGGGCGAACCGCGTGCGCCGCGCAGGCGACGCCGCACGCAAACCCGCCGCTCCCATATGGCACCACGATCGTGTCGGCGTCCGGAAGATCTTCGAGAATCTCCAGGCCGACCGTCCCGTTCCCTGCCATCACCATGCGGTCCGCGCCGGGATGGATGAACGTCCCGCGCTCGCCGGGGACGGTGTGCTCGAGGATCGCATTCCACCAATCGGCGAATGGAATCAGCCGCACGGTGGCGCCGAGCCGTTCGATGGCCTCGATCTTCGTGCGCGGGGCGTGATCCGGCGCGATCACGCGGCACGGGACGCCCAGTTCGCGCGCGGCCCACGCCACCCCCTGCGCCATGTTTCCCGCGCTCGGGGTATAGACGCCGTCCGCCAGTTGCCCGGGGCTGAGTGACCGCATGGCATTGAGTGCGCCGCGGAGCTTGAACGAACCGATCGGCTGAAGTGTCTCCAACTTGAGGTAGATCTCGCAGGGTGCATCCGTCCGCAGGCGGATCAGCGGCGTGCGCACGGCGGTGCCCGCGATGCGCGCGCGAGCCGTCTGAAGCTCGGCGAGGGTGATGGGAGCGATTGGTGGGCGCACGCAGTCCTGTGGCTGTCAAGAGTTGGAAAACTGAATCGTTTCGCGGAGGGACTCAACAAACAGGCTCCCGCGAGTGTTAATAGATGGTGGGGCGGGGGCCACGCACCAACCCCGTCACTCTCCCAATTTCATCCCCTGATGGCCAATCCGCTCGGCGCGCTGTTCGCGTTCTTCTTCAAGTACCGGCCGGCGGTCTTCCAGCAAGGGGACTTCACGTTCGGCGCCCCCGTGCCGGCCGTGATCCTGCTGCTCGTTGGGGCGACGATCGCGATTACGGCCGTGCTCAGCTACCGGCGCGTGCGCGCGAAGAGTTCGCCGCGCGACCGGGCGGTGCTCCGCGCACTCCGCGTGGCGACGCTGGTCGTACTGGTCATCTGCCTGATGCGGCCGATGCTGGTGCTCAACGCGGCGGTGCCCCAGCGGAACTTCGTCGGCGTGCTGATCGACGACTCGCGCAGCATGCAGATCGCGGATCGGGCCGGGCGGACGCGCGTCGATTGGATCCGCGATTCCGTCACGGCTCGGAACAGCGCGTTGCTGGCCGCGCTGCGCCAGCGTTTTCAGGTGAAGGTCTTTCACTTCGGCGCGACTGCGGCGCGAATGGACGACACGACGTCACTGCGTTTCGACGCGAACGAGACCCATCTTGGCGACGCGCTCGAGGCCGCGCGCCGCGATCTCGAAATGGTGCCGGTCTCCGGCCTCGTGATGCTCACCGACGGCGCGGACAACTCGCGCGCGCCGATCGCGGACGAACTCCTGTCGCTGCGTGCCAAGCAGATCCCCGTGTTCGCAGTGGGCGTGGGATCCGAGCGCTTTGCGCGTGACATCGAAGTCCGGCGCGTTGAGGCCGCCAGCAGCGTGCTCAAGGGGGCCACGCTCGTGGCCGACGTGCTCATACGGCAGCGCGGGTTCGGCGGCGCGAAGGTGCCGCTGATGGTGGAGGATGACGGCCAGCTGATCGGACAATCCGAGATCACGCTGCCGCCCGACGGCGACGTTGCGCCCGTGCGCGTTGAGGTGAAGATGGCCAGCGCGGGCCCGCGCGTCGTGACGTTCCGCGTGCCGCTGCAGCCGGGCGAGCAGGTGACGCAGAACAACTCGCAGCAGGCACTCGTGCGGGTGCGGAATACGCGGGAGAAAATTCTCTACTTTGAAGGGGAGCCGCGCTATGAGATGCGCTTCGTGCGTGCCGCGGTCGCGGCGGATTCGAACCTCCAGCTCGTCGCGCTGCAGCGCACTGCCGACCGCAAGTTCCTCCGCCTGAACGTCGACGGCCCGCAGGAACTCGCCGGCGGTTTCCCGGCGACGCGCACGGAGCTCTACGCATACCGCGCGATCATCCTCGGCAGCGTCGAGGCGAGCTTCTTCACGCACGCGCAGCTCGTGATGCTCGCCGATTATGTGAGCGTTCGCGGCGGCGGGCTCCTGCTGCTCGGCGGACGCCGGTCGTTCTCCGAGGGCGGGTACGCGGGCACTCCACTGGCAGACGTCATGCCGGTCGTCGTGCAGGGAAACGCGACGGGCGACAGTGTGTCGTTCCTCGCGGACCTCACGACGACGCTGACGCCGGGCGGAGTCTCGAACGCGGTGACGCAGGTCGCGGGCACTGAGGCGAAGTCCGCAGAACGCTGGCGTACACTTCCCTCGGTGACATCGGTGAACCGGATGCGCGGCGTGAAGCCGGGCGCGGTGACGCTCATTCAGGGAACGGTGCCGAAAGGTGGCCGTGCCGGTGCGCCGGGCGGCGAACAGCTCCGCGGTTACGAGCAGCCCGTGCTCGTGTACCAGCGTTACGGTCGCGGGGTCTCGGTGGCGATGCCGATCCAGGATTCGTGGACGTGGGCGTTTGGTGCGGACATCCCCGTTGGCGACCCGACTTTTCCCACGTTCTGGCGGCAACTGCTTCGCTTTCTCACCTCGGACGTGTCCGGCCGCGTGGCCGTGCGGCTTGGTGCCGACCAAGTGAACACCGGTGTTGCCGTGCCGCTGCAGGCGACGGTCGTGGACAGCGCGTACTTCAGCGTGAACGACGCGCGGGTCGTAGCGCACGTTGCCGGACCGGCGGGCTCGGCCCGCGACGTCCCGCTCGACTGGGCCGTAGACCGCGACGGCGAGTACCGCGGGACGTTCACGCCCGACCAGCCCGGCATCTACACTGTTCGCGTCGAGGCCAAGTCACCGGACGGATCGGTCGCTTTTGACTCCGCGTTCGTGCGCGTGGCCGATCTCAACGCGGAGTACGTCGACGCGGAAATGCGCGCCGCGCTCCTCCAGCGGCTGGCGCGCGAGACCGGCGGCCGATTCTACACGCCGGCGACGGTCTCGACGCTCGCCGAAGATGTCGCGATGAGCAAACGCGGCGTGACTGTCGCGAACGAAATGGACCTGTGGGACATGCCGGTGAATTTTCTCGTGTTAGTGGTGCTGCTTTCCGCGGAGTGGGGCTACCGAAAACTGCGGGGCCTCGCGTGAGCCGCCCGCGGTTCCGACCCGCTGCGGCCTGCGGGATTGTCATGGTCATGGCGCTCGCGTCGCCTCTCCGGCAACTCGCCGCGCAGACGCGCGTGGTGATCGTCAGCGGGCTGGGCGGCGAGGCGAAGTACAGCACCGAGTTCCGCGCGGAAGCGGGCGGCCTCGGCACTGCGCTGCACGAGCGGTTCGGCGTTCCCGACTCGAACATCGTCTGGTTCGGCGAGGACAGCGTCAGCCGCGCTCCGCGCTTTCATGGGCAGTCCACCAAGGCGAATATCGAAAAGGCGATCATGGCGATGGCGGCGAAGGCCGCGCCGGCGTCGCAGTTCGTCCTCGTGCTGATCGGCCACGGTGCGGGCGAGGGTACGGACACGCGCATCAGCATTCCGGGTCCCGATCTCGACGCGACTGATTTCGCGCGGCTCCTTGCCGCGTTTCCCACCCAGCGCGTCGCGCTCATCAATCTTACCAGCGCCAGCGGCGACATGGTCCCGGTGGTCGCCGGCGACAACCGCGTCATCATCACGGCGACAAAAACGGCGTTTGAACGGAACGAGTCGCACTTCGGCCAGTACTTTGTGGAAGCGTTCGCCAAGGACGGCGCCGACGCGGACAAGGACGGCCGCGTCTCGCTGCTCGAGGCGTTCCGCTATGCGGCGCTCGAAACCAAGCGGTTCTACGACAACGCGAGTCTCCTGCAAACCGAGCACCCCCAGCTTGCCTACGGCGGTGCGAAAGAGGGGACGGGCGATCCGACGGGACGCACCGGTGACGGCGCCCTCGCGCGCCGTTTCTTCATGGATGCGGGGAAGGCGGCGACGCTTGCGGCGGCGAACGATCCGAAGCTTTCGGCGCTGTACGGCGAGCAGTACGCCCTGCAGGAACAGATCGACCAGATCCGGGCGAAGCAGGGGCAGATGACCGCGGACGCGTACGACACGGCGCTCGAACCGCTCCTGATTTCGCTCGCGCGCAAGTCGCG
>JBOHTH010000135.1:0-5406 GCA_050733535.1 Gemmatimonadaceae bacterium | reverse complement strand
GTGCGACCTCGAGGTCGAACGACACGCGCTCGCCGAATCGTGCATGCACAATCTCGAGGTACGACTGCAAGACGCCGAGTTCGTCGGCGAGGGCGATCTCCGGCTGCGTGCTCGTGCGGAGCGCGTGGCGCAGAAGTTCGCCGAGATGGCCGATCATCGCGTCTGCGGCTGCGGGGTCGTCGTATACCGCGGATGCGATCGCGTTAAGGGCGTTGAAGAGGAAGTGCGGCTGGAGGCGAGTATGCAACGCCGCGAGGCGTGACTCGGCGGCGGTGCGCGCGAGCGCCTCGACCCGCAGATCACGTTCACGCACCGCGTGCATTACTCGCAAGAGCGTCATCACGCCGAGGAACGCGCCGTAGGCGAAGAAGTCGTTTGGCGCCTCCATGAAGTACCGCGTCGACATTCGACCGTAGTCATACGGCCCGTGGCCGAGCGCATGAAGGATCGCGGCCCGGCAGACCCACATTAGCGAGGTGTGCGCTGCGGAGTAGGCGGCAAAGCCGGCGACCTGAGGCGCCCAGCTCACCCTCCACCGTCCCGAGGAGAGCGGAAAGCGGCGCTCGAGCAGGAACAGGACGGGAAAGAGGAGCATCGCGCCGTACGCGCCCGTCCCCTCCTCCACGATCCGCATCACGAACGTGTTGGGGATGTTCTTGGTGACGTCGTCGAGAAAAAACGTAAAGAAGCGCAACACGAAGATCGCCGTAAATGCAGCGATCACCGCGAGAATCGAGAAACGAGGGTTGTATGGCTCGCCGCTCGGCTCCGCGGGAGTCGGCGGTGAGGCCCAAGGGGCGGCGAGTTTACCTGATATGCTGCTCAATATGACCGAGTACTTGTGAGTACAGCTCGAGTTCGAGTTTCCCAGCGTCTGATTCAAAGAATGCCACGCCGGCCACGCTGCTCTGACTGACTTGCTCCACCAAGTGCTCTAAGAATACCTCGCGCCGGTCCATATATCTTAGTCTAAGCTTATGTGCGAGTGCGGCTTGAATGAGGACGCGAGCGATCTGCTACTTCCGCATGAGGTTGCGCATCTTGCCGACTCTCAGGTTATCGGCAACCACTCCATACGCACGCCTCGGCATTTTGAAACCGCGAGCCGCTCCCCGTTCGTAGTCATTCAAGACCTCTACCCGGAGGACCAGATGAGCGGTCAGGGGTCCGCAGGCAATGTGATAGCCGCACTTTGCAGTTTCTTCATCCCGGGGCTCGGCCAGCTCGTTCAAGGCCGCCTCGGCATGGCCATCCTGCAATGCTGGAAGCCGAAGCTGCGCCAGATGTCCATCTCGCGTGTGAGGCATCGCCGCCCAGCCGCGGTGATCTTGTAGGAGCGCACCCGGCGCATCGTCGCGGACGTGGTCTGGGCGCGCCCCAACGGAGCGTCTGGCGGCGATAGTTCGACGGGAAGCGAAGTGATCCACCGCCGGACCTCGTACATTGTAACGATTGGCCGTCAGATCACCTGCGTCAGCGGTAGAAAATGAATCAGCTTGCGTGGGTGTGCTTCGCTCTCATTCTCCCCGCGGTCCAGCGGCAAGCTGACAAAGTCTCCGCCAAGCCACGTACCGTCGTCGACGTTTCGATTGGGCAAGCCTCCGTCGCGCTGAACGGCCCGTGGAAGTTCCGCACCGGCGACGACCCGCACTGGGCTGACGCCGACCTTGACGACTCGTCGTGGGAGACCGTCGGCCTCACGCCGGCGAAGGGCGCACACGACGGGGACGTTGGATTGTCCGGCTACGTTGCCGGATGGGGCTCGCGCGGACACCCGCGCTATTCGGGCTATGCCTGGTATCGCATGCGTATCCGAGTGAACGTCAGGGCAGCCGATACACTCGCGCTGGCCGGACCTCCCGCCGTCGACGATGCGTATCAGCTGTTCGTCGATGGAAACCTTCTGGGAAGCGCAGGCGACTTTTCGCGCGCGAAGCCCGTGCAATACAGCATCCAGCCTCGTGTCTTCAGGCTTCCCTCGACGAGTGCTACCGGCGATTCGATCCAGACCCACGTGATCGCGTTTCGCGTTTGGATGTCGCCCGGAACTGCACTCGGCGCGGCCGATGCCGGTGGAATTCACATTGCGCCCGCATTGGGTGAGATCCGCGCCATCGACGCTCGTTATCGACTGCAATGGCTCCAGACCGTCACCGGCTACATCGTCGACGTGATCGAACCTGTGATGTTCATCGTGCTGGCGATCATGGTTGCGATGCTGATGAGCTCTGATCGCAGTGGCGCAGCCAGGTTTTGGTTGGCGGGCGCCCTGGTGTGCACCGCGCTCGCTCGCGTGAATCAGGCGACGTTCTTCTGGATGCAGTGGGAGAGTATCCGGGTCTTCGATGTCGTCCGAAATGTTATCCTCACGCCTCTTGTATTGGCCGCGTGGACGATGGCGTGGCGCGAATGGTTCCGCGTGTATCACGCGCGGTGGTTTCAACGCACGGTGTTCGGCTTGACGGTGCTGTATCTGGCTGCAGAACTGGTGACCCGTTCGTGGATGGCACCGGCGATCGGACCTGTACTCGCTCATGGAGGTCACGTGATGGCGACGGCAGTGCGGGTCGCCTTCGTGGCATTGTGGTCGCTCATCCTGTACGCTGGCGCGCGAAGGCGGGCCGCCGATTCGCTGATTGCCATCGCGGCGGCGAGCTTCGCAGCGATCGCCGTCTTCGCGCAGGAACTAAGCACTCTGCATGTGCCTGGAATCTGGTTTCCATTCGGCGTCGGCGTTTCGCGAACGCAGTACGCCTTCGCGGTGCTCGCCGCCGTGTTATTCGTGCTGCTGCTTCGCTACGCGCGTCCCGCGTTGAGGAGTTCGTGATCGACCTCAAATGTCATCGAGCGCCACCCGCGGATCAACGCCCGACGCGCGCACCGCCGGCAGGAAACACGCGAGCGCGGTCGTGCCCAGCAGCAAGAGTGCAACGCCAATCAGCGTCAACGGATCACCAACGGTCACCTGATACAGCATCGACCGGATAAGCCGTCCCGCGACGAGCGCGAGCACCACGCCTACGCCCAGGCCGACAACAGCCAGCGTGAATCCGTCGGCGAGCACCATCCGAAGAATCTGTCGCCGACTCGCGCCCAGCGCTGAGCGAATGCCGAACTCCTGCCGGCGCTGGTGCACCATGAACGCGATCACGCCGTACAGTCCGATCATCGAGAGCAGCAGGGCGATCGCGCCAAATGCGCTCATCGCCAGCGCGGCGAAACGTGCGTTCTCACTCACATCACTCACGAGTTCATCGATTGTCCGAACGCGCGCGACGGGAATTCCCGGGTCCACCGCGGCGATCGCGCGCTGAATGGGGCCGATGAGCTGTGTGGGATCGGCAGAGCTCCGCACCACAAACTGCATCGTGGAAAACGTTGGGTAAGGATTCTGCGTGTACGGAACAAAGATTTCCGGCCGCGCCTCCTGCATCAGCGAATAGCGCTTCATGTCGGCCACTACACCGACGACGGTCATCCACGGCGCGGGTGTATTCGGACCGCCGAGGCGGAGGTGTTTGCCGAGGGGATCCTGATCGGGCCAGAGCCATCGGGCCGTGGCCGCGTTGACGACGACCACGCCCGGCGATTCCGCGAGATCCGTCGCGGCAACATCGCGACCCCGAAGGAGCGGTGTGCCGAGGGCCGCGAACATCCCGGGACTCGCCACGGTGTATTCCACTATCGGCTTGCCCGTTGCATTGAACAGGCGCGGGTCGAGGTTTTCCGGAATGAACACGGTCGACTCCTGCGCGCCGCTCATCGGCAACGGCTTGCCGATCGCCACGGCTTTCACTCCTGGAATGGCGCGGATCCGTTCCAGCACATCGGCAAAAAACGCAACGGCCTTCGGGTGCACCATGTAGGTCGAGAACTGCTGCTCGGGATATTGCAGCGCGGGGAGCGTGACCTCGAAGGTGATCCCGTGCGGCGCCGAGAAGCCGAGGTCCCCGCCGAGTTGATGCTCGAGGCTGCGCACGAGCAAGCCCGAGCCGATCACAAGCACTACGGACAGCGCCACTTCTGCGGTGATGAGCGCACGGCGGAGCTTGGACGACGCGCCCTCCGTTCCGGTGCGACGCCCGCCTCGCCGCAGTGCTTCGGCGAGATGCACGCGGCTCGCGCCGATCGCCGGAGCCAGGCCGAACAGCATCCCCGCCACAATCGTGACCGCGACCGCCACCGCGGTGACGCGTCCGTCGAACGTGACGTCGGCAAGGCGCGGCAAACGCTCCGGCCCGAACGTGCGCAACAGCGTCACGCCGAGCATTCCCGCGAGCGTTCCGAACATGCCGGCCATGCCAGTGAGCAGAAGCGCCTCGATCAGCAGCACGCGCGCGAGGCGTGGCACCGAGGCGCCGAGCGCCGCGCGAATGGCCAGCTCGTGCCTGCGCGATTGAAGGCGGGCGAGCAGCAGTTGCGCCGCATTGACGCAAGCGATCATCAGGAGGACCGCCGCCGCGGCCAGCAAGCTGATCAGCATCGTGCGCACGTCGCCAACGATCTGTGCGCGCAGGGGAACCGCGCGAGTCCCAAACCATCCCTTTGCCTGCGGCACCAGCGCGTCCTGAATGCGCGCCATGCGATCGAGATCTGACTGCGCGGCAGCGAGTGTAACGCCGGACTTCACGCGGCCGATCCCCACGAGCTCGGACGGGCCGCGCAGCGGCGGCATCATCGGCGTCCACAGCTCGGTTGACGCCGGCATCTGAAAGTCACCCGGCATTTCCGCGCCGCGCGGGAATGCAAACCCTTGCGGCGCGATGCCGACGACCGTGTACGGCTCTGCGTTCAGCGTGATCTTCGTCCCGAGCACATGCGGGTCGCCGCCGAAGCGGCGCTGCCAGAGTGCCCAGCTGATGACGACCACGTGATCAGCACCCGGTGTCTCTTCCGCGCTCTCGAACCCGCGGCCGAGCGCCGGCCGCATGCCGATCGTCGCGAAGAACTCCGAGGTGACCTGCGCACCGTCGAGCCGTTCAGGCGACGAGCCGCTGCCGAGATTGAAGAGACGCGGGACAAAAGCGGAGATGGTCTTGAACGCGCGCTTGTTCTCGCGCTCCGTCCTGACCTGGCCACCGCTGATCGGTTGCTCGGAGAATCCGAGATCCACGCCCGGGTAACTTCCCCAGATCATCACGACCTGTTCCGGATGCGCGAATGGCAGCGGTCGCAGCAGTACGCCGGACACCACGCTGAACATCATGGTCGTGGCGGCAATGCCGAGCGTCAGCACGAGCACCGTGACGCCGCTGAACACGCGGTGGCGCGCGAGGGAGCGAATCGCGAATCGCAAGTCGCCGCCGAGCGATTCGTGCAGCGGCGCCGTGGGCCGGGCATGCACCGTGCGCAGTTCGTTCTTGACCGAGGTGATAGGCCCAAAATCCCGCTCGGCCGCGGCACGCG
>JBOHTH010000134.1:0-2966 GCA_050733535.1 Gemmatimonadaceae bacterium | reverse complement strand
CCGCCATCTCGCCGAAGATTGTGCGGAGCACGAACGCCGGGACCGGGAACACCGCGGGCCGGTGCAGCACACGTGCGAGTGTTCGCGTGAACTCGGCGTTGGTGACAGCGTTCGGCGCGACGGCGTTGACCGCGCCTGAAAGTGCGCTCGACTCGATTGCGAATCGAATCGCACGCACGAGATCATCCAGCGCGATCCAGCTCATCCACTGCTCGCCCGAGCCAAGACGTCCGCCGATGCCCAGGCGGAACGGCGGGAGCATTTTTGCGAGCGCGCCGCCGCGGCGCGAGAGCACGATGCCGAACCGCAGCTGCACGACGCGCACGCCGCGCGCTTCGGCCGCGGCCGCCTCCCAGTCGCGCACGAGCGTCGCAAGAAAATCACCGCCGAGCGCACTCTCTTCGGTCAGCAGTTCGTCGCCACGGTCTCCGTACGCACCGATCGCGGACGCCGACACGAGCACGCGCGGCTGCGGTGAAGTGCGCTCCATGGCCGCAGCGAGATGCCGCGCGCCGAGCACGCGGCTGTCGATCATCGCACGCTTGCGCGCGGCGGTCCATCGCACGGCGATCGGCGCGCCGGCGAGATGCACAACGGCATCCGCTGCCGGCAGTGTCGTGAAATCCCGCGCGAGGATGATCGGCTCGTCGCCCGCGCTTCGCAAAGCGCGAACAAGCGCACTCCCAATCATCCCGCTCGCACCCGTGATCGCGACTTTCAGCGTCTATGCCTCCGGCAGTTCGAGACTCCGCCACAGGTACCACGCGGCACACGTGCGGTACGGCGCGTACGTCGCGCCGATCTTCGTCATTTGCTTTGGTGTCGGCAGCTTTCGCATCCGGCGCAGCTTCTGCACGGCTTTCTGGACGCCGAGATCGAGTTCGGGGAAAATATCGGGGCGGCCGAGGCGAAACATAAGCACCATCTGCGCCGTCCACGGTCCGATCCCGCGCACGCTCACCAGTGTTTCCATCACGCCGGAGTCATCCATCTCGTGAATCCTGAGGATCGCGAGCGAGCCATCGTGTGTGCGCTTGGCGAGTTCCTTCACGTACTCGACTTTCCGCCCGGAGAGTCCCGCAGCGCGCAGCGTGGGGACGGGAAACTTCAGGAAGTCCGCCGGCGTCGGGTACTTCCCGCCCTTCAGGTCGAGTACGCGCTTGTAGATCGTCCGCGCGGCAGCGCCGGACAGTTGCTGGCCGACAATGCTCCGCACTACGTGGTCGAAGTGCGTTCCCTCGGCGCGAGGCACGAGCTTGTACGGGCCGACGCGTGTGATGACTTCGCCGAGGGCGGGGTCGGCGGCGCGAAGATGGCTGATCGCTTTCCGGTGCATGGTCAATGTTAACTACAAGCTGTGGGAGGGTGGCTGTCCGTAAATCACGCCTGTGGAGCAGCACCCGCCATGCTGACCGTCGCATCCTGGACGATGCGCGCGGCATCCGTCCCCGCGACGAACAGATATTCCCGGTTCGTAAGATGGCTCACGCGACCCACCTTCTCGCCCTGTGGGTTGTGGATCCCGATCTGCGCGCCGACATACCGGCGAAAATCCACCGGTACCGCCTCAACTTCGCCAAACGTCGACTCGAGCAGCGTCACGAGATCGTCGTGCGCGAAATACCCTTCGTTGCTGAACGAGACAATGACGTGCTTTGCCGGGATCGTCCGCACCAGCGACTCGAACGCCGCCCACGACCGGCCCTTCGCGTTGTAGTCGCTCTTGGTCACGCGACAGTCGATGCGCTTGCGGGCCACGCCATACGACTCCGGCGTGTCGTTGCGGACGAGCGTCTCCCAGATATGATAGTTCGAGAAATACGAATGCTGGTTGTACGGTGGATCGAGGTAGGCGATGTCCACCGGCGCCATCGTGGCGACAAGCGCGTTCGCGTCCTCGCGGAGCGCCGTGCCCGCGCCCGGAATGAGCAGCGGCATGCGCAGTTCCATCGCGTTGAACGAGCGCGGCGCCCATTCCTTCAGGTACGCCATCTGCAGGCCGGTCGTGGAATCCACGCGGTCCGCAGCCTCGAGCAGCGAGGTCAGCAGGATCGCGCGCTCGACGCGATCGTCGGCGATACGCTCGATCTCTTCACGAATGGCGTCGATGCGCCGGCCATTTCCGGGCTGGAAATAGCGCGAGTCCGCGCAGAATGTCTGCGTGAAGTAGCCATCGCGACCGGGAAGCGCGTTCAGGTGGCCAAGCTTCGCCGCGGTGAGCGGGCCCCGATACTGTTCGGCGTCCGCTTCGACATACGCGATCGCGAGAATCTCGGAGTACGACGCGAGATCGTTCGCGGTCACCTGGAAGTGCGCGCGCTTGAGCGCCTGCGCAACGCGCGTCGTGCCGGTGAACATGTCGCAGCACGAGCTGGCACCGGTGCGCTCGCGAATCGCCTTCGCGTAGGCGAGGATCCGCGGCACCAGCGTCCGCTTGGAGCCGATGTACTTGATCACGACCGCACGATGCGCGAGCGCTCCAGTGCAATCAGCTCGCGCCGCAGGATTTTTCCGGAGGGCGACTTCGGGATTTTCTCTATGAACTCCACCGAGCGCACCTTCTTGTAGGAGGCCACGACGCCCGCGACGTATGCCATAAGCTCCTCAGAACTTACATCGTGGCGCATGACGATGAACGCTTTCGGAATCTCGCCCGCATCGGCGTCAGCCATCGGGATCACCGCGCAGTCGGCCACCGCGGCGTGCGCCAGCAGAATGCTCTCGAGTTCCGCCGGTGCCACTTGGTATCCCTTGTACTTGATGAACTCTTTCAGGCGGTCGACGATATAAAAAAATCCGTCGGCGTCGGCATAACCGACATCACCGGTATGCAGCCAGCCATCGGCGTCAACCGCCTGCGCCGTGGCTTCGGGGTTGTTGAGATATCCGAGCATCACCTGCGGACCGCGAATGAGCAGTTCGCCGTGCTCGCCGGGAGCGCCGTCTTCTCTCGTGATGAGGTCAAC
>JBOHTH010000133.1:0-11243 GCA_050733535.1 Gemmatimonadaceae bacterium | reverse complement strand
GGCGCGCGTGTTTTCTTGGCGAGCAGCTCAGGAAAGTTCTTCGCCATCCACGGGCCGACGCAGAAGACGAAGGTATCCGCGCGTAGAGTTTCGCCGGTGTCGAGTGAAATCGACTCGACGCGGCCCGCCGGATTCGGCGTGGGCGGCACGGCCCGTCCGATCACGATCTTCCCGCCGAGTGCCTCGAACGCATTGGCAGCCGCCTGTGCCGCGCGGCGCGCGCGCACGACGCCGGCGTCGGGTTCGTAGAGAATCGCAGTGATGTCATCGATGGACATCACGGGGAATGATTTCTTGACGTCTGCCGGATTGAGAATCTCGTAGGGAATCTTGTGCTTGTCCCACCACACCTTCGTGCGCAACTGGAAGTTGTCCCACTCATTGCGCATGATGAGGTCGCCGGTGACGTGGAACAGGTTGAGCCGGAAGTGCTTGCCCCATTCGTCGTCGAAGGCCTTCCACTTGGTCATCGCGTCGCGCGCCCAGAGCGTCCAGACTTCACCTTGCACGCCGGGCCGGTCGCCGTACGACGAGCGGACGCCGCGCGACTCGTCGCCCGACGTGGATCGCGCGTTCCCGGGTCCGTACGCGTCGACGAGCGTCACCTTGTGTCCCATCTGGATCAGGTTGAGCGCTGTGAAGCTTCCCCATCCGCCCGCTCCCACGATGACGAATTCCGATGATTTCCCCGTGGCGCGCGCGCGAAGCGTCGCCTTGACCGACGGCGCATCGGCCCGCAGCGGGATCCCGGCCGCGCCCGCCATGAAGAGACCGGCGCTTCCGCCCGCGACGCGGAGAAACTCGCGCCGCGGGAGCGAGTCGGCAACGCCGCCGTCCGCCGGTGCGTTCTCGTTGGTGGCTGGCGGCGTCGGTTCGTTCGATTCCGGCGCGGGTGTTGAGTTCTTCGTCATAGATCGATTGGTCGGGGATTCACAAAGCTGGCCTATTGGTGCTACGGAAATCAAACCGGCGGCGTTGGCGCGGGTCGCCAAATCCGCACCCTGAAGTTAAATAGAGGGAGCTTCTCAGGCTTCATTCCGAGGGAGAGCAATGCGCGCAAGGCGTGGAAAAGTCGTGGCGTGGGCGATGTGCATTCTCGCGGGTGGCTACGCGGCCGCCTGCGCGTCGGCGCCGAATGTGATTTCGCCGTTGGGCGCTTTTCTTACGCCGACGGCCAGCACGGGCGCGCCGGTCCCGTTGCGCGCGGACCCCAACGCGCGGGTGATACTCTCGGACGCGTCCAGCCTGCCAGCGGCGTCGTTCCTGCCGTCGCAGGCCGCGCGCGGCGCGGATCTCTATGCGCGACGCTGCAACTCTTGCCACGGCGCCGGTCAGCTCATTGGCGAGACGTTCGTGCAGTCATGGAACAACCGGCGCGTGTACGACCTCTACACGCTCGTGCGCAGCACGATGCCGCTGAGCAGCCCGGGTGGGCTGAAGGACCCCGAGTATCTCGATATTGTCGCCTACCTTCTGCAAGCGAACAAGCAGGCGATGACGGGCTCCGCAGATTCGCTGAAGGCGGATTCGACGAGCATGCGCGCCACGCGGATCGCGATAAGCTTCCAGTAACAGCGAGTGGAAATGTTTCTCGTTGGTTGGTGGTTGGTTAACCAATTCGTTAACCAAAACACCAACGCACGAGAAACATCTCCACTCGCTGCTGCAATCATTCGCGCAATGCCTCGAGTTCGGCAATAACCTCCAGGTCTTTCGGCCTGCCCGCCGCCCGCTTGACCCGAATGAGCCACGGCAGGTCGAGCAGCAGAGTCTTGCGGCCGAAGATCTTGATCTCGAGCGCGTGCGGCAGGAGGTCGCGGTATCCGCCGCCGCCGACGATTTCGCCGAGCAAGTCGATGGCACCACTGGTCGTCGTGAGGGTGAAGTTGAGCCCGCCGCGCAGCGTCTCGACCGACCAATCGAAGGGGAGTCCTGGCGGAGCGCCGCGCAGGTAGGGCTTGAGCGGAGCGAGTGCCTTGACGAGGCGCTCGAGGTTGGCCGCGTCGCGCCCGTAGACGACATCGAGGTCGTCCGTGAGACGCGACGACCCGTGTGCCCGCGCAGCGACGCCGCCGACAATGATGAACTCGACGTGCGCGCGCTGGAGTGCGGTGAGGAGGCGCTCGAGCTGCGTCATGTCTTCTTGCGCGCCTTGGCCGCTTTGTGCGTTGCGCGCTGCAGCGCACGGCCGGCCTCCTGCCATTCGCCGAGGGAGCGGAGGCGCTGGTCTACAGGCGTGCGCAAGTTTTCGCGCAGGAGCGAGCGGTCGAGGTCCTCTTGGTAGCGGAGGACGACCGGGTCCGCCGGTGCCTGCGGGACCAGTTCGAGTCGGAGGTCAAACCCCGCGGCGGCGGCACAGCGGGCGAGGGTCTCGAGCGTGGGGTTCGCGGCGCCTTGCTCCAGCTTTGCGATCGCAGGCTGCGACATTCCGGCGCGCTCGGCGAGTTCGCGTTGCGTAAAGTGGGCGCGCTCGCGGATCTGCTGAATCAGGCGGTTGGCGGTTGTGATATAGTACATGATATGAATATATACTCGCATATATTATGCGCAAGTTGAGCGGCGAGTACCGAACTTCAAGGTGTGAGTACCCAGTCACCGAGTACCCAGGTCTGAGAAACGGCGTCGTACGTTTCTCACGCCTGGGTACTTACGCCGCGATACTCACACCTTGAAGTTCAAGACTTAGGGGTCTCACCTCCCGCCTGTGCCTGAATGCCATGAGGACCATCGCGTTCGGCCTCGCCCTCCTGGTTTCATTCACTCACGCTGTGTTCGCGCAGGGCGCGCCGGCCGTCGTGGGCCACGTCGTCGATCAGAGCGGGCACGCCATCTCCGATGCGCTGATCGAACTCCGTCCAGGTTCGCGCCGGACGGTCAGCGACAACGACGGCCGGTTCGAGTTTGCCAACGTCACCGCTGGCAAGTACACGGTTGCCGTACATCGCATCGGCTACCAGCCCGCGAACGCCATGGTCGACGTGACCGACGCCGGTGCCAAGCCGACGATCACCCTCGTGGCGATTCCGCGCGTCCTCGACTCGATTCGCATCACGGAGCGCGCGAACAACATGCGGTACGCCGCGATCGTTGTCGACGACGCCGGAGCGCCGATCCCGGATGTTGCCGTCGTACTCGAGGGCGTCGTCAACAACATCCGCACCGACTCCGCGGGCCACTTCGTCGTGCCGCGGAACGTGCACGGCGCGCTGATGCTGCGGATGCGAAAAATCGGATTTGTCCCATACTTCGGCTCCTTTGAGATGGTGGCGTCTCGCCAGGACACGCTCCGCATGTCGCGCCTCGCCCAAGGGCTCTCCGCTGTCCAGATCACGGAAGAGAGCGGGTTCGGGCGCGACACGTTCGTCTATAAGGATCTCGACGAGCGCATGCGCTGGCGGAACCATCTCTCGTTGTTAGTCACGGGCGACGACCTCGCGAGACACGGAAGAGAGAATCTCTGCCGAGTGGTCGGATGCCGGAACGCGGATTGCATCATCCTCGACGGCACGCGGCGGACGCTGATGCCCGTGACGGCATATTATGCGGATGAGGTCAGTTCGATCGAGGTGTATCCACCGGGCAGCGATTGGTCCGGGAATCTTGCATCACGCGGGTGCTATTCCGTCACCGGACGGACGATCGTGATCTGGATGCGCAAGGACCACGCCGCCAAGCCATGACACGCGCCATTCGGCCAGGCCTTACAACTTCCACGCATGACACACCACCTTAAGATCTGAACGTCCACAGCTCCCGCAACGAACCCTCGAGGATTGATCTATGAAGCTGGCCATCACAACTGCTGCAGCCGCGATGCTGAGCCTTGCCGCCGCACCCGTCTCGCACGCGCAGGAGCCGCCACCGGCTACTGAAGCCGGCGCGTCCATGCTCGCGTTGGTCAATCTGCCGGCGTCGTCCGGCGCCAGGCTCACCGTGACGTCGCCGGCGTTCGCCACCGGCGGTGACATTCCGTTCGAGAACACACAGTACAAGGGAAATATTTTTCCGGGACTCTCGTGGACCAAGGGGCCGGCGGCGACGAAAGCGTATGTGGTGATCATGCAGGACGGCGATGCGATCCGAAATGGCGCACCGATCTTCCACTGGTCGCTCTTGAACGTGCCGGCCTCGGTGACGAAGCTCGACGCCGCGATGGCCGCGCCGCCGGCCGGCGCCGAGTACGGGCCGAACATGAGGGGTGCATCGCAGGCGTACATGGGCCCACACACACCGGCCGGGCCGAAGCACCGCTACCACCTGCAGGTGTTCGCGCTCGACGCGGCGCTCCCGCACAACGTGGCGTCGTACGACGCGCTGACCGCCGCCATGAAGGGGCATGTGCTTGCGAGCGGCGAGCTGATCGGGCTGGGACAGGCGCCTCCGAAATAGGCTATGCATTCGGGAGCGAGGCAAATCGCTCGCCGCGCGGCAAGCACAGTGCGCATCGTGCTTGCCGCTGCAGCGCTCCTTGGCGCCCGGTCCGCCGGGGCACAAACGTTTCACGGAACCGTCCGCGATAGCACCAGTCATCAGCCGATCGCGGGCGCGGTGTTCATGCTCCTCGACTCTTCCGGCGTCGTGCTCGGGCGCCGGATCACCGACGAGCAGGGGCGTTACAGCATCGTCGTCGCGGGCGCACCGCGCTGGGCGCGCGTGGTGCGCATCGGATTCCAGCCCCGCGAGGTACGGCTCGGCGCGGTGGACAACGGCACGGCGGCGTACGACCTCGCGATGCTCGCGGTACCTACGATGCTCACCGCCGTCAGCGTACGCGACAAATCGCACTGCGCCAAGCGCAGCGATCGTGCGGCCGCGCTCGGTTTGTGGGAGCAGGCGCGTGCCGGCCTGCTCGCCACCGTGGTTGCCCGCGAAACCAATACCGCGTCCGTCTACCGTCTCGGCTTCGAGCGAAACTTCGACGGCGCGAGCGACAAGATCACACGCTTCGTCGTGCGCGCCGACTCGGCGACTGGAGCGAGCAAATCGTTCACTGCCTCGCTCTCCGCCGAGGATTTCGTCGCAACCGGGTTCGTGCACGACAGCGCCGGTGACCAGCTCCTTTTCGGGCCGGACGCCGACGTCCTAGTCGACGATGCGTTCGCGTCGGGGTACTGCTTCCGCCTCGCCGGCAGAGTCAAGGCGCGTCCGACTCAGGTCGGACTCTCGTTCTCGCCGGCACATGAAGACAACGATCGCAAACGCGTCGACATCGACGGCACGCTCTGGGTCGATACGGCGGCGCGCGCAATCGTCGACATCGAATACCGGTACGTCGGCATGGCGCCCGTGACCGACGAATACCGTCCCGGCGGACTCGTGTCGTTCCATCAAATGCCGAACGGCGCCGTGATGATCGATCACTGGTATGTCCGCGGCGTGGGCGCGCGCCAGGATACCATCAGTACGGTTGCGGGGGACCACGTGCGAACCTGGCTGTTCGCGAGCGAGAGCGGTGGCGATCTCGCCAGCGCGACATGGCCCGACGGCAGCGCCTGGCACGCGCCCCTCGGCGCGCTTCAGCTGCACGCGGTAACCGCGAAGGGCGCGCCGGCGGCTGGCGCGCGGATCTCGCTGCCGGACACTCCGTATCGCGGGACGACCGATCAGAATGGCGACGTCCGGATCAGCGACCTCGAGCCCGGCCCTTACACAGTAAGCGTGAGCACGCCGCCGCTCAGCGATATCGGGCTTGAGATTCCCACGGCGCTCAAGTTCGTTGCCGTTCGCGACTCGACGTTCGTCGCAAAGGTGAAAATCACGACTCCGGCGGACTGGGTCGCGGATCGCTGCGTGGCGGAGCACCTATGGGACGTTGGCGACTCCGTGTTCGTCGTCGGGCGGTTGGTCGACGCGCGCGGGAGGCCCGTCCCGAACATCAAGGCGTCGTTTCTCAACGAAGCCGCCAACGGCCTGTGGGCGGTGCTCCCCAACTTCTATACGACCGGCGCGGATGGCGGATTCCACGTGTGCAACGCCGCGTTCACGGTGGCCACGGCGATTCGCATCGCGTTGACGGCGCCCGGGTGGAGGCCGCTCGCCGTGGACGAGGAACTCAAGCCGGGTCTGAACGCGTTTCTCATTCGCCTTCCAGCCGCACCGTAGCGCGCGCCGCGGTCACGTCATGGCGATTGGCGGACGCCGCTTCCCAATGTTCGTCGCCTGTTCGAACATGTGCGCGAACTGCAGTACGCCAAAGTCGTCGCGGTAGCGGCCGACGATCTGGATGCCGACCGGCAGTCCCTCCGGCGTGAAACCCGCGGGGACGGACATCGACGGCCGGAAGGTCGCGGTGATCATGTAGGTGGACTTCATCCACGCGACGTAGTCTTCCATCTGCGTGCCGTCGATCTCATGCGGCCAGTCGAGTTTCGCCTCGAACGGCGGGAGCTGGTTCACCGCGCACAGCATGAACTCGTACGTCTCCTGGAACTTGCGCATGCGTTCGATTAACGCGGCGTGCCGCACCATCGCATGCCCGACGTCGTGGCTCGTCACCCTCGAGCCCGCTTCAATCTCCCAGATCGCCTCCGGTTTCAACTGGTCGCGATGCGCGGCGAGCAGCGGCGCATAGCTGACCCACGACTTCCATTTGCGAATCGCGAGGAAGATCTCGGCGGCCTCCGAGAGGTCGGGGCACGCCTCCTCGACGATGCAACCCATGTCGACGAACGTCTTGCGCTGTGACTCGAGCACGGCCCGCGTGCGCGTGTCGAGCGGAAGCCCGCCGAGATCCGGACACCACGCGACCCGCACCCCGCGTACGTCCCGGCCGAGTGGCTTCGCGAACACCGACGGATCCGACGGATAGCAACCGGGATCGTCGGGATGGGCGCCGGCCATGATGCTCAGCGCGAACGCGACGTCCGCGACTGACCGCGCGAGTGGCCCCTTCACGTTGTAGCCGAGAAACGGCAACTGCGTCGGTGCGATCGGGACGAGCCCGACCGTTGGCCGGATTGCCGTGATGTTGTTGAAGTTGGCGGGGTTTCGGAGTGAGCCGCCGAGGTCGCTGCCGTCGGCGAAGGGGAGGAGGCCGGCAGCGATCGCTGCGGCACCGCCGCCAGTCGAACCGCCGGCGGTTTTCGTGAGATCCCATGGATTCAGCGTGGTGCCATAGACCTCGTTGTACGTGTGCGAGCCCATCCCGAACTCTGGCACGTTGGTTTTGCCGATTGGGATCACACCCGCGGCCCGGATGCGTCCGACGAGGGCCGAGTCTTCGGTCGGCAGGAAATCTTTGAAGATCGGAGAGCCCTGTGTTGCCGGAAATCCGACGGCGTTCTCGAGATCCTTGAAGGCCCACGGAATTCCGTGCAGCGGCCCGACGCGCTCGCCGCGTGCGAGCCGGCGGTCCGCGTCGTCAGCGAGCGCGAGGCACTTGGCATCGTCGAGCTTCGCGACGATGGCATTGATGCGCGGGTTGACGCGCGCGATCTGCTCGAGGTGCGCGGTCATGAGTTCGCGCGCAGAGATCTTGCGCGCACGGATCATCCCAGCGAGTTCGCGCCCGCTCATGAAGCAGAGTGGACTTGGCGCGCGCGCGGGGCTGGGAGGTTCGTCAGCGTTCATCGGAGAGGTGCGCAAATATGGCGCGAATGCCGTTGCCGCGCATGGTCGGGCAGCAGGCCTCGCTGGGAGTTGATGCCCTACAAGGCGCGGGCGTTCCATGCAGTTACTTTAATTGGCGTTGACCTCTTGCCCCGCCACCACGGATCCCCGAATGATCGTCACCGTTTTTCGCTCGCGGCTGCGCCCCGACGCCGTAGAGGAGTACATGGAGTGGTCGGAGCGCATGAGCGCGCTGGCGAAGACCATGCCCGGATATATCTCGCACAAAGGGTTCACCGCGCCGGACGGCGAGCGCGTGACGATCGTGGAATTTCATGACGAAGAGTCGCTCAAGGGATGGAGCCACCAGTCCGAGCACATGCAGGCCAAGCAGAAAGGGCGGGCGGATTTCTACTCGGAGTACCGCATTCAGGTGTGCACGGTCCAGCGGCAGAGCGACTTTCCGAAGAGGTAGCGCGCGGACGGCCCGAGGGACGTAGATTCGGGGGTTCGTTCCGCCACAGGAGATTACCGTGCACTCCGGAAGGCGAAGGGCTTTTTGTGTTTGGCTGGTCGCGACCGCGCTGGTCGCGCCGTGTTCGGGATTGCTGAGTGCACAGGACGCGGCGGCGTCTGTCTCCACGGACGGCGCGGGCAGCACGGGCTGGAGCGAATACCGCGCCGCGGCGTACCTCGACGGTCGCATTGCCTGGTGGATGAACTGGTCGAGTGCCAAACGGGATCACGGCACGTTCTGCATATCGTGCCACACGGCCGTTCCGTATGCGATCGCGCGGCCGGCGCTGCGCGCGCCTTCCCATGGCCTCGCGCGCACGCAGCTCGAATGGCAGCTGCTCGACAACATAACGAAGCGGGTTCGCATGTGGGGCGTCGTCGAGCCGTTCTATCCCGACGCAACCCGCGGCGTGCCGAAGACACGCGAATCGCGCGGAACGGAGTCCGTGCTCAACGCGCTCGTTCTCGCGTCGTATGATGCGCGCGGGGGCACGCTGAGCGCGGACACTCGCCTCGCGCTCACCAATATGTGGTCGCAACAACTGACCAGCGGGGCTGAGCGTGGCGGGTGGCCTTGGCTGCAGTTCCACAATGCGCCGTGGGAAGGCAACTCGCAGTTCTATGGGACCGCGCTCGCCGCCGTCGCCGTCGGGATGGCGCCGGGGGGGTACCGTTCAACTCAATCGATCCAGCCGGGGCTGGCGCTCATGCAGGCATATCTCGCGCGTGAGCAGGAATCGCAGGTGCTCATCGACCGCGTGGTCCTGCTCTGGGCGTCGTGCGAGCTGCCGGGCACCCTGACGCGGGCACAGCAACAGGAAATCGAATCGGCGGCGCTGGAGAAACAGCAGGCCGACGGCGGATTCTCGCTCTCGGCATTCGTCGGCGGGTGGCACCGCGCCGACAGCACCGCGCTCGAGACGAGAAGCGACGGGTACGCGACCGGTCTGGTCGCGTTCGCACTACAGGAGGCCGGGATACCTCGCGATCAGCCGCAGCTTCGCCGTGCCCTCGAGTGGCTCGCGCGCAGCCAGGATGCCGGTGAGGGACGCTGGCTGGCCTGGTCGCTCAACAAGCAGCGGGACCTGTCCACCGACGTCGGCCGGTTCATGAGCGATGCGGCAACGGCGTACGCGGTCCTCGCCCTGACACGCTACAACCACTAGGAGTCTCCCCGCGTGCCCGCTCATACGGACCGGACCATTCGCCGGATATTCTGGCCCGCGCAGGAACCCGAACTCGCGGATGCCGGCCGCGCAGGCGAAGTCGTCATCGCGCGCGGTCGCCTGTTTGTCGCCGCGCTGCTCGCGCTTCCGGGGATCATCACGTGGATCCGCGCGCCGCACAATCTGCAGGGACCGATCGGCGTTGCGCTGGCGCTCGTGGCGACCGGCGTCGGCTTTCCAATCCTGCGGCGCGCGCATCGCGGACAGGGCGGGAGCTACCTCGGGCTGACGTCAGTCATGCTGGACGTCACGCTCGTCACGCTCTACCAGCTCTTGCTCCTGCTCGGCGGAGACGCGGAATCGGCGCTGCACAGCCGGATCACGTTCACGCTGTACGCGCTCGCGATCATGGTGAGTGCGCTGCGGTATGACGGGCGTCTCGTGCGCGTCGCCGGCCTGATCGCCGTCGGCGAGTATCTCGCCCTCATCGGGTGGGCCAACGCCACCGGCCACGTCTTCGATGCGGCGGGGCTGCGCATTTCGGGGTCGGGCCTGCGTTCGCAACTCGAATATTCCCTCATTCTTCTCACCGCGACTGCGCTTGCAGCCGTGATCGTCGACCGCGCGCAGGTCCTTCGCCTCTCGGGCATCCGTGATCCACTCACCCGATTGGCGAATCGCGGCTACTTCCACGAGCGCGCGCACGAAGAACTCGCGCGCACGACGCGCACCAGCCGGCCTTCGACGATCGCGATGCTCGACATCGATCACTTCAAGGCCGTGAACGATAGCCATGGCCACGCCGCCGGCGATCTCGTGCTAGTCACGTTTGCGTCCGTCTTGCGCAGCACGCTCAGGGCGAGCGACCTCATCGCGCGCCTCGGCGGCGAGGAGTTCGCACTGCTCCTGCCGGAGACGTCGCTGGAGAATGCGCGGACGACGCTTGAAGCCGTCCGCGCGACACTGCGTGAGACGCACGTCGTGCTCGCCAGCGGGCAGACGGTACAGGTAACCTTTTCCGCGGGTATCGCGGTGTGGCCGCAGGATGGAACGGGCGTGCTCAAGCTGCTGCAGGTGGCGGATGACAGGCTGCTGGCGGGGAAGAGAGGAGGGCGCGACGTCGTGGTCGCGGTTGGCTAATGCGCATCAGCCGCACCCCGCGGTAGATTTTCTCCTCGTGCCGCGCGACGCTGACCAATCTGCCGGAACCGTCGAACCTCCATTCGACTCCGCGCTCGTCGCCGACCTGCTCCGGCAGCTCGACAAGACCGTCCGTGCGCACCAGCTCTATCCGAGTCACAACGCCCAGTACATCAAGACCGTCGAAAATCTTCGCGGCGCTTTTCGCGCAGTATGGGAGGAGACGTCCGGCATTTCGCTTCAGGTAAGCGATACCGACTTCACCTGGTGCGATATCAAGGTGCTCAGCGAACCGGAGAAAGTCTCCGATTCGCTCCCGTGGACCCTGTTCAAGGACGGAGTGCGCGAAGTCACGCTCACGCGCGGCTTCGAAGGCGACGAACTCGAGAAGCTCCTCGGCATCATTCCACTCGTGCGCCGGGCGCAGGATCACGAGGATGACATCCTCACACTCTTGTGGGAACAGGAGTTCGTGTTCCTCACGTACCGCTTCATCGACAACGTCTCGGGGCAGGGCGCTCCGCTCGATCCGTCAGCGACGCCGGGTCGCTGGCCCGCGCAGGCAAGTCTCTCCGACACGAAGGACGCGGTCGCCGACGCTAAGCAGCGCCGGGCCACTGGCGGCGCCGCGAGCGGTGCTGTCGGAAGTTCGGACGCGCCCGCGCGACTCGACCGTGCGCTGCTCGCAACCGGCCACGGCGCAGCGGCCGCCGCCGCCGCGCCGTCCGTCGCACCCAGTGGCTATCTCACGCGCGAAATCGAACGCGAGTACGCCGACGATCTTCGGCACGCGGTGGTCGACGTGCTCCTCGACATCTTTGAGCTGAACGACGATCTCGCGGTGCGCGAGGAGGTCGCCGGCCACCTCGACGC
>JBOHTH010000132.1:0-22130 GCA_050733535.1 Gemmatimonadaceae bacterium | reverse complement strand
CTGCTCAGCGGCGTCGGGTGTTTTTCCGAGGTTGCCGGCGGCGACGGCTTCGGCGACATCGGCGAGGTCGCGCAGCTGGTTCCCGATCGTCGGCGAGACGACGAGGATGATCACGAGGGCGCCTGCAAGACACGCGAGCGAGACGGCGAGCGCGAACAGGAGCCAGCCGTCGCCGCCGGAGATGATCCGCGCGAGCGACGACCATCCGGCGACCACGAGCGTGACGAATGCGACGCCCGCAATGATGGCGACCGAGTTCGTCACGCGGTCGATCACATGCGACCGCGCCTCGCCCGGCTCGGCGAGGAGCTGCGCGCTTGTTCGTCCCGACGCCGCGGCTAGATTGCTCTGAGTCGTCTCGCCCATCCCCGCTACCGAAATAGATGACTGATCCCCTACCGGAAGACACCCCGAGACCATCCGAGGGTTTCGAGCCGGCCGGCTACGATCCGAGCGCCGTCGAGCGCAAATGGCGCGATCGGTGGGCCGCCAGCGCTGCCAACCGCACCGACATCGCCGGCGCCCAACGTCCGTTCTACGCGCTGATGATGTTCCCGTACCCGTCCGCTGAGGGGCTTCACGTCGGAAATCTGTTCGCCTTCACGGGGAATGATATCTACGCGCGGTTCCAGCGGCTACAAGGATTGGACGTGTTCGAGCCGATCGGCTTCGACGCGTTCGGGATTCACTCGGAGAATCACGCGCTGAAGGTCGGCGTGCATCCGACCGAACTGATCCCGGCGAACATCGCCAATTTCACGCGGCAGCTCGAGCGCGCAGGGCTCATGGTCGACTGGTCGCGCACGGTCGACACGACGCACCCGTCGTACTACAAGTGGACGCAGTGGGTCTTCCTGCAGCTTCTCGAGCGCGGCCTCGCGTACAAGAAAAAGGCCGCCGTGAACTGGTGCCCCAACGACAAGACCGTGCTTGCCAACGAGCAGGTCGAGAATGGCCGCTGCGAGCGCTGCGGTGCGCTCGTGGAGCAGCGCTACCTGGAGCAGTGGTTTTTCCGCATCACGGATTACGCCGAGCGGCTGCTCGAGAACCTCGACGGCCTCGACTGGTCGCACACGACGAAGACCGCGCAGCGCTCGTGGATTGGCCGCAGCGAGGGTGCGGAGATCCGGTTCCAGGTGCTGAACCCGCTCGAGGACGCGGGGAGTGCGGCGGTGCACGTGACGGCCGAGTTTCGCAGCGGCATACACGAGATCGGCGTGTTCACGACGCGCCCGGACACGATCTTCGGCGCCACCTACGTCGTGGTCGCGCCGGAACATCCGCGGCTCGACGCGATCACGTCGTTTGACCAGCGCGAAGCGGTGGCGGAGTACCGGGCGCTTTCGTCGCGGCAGGACCTGATCGCGCGCAAGACGAACAAGGAGAAAACGGGAGTCTTCACCGGATCGTACGCGGTGAATCCTGCGACGGGCGCGATGATTCCCGTATGGACCGCGGACTATGTGCTCATGGAATACGGCACCGGCGCGATCATGGCGGTGCCCGGTCACGACGAGCGCGACTTCGAGTTCGCAAAAAAATTCGATCTGGCGATACAACGCGTCGTCGCCGGTCCGGACGACACGGCGCGCACCCCGCTCCATGAAGCGTACGTGGACGACGGCAAGGGGCGACTCTGCAACAGCGGACACTTCGACGATATCCCGGTCGAGGACGCGAAGCGCATGGTCACCGACTGGCTCGAGTCGAAGCACGCCGCCAAGGGCGTCGTCAACTATCGGCTTCACGACTGGTGCATCTCGCGCCAGCGGTACTGGGGGCCACCGATCCCGGTGATCTACTGCGACGCGTGCGGCACGGTGCCGGTGCCGGAGAAGGATCTTCCGGTGCTGCTCCCGAACATCCCTGATTTCAGGCCCGACGACTCCGGCGTCTCGCCGCTCGCGCGCCACGAGGAGTGGTATCGGGTTCCGTGCCCCGCATGTGGCAAGCCGGCGCGCCGCGAGACCGACGTGAGCGACACCTTTCTCGACAGCGGATGGTATTTCCTCCGCTATCCGAGCGTGGGGCGCGACGACGTGGCGTTCGACGGCGCCACGACGGAGCGGTGGCTTCCGGTGAACTCGTACATCGGCGGCAACGAGCACGCCGTGCTCCATCTGCTCTACTCGCGTTTCCTGACGATGGTGCTGCACGACGCTGGTCACGTCACCTTCGACGAGCCGTTCACCAAGTTCCGTGCGCACGGGCTGATCGTTCGCGACGGCGCCAAGATGTCGAAGTCCAAGGGCAACGTCGTGAACCCCGACGATTACATCGACGGCTGGGGCGCGGACACGTTCCGCACGTACCTGATGTTCCTCGGTCCGTTCGAGGAGGGCGGCGACTTCCGCGACGCGGGAATCAGCGGCGTGAAGAGCTTCCTCGGCAGGCTCTGGATATCGGTGCGCGACGCGCACACGAACGGCGAGCCCGATCGCGAAGTGATGCGGAAACTCCACCAGACGATTCGCAAGGTCGGTGAGGATATTCCGAAGCTCTCATACAACACGGCGATCGCCGCGATGATGGAGTACATGAACGTCGTGCGCCGCGGAGAGCGCGTGGCGCACCGCGCCGAAGTCGAGCCGGTCGTGAAGCTTGTGGCGCCGTTCGCGCCGCACATTGCCGAAGAACTTTGGGAAATCATGGGCAACGACACGAGCGTGTTCGACTCCGCGTGGCCCGCATACGACGCGACGCTCGCGTCGCAGGAGACCGTGACGATCGCGGTGCAGGTCGGCGGCAAGACGCGCGGGACGGTCGCGGTCTCCCCCGACGCCGGTCAGGCGGTCGTGCTTGCAGCGGCGATGGCGGACCCTGCGATCGCGAAGTTCATCACCGGCGCGCCGAAGAAAGTGATTTTTGTTCCGAAGAGGCTTCTGAATTTGGTGCTATAGCCGGAAGCCGGAGGCCGGAAGCCGATCCCTTGACAGGAGCATGCGATGAGATCGAAAGCCCTGTTCGCCGCGAGCGTGCTGCTCGCATCCTCGGTGGCGGCGCAGAACCCACAGCCGGGGATCAACGACTGGCCGCAGCATTCGCGCGAGCGGCCGCCCGCGCCGATCGTGACGCCCGGCGCTCCGGCGCTTCCGCTGCCGCCGCCAGCAGACGCGATCGTGCTCTTCGACGGCAAGAACCTCGACAAATGGGAAGACGGCAAGGGCGGGCCCGCCAAGTGGAAGCTCGTCGGCGGGGGCGCGATGGAAGTCGCGCCTGGCACGGGTGGGATCCAGACGCGTGAGGGTTTCGGCGACGTCCAGCTCCACGTGGAGTGGATGGCGCCGAACCCGCCGCGCGGAAAAGATCAGGACCGCGGGAACAGCGGCGTCTTCCTGATGGGGAAGTTCGAGGTTCAGGTGCTCGACTCGTATGAGAACATCACCTACGCCGACGGCCAGGCTGCGGCGATCTACGGCCAGTACCCGCCGCTCGTGAACGTGAGCCGCAAGCCCGGCGAATGGCAGAGCTACGACATCGTGTTCCACCGTCCGCACTTCGACGCGGCGGGAAAATTACTGAAGCCGGCGCGGTTCACCGTGTTCCACAACGGCGTTCTCGTGCAGGATGACGTCGAGCCGGTCGGGCCGACGGCCAACATGCGCCGGCCACCGTATGAAGCGCTGCCGGATAAGCTGCCGCTCGGATTGCAAGATCACGAGCATCCAGTGCGGTTCAGGAATATTTGGATCCGGAACCTCGAGGGAAACAGTAGGCAGTTGTGAACTCCAAGGTGTGAGTAGGCGGGCGCGAGTGGCCAGGTTTGAGAAACGAACGACGGGATGGCTCGGCGATCGAGACCATCCCGTCATTTCGCTTTCTCACGCCTGCTTACTTGTGCCTGGTTACTCACACCTGCGGTTCATGACCCAGCTCTCTCAGGCGATGAGCCTCGCCACCCACTCGCCGACAAAATATCCAACTGCGGCGACTCCCACTCCGACGACGAACATATCCAGCCCTGACCGAAACACCCCTCGCCCGGTGAACACGCTCCGCGCTGCGCCGATCCCGAAGTGACTCGCCATCGCGAGCGTGAATGACAGCCACATCGCGAGCGCACCGTGCCACACGAAAAACGGAAACACGGGGATCAGCGCCCCGATCGCCGTGGCGGTGCCGGTGATCCATCCCTCGCGCAGCGGCGACTCCTCGTGGCCGCCGATCTTCAGCTCTTCCTGCACCTGCTCCTTCAGCATGCGCGCGGGATCGGCCATCACTTCCGTCGCGAGTGCGTGCGCCGACTCGCGGTGCATGCCTTTGGCCTCGTAGATGAGCGCGAGCTCGTCGCGCTCCACGTCGGGCATCAGCGCGATTTCCTCCTTCTCCATCGCGATCTCGTGCGCATACACCTCCTGCTCGCTCTTCGCCGCGAGGTATCCGCTCGCTCCCATCGAGAGCGCGTCGGCGATCAGACCCGCCACACCCGCGACGATGATCGGACGGTCCTGCGCGAGCGTCGCGGCGCCGATAACGCCGGCGACCAAACCGAAATTCGCCGTGAGGCCGTCGTTGAAGCCGTAGATGACGTTGCGCAGCAATCCGCCCGACGCGGTCGCATGCCACGGTTCGCCCTCGCGCCCCGCCAACCCCGAAATAGTGTTCGCATGCTCCTTCGATTCGCGCGCCAGCAGGAGCGCCTCGTCGCCGCCCGCGGCGCCTTTCGGCGTGTCGCGGTGCAGGTCGAGATAACCCTTGACCTCGCGCCCTTCCTCCGCGATCAGCATCGGGAGGAGAAACCCCGGACCGAAGCGACGGCCCAGCCATGCGAGCAGACGCGTGCGCCCGGCGGGTGAGAACTTTCCCACCTTGCCGCCGTTCTTGGTGATCACGTCCGCCCAGATCACGGTGTGGCGGTCCTCCACCTCCGCGAGGCGCTCGTAGACGTCGCGCTTCGTCGCGTCCGGCTCGACGGACGCAAGGACGCGATAGAGGTAGGCCGCATCGGCCTCGTCCTGCCAGTGATGCGTGAACGTGTTCAGGTCGGGTGTGCCGTCTTTCACTGTCATGCAGGAAATATGGCTGAAAGGCTTCCGTGCGCCCACTTCGAAGGCATTTCACAAACCCGGTCGCGTGACGGATTCGAGAAGCGGGAGTCCCGCCATTCGCATCCGAACCGAGCCATGGAAACCCTTTCGAGCGGGGGGCGTGTCGTAGGCACGAGGACCGAAGACCGAAGACCGAAGACAACCACCCCGAGGATCACATGCGCCGCCTCATTTTGCCGATGTTCCTGCTTGCCGCAGCCGCCCCGGTCGCGGGCGCGCAGTCGACCGGACAGTCCGCTCCGCGCGCTCGCACCTACACCTGGACCAGCCGCGACGACTCCGACCGCGCGATGCTGGGCATCTCCACAGGGGGGAGCGGACGACGCGATACCCTGGGCCTCTTCATCGAGTCGATCACCGACGGGAGCCCCGCGGACAAGGCCGGCCTCGAGGAAGGAAACCGCATCGCCTCGATCAACGGCGTGAACCTCAAGGTCGCCCGAGAGGATGCGGGCGACTCCGACATGTCCGGCGCGATGACCAGCCGCCTCGTGCGCGAGATGCGCAAGATCAAGGCGGGCGACGAAGTCACCCTCCAGGTGTGGAGCGACGGCCACTACAAGTCCGTGAAGGTCAAGACCGTCGCAGCGAAAGAGCTCGAGGCGAACGACGGATCGCCGGACGGCTTTGCGTACTCGATGAACGGCGCGGACGCCATGGTCATCGCGCCGCGCGTACGCGAGACGATCGAACGGGAGATGCCGCAGATCCGCGAGAACATCCAGCGCGAAATGCCGCGGATTCGCGAGGAACTCGAGGCCGAAATGCCGCGCATTCGCGAACAGCTCCAGACCGAGCTGCCCCGCGTGCGCGAAGAGATCAACAACGTCATGCCGACGATACGCGAACAGCTCGACCGCGACATGCCCAACGCCATCGACGAGGTCCGGCGTTCGATGGACAAGATGCGCATCGAGTTGCCGCGCATGACCATGCGCTTGCGGCATCGCGTCGTCATCTGACCGGGTGACGCGCGGCGCTCAACGCCGCCTCAGAACTCGATCTGCGTGCCGAGTTCAACCACCCGGTTCGGCGGGAGCTGGAAAAACTCCGCCGCGCTGCGCCCGTTTCGCGCCATGATTGCGAACAGCTTCTTTCGCCAGATGTTCATCGTCAGCCCGCCGCGCTTCCACGCCTTGTTGCGCGGAATCAGCTGCTCTCGGCCGAGGTAGTAGCTCGTCTCGAGCGGGCGCGAGCGGATGCCCTGACGCCGCAGCAGTTCCATCACTTCCTTCACGTCCGGCGATTCCATGAACCCGTAGCGCACGATCACGCGCAGGAACCCGTGGTCGAGCCGGTCCATCGTCAGCCGGTCGGTGTTTTTCACCTCGGGTATGGCAGTCGTCTGCACGGAGAGCAGGATCACCTTCTCGTGCAGCACCTTGTTGTGCTTGAGGTGGTGGAGCAGCACCACGGGCGCACCGCCGGAGTCCGACGTCATGAAAACCGCCGTTCCCGGGACGCGCGGAATCGTCCCCTTGCCGAGGCTCGCCAGAAAAGTGTCGAGCGGCATCGAGATCTCCGTGAGACGCTCGCGCAGGATCTGCCGGCCGCGCTTCCACGTCGTCATCAGGGTGAACAGCGCGACGGCGATCACCAGCGGGACCCAGCCGCCATGGGCGATCTTCAGCGCGTTGGACCCGAGGAACGCCAGATCGACGGTGAGGAACGCGGCCGCGAGCGCCAGGGCCTTCCAGCGCGGCCAATGCCACCGGTTCGCCGCGACAACAACAAACAGCACGGTGGTGATCGCCATGGTGCCGGTGACCGCAATCCCGTACGCCGCGCCCAGCGCGCTCGAGCTGCCGAACCCGATCACGACAAGCAGGCAGCTCACCATCAAGGCGCTGTTCACCTCCGGGACGTAGATCTGCCCCGCCTCACGCGCCGAGGTATGGATGATCGTCACACGCGGACTGTAGCCGAGCTGCACGCACTGCTGTGTGAGGGAGAACGCGCCTGAGATCAGCGCCTGGCTCGCGATGACGGCCGCGATCGTCGCCACTGCGATGAGCGGATACAGCAGCACGCGCGGCGCGAGCAGGTAGAACGGATTCGACACCGCCGACGGATCGCGCAGCACGAGCGCGCCCTGGCCGAAGTAGTTGAGCAGGAGGCAGGGGAACACGAGCCCGAACCACGCCAGCCGGATCGGCTTCTTGCCGAAGTGTCCCATGTCGGCATACAACGCCTCGGCGCCGGTCACCGCGAGCACCACCGCGCCGAGCAGCACAAACGCCGCCGAACCGCGGTCCGCAAAGAAACGGATGGCATACAGCGGGTTCATTGCGAACAAGATCCGCGGCGTTCGGACAATCTCTGCGACCCCAAGCACGGCGATGGCCAAGAACCAGACGACCATGATCGGACCGAACGTTGCGCCGACCCGGGCGGTCCCGAGTTTCTGGAACAGGAAGAGTCCCACGAGCACGAGGAGCGTGACCGGCACGACGAGGTGGGCGAAACTCTCCGACACGACGTTCAGCCCTTCCATCGCGCCGAGCACCGAGATCGCAGGGGTGATCACGCCGTCGCCATACAGCAGCGCGGCACCCACGAGTCCAAGCGAGATGAGCACGGCACGCCGGCTCTTGCGCACAGTGCTCTTCTCGATGATGAGCGCGAGGATCGCGAGAATGCCGCCCTCGCCGTGGTTGTCGGCACGCATCACGTAGACGATGTACTTGATGCTCACCACCAGCGTGAGCGCCCACACAATCAGCGACAGTACACCATAGACGTTGTCCGGGGTCGCGGAGATCCCATACTCGGGCTTGAAGCACTCGCGCAGCGCGTAAAGCGGGCTCGTGCCGATGTCACCGTAGACCACGCCGAGCGCCGTGACGGTGAGGATGGCGAGGCGCCGTCCCGTCGGGTTTGCCTCGACCGACTCCCGCTCAGGCGGTATCGGACGCGTCACCGTGACGCCCATGTTCGGCGTCTCGCGTGACGAGATGGAATCGGTTGGGTTCGCTGGTTCGGCCGGCATTGGCGACGAAAAACGGGCCGCGGACAGTCCGCGACCCGTCGGGAAAAGCTAGCGACTTGTGCGTCGCCCGGCTATTTCACCGCCACCAGCGCCTCTAGCTCGCCTGCGGCCCGGCGGAGAATGTCCACAACTTTGGACACATAGGCGGGGTCCGCCGTCCGGTGCATGGTCACATGCATGTAGCTTCGCCCGAGCGCCCCCATTGCCTCATGGGCCGGCCGCATCTGCTCGCCGAATATCGACGCGCCGACCTCAGCCAGCCGGTCGATGACCTCATCGACCGCGCCCTTGTTCTCGGCCAGATGCTGGCGGCCGGCGTCCGTGATGGAATAGACCTTCTTGCCGCCCTCTTCGACCGTGGCGCTCGCAAACCCCATATCCTCGAGCATGGTGAGGGTCGGGTAAACGGTGCCCGGGCTGGGCGTGTAGCGACCACCGGAGCGTTCCTCCAGCTCCTTGATGATCTCGTAGCCATGGCGCGGCTTTTCGTCGAGCAGGCGGAGGATGACAAACTTGAGGCCGCCCTGCTCAAACATCCGTCCTCCGCGCCACGGACCCCCGCGGCGGTGCCCGCCGCCGAAGAAGAATGCGCCGAAGTTGGACGGATCACCGCGCCAGTCCCAGCCACGTCCAGCCCCTTCGCGATTTCGGGGCCCGCAGTTGTGATTGAACATCTGTTTCTCTCCTTTAAGATATATTTTAGATATAACAACGATAGTACGTCCGATATATCGTAACATGGAATGGCCTAAACTGCAAGCAGTGGGATGGAAGCTGTGGGACTGATGCCGTGAGATGAGCGGGCAACCGAGGGTGCCCGCTCATCTCATAGCACCTGTCACACAGCCTCAGTCCCACAGCTGCCGCGGTAGCAGTTCCCCAGGCGCGGAGCGCGGAAGAGGAAGGGGAGGCTGGGCTAGGGGCGAGACGCGAGAAAGGGCGCGACTCAGTCGAGTTCGCGCCCTTTCTCACATCCTCGCCACCTCAGTTCGAATCCGGAGTTCCTTTTCCGAACCCCGCGCCGAGCGGTTCGCCTTACTCGTACCGCAGCGCCGTAATCGGATCGAGTGCCGCTGCTCGGCGGGCAGGGTACACCCCGAACACCACGCCGACGAACGCCGAGAACGCGAACGCCACGATGACCGACGAAATCCCCACTTCCGTGTTCCACCCTGCGAACCGGTGAAACGCCACCGCGCCGCCGGCGCCGACCATGATGCCGATCGTTCCGCCGAGGAGGCAGAGCACCACGGCCTCGATCAGGAACTGGAACAGGATGTTCAGCTTCGTCGCGCCGAGCGCCTTGCGAATGCCGATCTCGCGCGTGCGCTCCGTGACCGAGACGAGCATGATGTTCATGATCCCGATGCCGCCGACGAGCAGTGACACAGCGGCAATGCCGGCCAGCAGAAGACTGAAGACCTGTGTCGTCTCACCGAGTGTCGCAAGGAAATCCGATGCGTTGCGGATCTGGAAGTCGTCGGGCGCACCGGCGCGGAGGTGATGCTGGCGACGCAGGACTTTCTCGATGCTCGCCATCGCGTCGGGAATCTCGTCCTCCGACGATGCCAGGATGCTGATCGACCGGATGCGGTTGTTGCCGAGCACCCGGAAGCGCGCCGTGTTGATCGGGATGAAGATCTGGTCGTCGGGGTTCTGGAATCCGCTCGTCTGGCCCTTTGACGCATAGACGCCGACCACGGTGAACTGGATGCTGCGGATGCGGACGTTCTCGCCGAGGATCGCTTCCGGTGCCTGAATGTTCAGGTTGTCGAGTACGGTATGGCCGACCACGGCCACGCGCTGACGGGTGAGGTCCTCCGTGTTGGTGAAGAACCGTCCGACTTCCATGTCGTACTTGCGCACCTCTGGGTAGTTCGAGGTGACGCCGACGATCGATGTGTTGGTGTTCTGGTTGAGATAGGCGACCTGAAGGTTGCCCGACATTTCCGGCTGCACCGCGAGGATGTGGTCCGCGCGGTTCTTCAGGGCGTCGGCGTCGTCCATGGTGAGTCTCGCCGTATTGGCGCCCACCTGAATGCCGCCCGTCCGCGCCTGGCCGGCGTTGACGGTGAGCAGCGTCGTGCCGAGCGCCGCGATGCGGTCGTTCACCTGCTTTTGCGCGCCGCGGCCCAGCGCGACCACGGCGATCACCGCCGCGACGCCGATGACGATACCGAGCATCGTCAGCAACGACCGCAGCTTGTTCGCACGCAGTGCGCCGAGTGCGACGCGGAGGGTTTCCGCGATCAGCATGCGACTATCTCCCCCGGCCGCCGCCAGGCCCGCGTCCGCCACCGGTGCCGCCGAGCGGGCTCGCGCCCGCCTTCATCCGGTCGTTCTGTTCCTGACGCTTGGCCTGCAGCGCAGCGGCGCTGAGCATTGCGACCTGATCGCCTTCCTTCAGGCCGTCGTCGAGTACTTCGGTGTAATCGTAGTTTGCGACGCCGAGGCGGACCGTCTTGGCGATCCAGGTGTCACCGTTCTTCACGAACACCAGGCCGGTGCGCGGACGCGTCCGGCTGTTGGACCCTTGGCCGAAGCCAGAACCGGCGGCCGTTCCTGTCGCCTGCGTGCTGGTCGCGCTGCGGCTGGCCCCGCCGCGGCCGCCACCTGGCGCCGCACCGCCTGCCGCTGCACCGCCTGCCGCCGCACCACCGGCCATGCGCGCCTTGCGCGCGCATGCGCTGGACACCTGCATGTCCACGCCGAGCTCCGTGTACGCGGCCTTCATGTCGGTCATCATCTTCTGCCTGTCCGCGCCTGGATCGCGCATCTTCGTGCGCATGTCGTCGATCTTCTTGGCAACGGCCGGCTTCTTTTTCATTGCGGCATCGACCTTTTTGCAGTCCGCGTCCGTGACCTGGACCTGCGGGCCGCGCTGGCCACCACCCTGACCACCCTGCAGCGTGAGCGCGAGCTCGCCGCTACTGACCTGCACCTGGCGTCCGCCGCCGTTGCCGCCGCGGCCGCCGCCGCGGTTGCCACGGCCGCCCTGACCCTGTCCGCCGCCTCCACCGCCGCCCTGTCCGGCGCGCATCTGCGCCCTCACGGAATCCGGGTTGAGGCCGAGGAGTGCCGCGGCCTGCGTCGCTTCACGCGGCGAGCGGATCGCGTCGTTGGGGACGGCGATCGCGTCGAGACGCGTGTCGGCGACGATCGAGACTTCGCCGTTCATGCCGGGCTGCAACAGTCCGTCGCTGTTGTCCAGCGCGATGAGCACGTCGAACATCGTGACGTTCTGCTGCACCGTTGCCTGCGGCTCGATGTGGTCCACCTTGCCGACGAACGGATGATCCGGGAAAGCGTCGACGACAACGTTCGTCACCTGGCCCGGCTTCACCATGCCGATGTCCGTCTCCGCCACGAGCGCGCGGGCGCGGACCTTGGTGAGGTCGGCCATCGTCGCGATCACGGTGCCGCCGCTGACGGACGTCGCACCGGCCTGAATGACCTGCCCGATCGAAACGGGTTTGGTGAGGATGGTGCCAACCGTGCTCGCCGTGACCCTCGCGTCGACGAGTGCCTGGGCGCCGAGGTCGACGCTCGCTTTGTTGCGCACATCAGTTGCCTGCGCGCTGGCGAACGCCGTCTGCGCGGACTCGAGATCGGGCATCGCGATGATGTGCTGCGTATAGAGCTCCTGCTGACGCGCCAGCTGTGCCTTGGCGACGTTCAGATTCGCTTCGGCGGCCTTGTAGTCAGCCTGGTTCTGCAGGTATTGCTGGTGCAGGATCGTGGTGTCGATCTGCACGATCAGGTCGCCGGGCTTCACGAAATAGCCGATGTCGATCGGCATCGCCATGACCTGGCCGGACGCTGTCTTCGACTTGACCTCGACGATGTTGATCGGCTCGATGACGCCCGTAGCTTCGGCCGTCACGATGATGTCGCGACGCTGGATGGTCGCGGTCTGGATCGTTGCCGTCTTCGGTGTGGATGGCCCACAGCCAGCGGCGGCAACGAGAGCGAGAAAAAGGATCTTGCGGTTCACAGCAAACTCCGTATTGAATGCGGAATGCGAGACTGGAAATGCGGGATTCGGAAGACGGCGGACTGCGGAACTCCCTATCTGAATACTGCGGACTGCGGAACTCTTGTTATTGGATGTCGTGACCGATGAGGGCTTCGATATTGGCCTTCGCCGTGCGTGCGGACAGGCGTGCACTGATCAGGTTGAAGCGGGCCTGGTCGAGCGCGGCCTGGGCCGTTGTAACATCGACTTGCAACGCGGTCCCGATGTTATAGCGCTGGGTCTGCACGCGGAGGTTTTCCGTGGCCGACTGGATCTGCAGGAGCTGCAGCGCGATGGTCTGCTGCGCCGTCTGGTAGTTCACCAGAAACTGCGTGAGGTTCTGCTGCGCGGCGAACTTCGCGTCGCGAAGGTTGGCCTGCGCGTTGTTTTCGGAGAGACGGGCCAGGATCAGCGTTTGCTCGCGCGAGTAGTTGTTGAAGAGCGTATACGAGGCCGTGAAGCGGAGACTGGTGCTCGTCGTGGTCGGCCCGCCGCCGCCCTCGTAACCCTGCGTGCCCTTTGGATTCTGACCATACGACCCTGAGGCCGTGATCGACGGCATGTATGGGGTAGTCGCCGCCTTGTGCGCCGCCGTACTGGCCTGATACGCCGCGGTTGCCGAGCGGATCGCCGGACCCTCGAGCGCCATCTTCGTGAGCGCGCCCTCGTCGATGTCGATGTGTCCGATATCGGCCGTATCGGCGGCGATTGCCGTGACCATGACCGGCGACGCGATGAGGCGTGTCAGCGCGGCGTTGCCATTCAGCAGGGCGTTCTGCGCGGTGATGATCGCGAGCTGCGCCGTGCCGACCGCGAGGGCGGCAGTGAGCGAGTCCGCGCGCGTGGCGGCGCCCGCGATCATCTTGGCCGCCGCGACCTGCAGGGACTGCTGCGCTTCCTCGAGCTGCCGGCGTGCAGCGGCTTCCTGCTCTCGCGCAGCGAGGACGGCGAAATACTGGGTCTTGACGCTGAGCGCGACCGCGTAGCGCTGCGTGACATTGTTCGCCACGTCGGCGTCGAGCGTCGCGCCCGCGGCCTTGTAGTTGTACCAGTGCGCGCCGCCGTCGAAGATCGTGATGTTCGAACTGATGCTGCGGCTGTATGACCATGGAAGCCCGGACAGCGGCACGGGGACGCCCTGAATGAATTGCGTGCCGCCCTGATTGCTGGCCGAATAGTTCAGCGCAAGGCTCGGCAGGAACTGGAACTTGGCGTACTTGACCGCGGCCTCCCCGCTCAGCTCCGAGTTGCGGGCAGCAACGGTGATAGGTGAGTTCTGCACGGCGAGCCTGACGGCGTCGTCGACGCTTATGGGCCGGGGATTGTCGGCGCCCTGCTGCGCCGCGGCGAGTGCGGGGACGATGATGGCCGTCAGGGCACTGCGAATGAACCAGGACTTCATTTCTTCTCCGTTCGCGGCGCGGTATCGCGCTGCATCTGGTCGTAAATGGATTTCTGCTCAGGCGTGAGCAGCTGCAGGAGACGCTGGCGCACCCGGTCGCTGGCCGAGTCCATCGCGGGCCGGACCGGGGCGGTGAGGATCGAGTCCCTGCGGTTGCGTTCGTCGAATATGCTGGTCGCCGAGTCGCGCTGGGCCGGCGTGAGGTGCAGGTCGTCGAAGAACCGCGTCCGCATCTCGTGCCGGTCGTACCAGTGCGGCTGCTCGCGGACCACGAACCGGTCCACGGCGACGCCGATCGCAGCGCCAGCGAGTGCGGCGCCAAGATAAAAGGCGAGGACGACAGTCTTCGTGCGAGTCATACTGCGTGCGTTTTCAGCGTCCGGTGAGGATGCGCAGCCTGGCCTGCTGCTCGGTCATCTTGTTGCCGCGCGCCACCTCGAGCAGGTCGATCGACGCAGGGTCCACGACGGTCTGGTACGCCATGCGCGAAACCTGCATTTGCGACCGCACGACCATCGCGCCCGCCACGATCACCGCGAATCCCGCCGCGATGAGCCCGACGCGCATCCAGCGCTCTGGCACCGTCCACCATTCGTCCGCGATGACCGCGGCGTCGATCCGCGCATTGATGCGCTGCTCGAACGCGGCCCACCAAGATGCATCAGAGGGGGCCGCATAAATCGAGCGCAGCTCGCGCGTCAGGTCGTCATCCCGAACCAGCTCGGGTCCGCGGTATTCCGTCGTCATAGTTCGCTCCGTACTGAACCAAGCACTTCACGCAACTGGCTCCGCGCGTAGTGCAGATCGGACCGGGCGGTCCCCTCGGGAATTCCGAGGGTCACGCCGATCTCGGCATGCTTGAACCCTTCCACATCGTGCAACACAATCACCGCACGCTGCCGCGCTGGCAGCGTGTCCAGCGCTTCCTGCAGCCGCCGCCGAAGCTCGCTCGACTCCGCCGGATCGCGGAACGGCGATGCCACCGTCTCCGGCAACTCATCGGCGTCCCGCACCTTTCGCCGGCGCGTGATATCAAGCGCCGCGTTCGCCACGATCCGGTGCAGCCAGGCACCGAACGCCTGATCCGGAAGAAACCGGTGAAGCGCCCGGTACGCGTGCAAGAACGCTTCCTGCACGGCGTCTTCGGCGTCTTCGTGATTTACGACGATCGCCCGTGCCACCGCATACGCGCGCCGCTCGTGCGTGCGAACCAGCGCCGAAAACGCCTCGCGTTCCCCTCGCTGCGCCGCCAGCACCAGCGCGCGCTCGTCGGCAGGACGCTCAGCCACGTTGCGCGTCCCCTCCGCCCGCAGACCCGGCGACCGCTCTGCTCGCGCAGCCGCGGTCATGCGATCCCCTCACGTTTCACACTCCCAGTACGGGGCGCAGGACCCGAACGTTGGTGTCCGGCCACTAACCGGTGTCACGGGCTGGCGCTAGCGCCCAGCCCCAGTAAATCCGCTCTGTCACGCATAGAACGGATGACCGTCGCAATGTGCGCGTCGAGGTCGACGCCGAGCTCCGCTGCGCCGCGGAGGACGTCGTCGCGGTTCACGCCGCGCGCGAAGGCCTTGTCCTTCATCTTCTTCTTGACCGATGACGGCTCCAAATCGTTCACGCTGCGCGACGGGCGCACCAGCGCGCACGCCGTGCAGAGGCCCGCGAGCTCGTCCACCGCGTACAGCGCCTTGGCCATCCGCGTCTCACGGGCCACTCCCGTATAATCCGCGTGTCCGAGGATCGCCTGGAGCACATCCTCGGGATACCCCAGCGCGCGGAGCGCCCTCACCCCCTCCGACGGATGCTCAGCGTCCGCGGCATGCGCGTCGTTCGGAAAGCGCTCGTAGTCGAAGTCGTGCATCAGCCCGGCAAGTCCCCAGCGCTCGGCATCTTCGCCGAAATGCGCCGCGTACTCGCGCATGGCGCCCTCCACCGCGAGCATGTGCTTGCGGAGCGAGTCGCTCGGCGTCCACTCCTCCATCAGCGCGAGTGCAGTCTCACGGGCCGGAATCGGCGCGCCGGCGGGAATGCTATGGTCTCCCGCCGATGAGCTTGTCGAGATCCGCGTCCTGCTGCGTCAGCAGCTCGGTCGCGGCCGCCTTTTGCGCGTCGGGAATCATGGCGAGCGCGTCCGTCACGTCGGCCTTCCGGCGCTCGCGATAGTCCGCGACGAGGTTCCGCAGGTCGCGCATCGAGGACTGCATCTTGGCTTGCTCCGCCGGCGACGGGCCGGACGCCGCGCTCGACTTGTCGGCATCGTTAAAGCCCGGCGACATCGCGCTCCCGGACGACGACGACGCGAGCGGCATCGTCCACTTGTGGATCGAATCGTACTGCGCCATCAGGGTCGCGTTCCGGCCGTCGATCGTTTTTTGCACGACCTTCAGCTGCTTCACGACCGAATCGGAAAGCGTGAGCTTCTTGTGCTTGTCGACGAGCAGCGCCGCCGGGTTCATCCGGACAAGGTCGCGCGACGACGGCATGTTTCGCGCGGATGGCCCCGCGGAGGCGGCCGGGTCGGCCGCGTCGGCCACTCCAGCCCCGCGCCCCTTCTTCTGCGCGAGCAGGGCTGCGGGGATGCATGCTGCGAAGACGAATGCGGCGAGTTGTTTGCGCATGGTGAATCGCTCTCTGTACGTGGACTCGGTGGGGGATCGGTCTGCAATATTGAAATTACAACAGGCGCGGCTGGAACGCATCTCATAAGCCCGCTCGAGGGCGGTGAGAGGAGCGGATGCGAGACGCGGGTTGGAAACGGGAAGCGGGACTTCCTGCATCAGCCGGAAAGTCCCGCAATCCCGCATCCATCTCATCAAATCCATTTTGTGAGATGATCTTTAGTGTGCTTGTACGACCGCCCTCCCCTTGCCGTGATGCCAGAAAAACATGAGCGGAATCGACGCGCAGAGCGCGATGCCGCTGATCAGGTAAATCCGTGAAAACGCGAGCACGCTGGCCTGGCCGGACACCATCCGGTCCATCACGAGCAGCGCCTGGTGGTGCGAGATCGCCGGGTTCATCCCCCGCGCCACCATGGCCCTGCTGATGAACTCCAGCCGCGCCTGCGCGTCGGTGCCGATCGTCACGACGTGCTGGGTGAGCTGACTCTTCGCCTCGAACGTGAAGCGGGAGAGCAGCGTCGCCACGATCGCGATCCCCAGCGAACCGCCGAGCTGCCGCGTGAGATTGAACATGCCGGTTCCTTCCGGGATTTCCTTCGGAACAAGCTCGGCCATCGACGCGCTCGTGAGCGGGATGAAGATGATCCCCAGCGATACGCCGCGGACGATCAGCGGCCAGAACAGGTCGCCGGCACCCGCGTCGAGCGTGAGCTGCGACAGGCTCCACATGCACCAGAGAAACCCGAGGACGCCAAGGGCGATCAGCGGGCGCGCGTCGATCTTCGAGCCCAGCCGGCCGATCACCGCCATCGTCACCGCCGATGCGATCGCGCCGGGAAGGATCACGAGACCGGTCTGGTTCGCCGTAAACCCGTGCAGTCCCTGGAGGAACACGGGGAGCACGAACACCGACCCGAACAGTGCGAACCCGAGCAGCATCGCCATCGCGACGCCGGTGGCGAGCTGGCGGCTCTTGAGCACGCGGAAGTTGATCACCGGCTCTTTTGCCGTGAGCTCACGCCACACGAGCCCGATGAACGACGCCGCGGAGATGACGGCGAGCGATGTCACGAAGCGCGACTCGAACCAGTCGTACCGCTCACCGCGCTCGAGCATCCACTGCAGCGCGCCGACGCCGCTCGTCAGCAAGCCGATGCCGAGCCAGTCCACGGTCTTGGCGCGCTCCTGATGCTCCGCGTTGCGCACGTAGTGCCAGACCATCATCCCCGCGATCAGTCCGAGCGGAAGATTGATGTAGAAAATCCAGGGCCAGTTCCAGTTGTCGACGATGAAGCCGCCGAGCGTGGGGCCGAGCGTCGGGCCGACCATGATGCCGACGCCGAACATCGCCTGTCCGATCGCGACTTCATCGGGCGGAAACGCTTCCCACAGCACGGCCTGCGCGGTGGAGAGCAGGGCGCCGCCGCCGAGTCCCTGTACGACGCGCCAGAACACGAGCGCCTCGAGCGAACGCGACGCGCCGCAAAAAAACGACGCCGCCACGAACAGCGCGATCGAGCCCGTCAGGTACCGGCGCCGCCCATAGTACGCCGAGAGCCATCCGGACATCGGGATCACGATCACGTTCGCGATGATGTATCCCGTCGAGACCCATGAGATCTCGTCGAGCGTGGCGCCGAGATTCCCCATCATGTGGGGGATCGCGACGTTCACGATCGACGTGTCGATCAGCTCGAGCATCGCAGCCATCGTCACCGCGATGCCGATCAGGTACTTGTAGCGGTACTTGTCCGCTGGTGCGTCAGCGGCTGGCGTCATCATGCGCGCGGCCTACTTGGTCGCGATGTGTGCCGTGACGGACATCCCCGGACGCAGGGGCTGGTTGGCGCCGCACCCCTTTGTCACCTGAATGCGGACGGGAACGCGCTGCACGACCTTCGTGAAGTTGCCGGTAGAGTTGTCCGGCGGGAGGAGTGCGAACTTCGCGCCGGTTGCCGCACTGAGACTTTCGACTTTTCCTTCCGCTTCACATCCCGGATACGAGTCCACTTCCACCGCGACCGGCTGTCCGATCCGGATGTCGGCGAGCTGTGTCTCCTTGAAGTTCGCCGTGATCCAGACCGCCGAGTCGGATACGAGTGTGAGCAGCGGCTGGCCGGGCTGCACGAGCTGGCCGACTTCGATCTGCTTTCGGCTTACGATGCCGGAGACGGGCGATATGACGCGGGTATACGAGAGCTGCAGCGCGGCGTTGTCGCGCGTCGCTTTGGCGGCAGCATAGCGCGCCTGCGCGAACTTTCCGCCGATCTCCGCGTTCGACAGATTTGCGGCCGCCCCTGTCGCCTGGCGCTGTACGGCGGCGAGACTCGCGTTCGCCTGGTCGAACGCAGACTGCGCGGCGTCGAGCTGCTGCTTCGACACGATCTGCTTCGCGGCGAGTTCCTTGTACCGGGCGAGGTCTGCCGTCGCCTTGGCCTGGGCGGCCTTGGCGGACTCGATCTGCGCCTGCACGACTTCGCCCTGGCTCGTCGCGCTGCGGATCTGGGCCTCCGCCTGGCCGTCCACGCCGTTGGTGCCGGCGACGTACGCCGCTGCGCTGAGCTCGGCGTTGGCCTGCGCGAGACGCACGGCGTACTCCGCCGAGTCGATCATCACGATCGGCTGGCCCGCCTTCACGTGATCGTTCTCGTCGACGCTGAGCGTCTTGACGAAGCCACCGACCTTCGCGAGCACGGGGACGATCGTGCCGTCCACCTGCGCGTTGTCGGTCGTGACGTGTCCCTCGTTGTAGAGGATCGTCTTCACCGCCCAGCCTATGCCGAGCAGGGCGATGACGATGATGATCGGAAGTACTGGGCTGCGCTTGCCGTTCGCCGCAGGGGCGCCGGTATCGCTGGCTGGAGTGACGGAGGAGGCCATTGGAGATCTGTTCTCGGACTGAAGTGGGTCGTGCGGTAAGGTTCGGGCCGGACTACGGGAGGTCGGTGACGGTGCCCTGCGCGCGCGCGAGCGCGACGCGGGCAGACTGGAACGCGGCGCGCGAGTCCACGATCTGCGTGCGCGCCGCATTGAGATTGAGCGATGCGGTGATGACGTCGGCGTTGCCCGACACGCCCGAGCGGAAACGGTCGCGCGCCTGCGCGAGTTCCTGCTCCGCGAGCCGCAGGTGTTCCTCGGTGGCCGCGAGCTCCTCGCGTGCCGAGCTCAGGTCGAGCAGCGCGCCGCTCACATCGATCTCGGCTTGCTCGGCGAGGTCGCGCCTGCGCACGCCGAGCTCCTGAACGGCTGCCTGCTGTTCCTCGATACGTCCTTCGCGTTTGAACCCGTCGAACATCGGTACCGAGAGCTTGATGCCCCAGTCGTATGTGCTCACCAGGTGGCTGGTGCTCGAGCTCGTCGGCCCCTGGTCGATATAAGCCGTGAGCGCGGGGAGCCGCTCCGACTTGATCGACTCGATCTGCCGCTGTGCCGCGGCGATCTGCGCATCGGCCGAGTGAAGGTCTGCGCGCGTGCGCATCGCGCGGTCCGTGGCTTCCTGCGCCGTCGGGAGCGCGCCGTTCGTCGGAAGGCCGGGGAGCGAATCCGAGAGCGCGATCGACGCGGCGAGCGGCAGGCCGAGCGCGCGGTGGAGGTCGAGCCGCGCACGGTCACGTTCGTTGCGCGCGGTGATGATCTGCGCGCGGGCCGCCGCGAGCTGTGACTGTGCGCGCGTCACATCGAGCGCGATGCCGGTGCCGGCGCTCAGCTGGTCGCGCGCGATGCCGAGCAGGTCCTCGGCGAGTGTTGAGTCGGCGACGCGCGCGGCGAGCTGTGCGTCGGCGCGGAGCACCCGCACGTACACCATCGCCGCCATCCCGGCCGCTGCCTGCGATTGCGCCGCGGCCTCGTCGCCGTATGCGGCGGATGTCGCCCGGGCCGCCTTGAGCTTCGCGAACGCCGACGGGTCGTAAATGTTCTGCGTGACCGTGCCACGAATGTCGTAGGTGCGGACGGGGCCGAGCACCTGTCCGTTCGGGTCGAAAAGAAATTTGCCGGTGGTCGGATCGGCGAAGTTGATGCCGAAGCTGGCGCTGTTGAATGTGTGCTCGCCCTCAAAGACGCCGCCGGACACATCCGGCAGGAAGGCGGCCTTGCTCTGGCGAACGCGCGCTTCGGCCTCGTCCGCGCGCAGGCGTGCGGCCTCGGGAGCCGCGCTCTTTTCCGCCGCGAGGCGCGCGGCGCCGCCCAGCGTGAGCACGATCGGCTGCTGCGCACCCGCAATGGCAGCGGTCGCCGCGAGCGCCAGCACGACGGCGGCCGTGCGAACGCGGCCGTGTACCGGAAGACGTTTCAGGTTCAATTCGGAGATCATGCGTGTGTGGCTCCGGATGCAGTTACTGCGCGCGGCGGGGTCGCCCGCAGTGCGTGGAGGACGAAATCTGTGATGTTGGCGAGGACGTGCTCCATCGCCGGGCGGTGCTGCGGCGGGGTCGGAGCGCACGGGCCGCTCCAGAGGACGTGCATCAGCACAATCGCCTTGATCATCCGCGCCGCAACCGCCGGATCGGTCGGACGAAATTCGCCGCGCGCGATCCCGCGATTGATAATATCGGCGAGGATGGTATTCGACCGCGTGACGACCTCATCCCAGTGGAATGCTGCGAGATCCGGGTACTTGTGGAGCTCGAGCATCACGAGGCGGATCCAGCCCTCGCTGTCGTCCTGGCCGAGGCATTCCCACTGTCTTGCGATAAACACCTTGAGCTGTCCCTCGGCGGTCTCCTCGGACAGGATGGCGCTGTCCGCTTGGGCGATTGCCGGGCCGACTTTCTGTCGAACGACCTCACGGAACAGCTCTTCCTTGCTCGGGAAGTAGAGGTAGATCGTCCCTTTCGAGACGCCGGCGCGGGCGGCGATTTCTTCCAGCTTGGCCGAGGCGATCCCGTGCTCCGCGAACACGCTGAGTGCGGCGTCGAGGATCTGGTCGGGGCGCTCTTCGGGGAGTCGGCGCCAGCGTGGGTCGTGTGACGAATGTTGCGCGTGCGACATATGTATAAATGACTGAACAGTCAGTCAAAAGCGTGGGATTCAAAAGGCGAGTAAACCGCTCGCCTCGTGAAAGTAACTTACTCTTTGGTCATTTACACGTCAAGGGGTCCGATCGGTGCCCACTCAACCGACGCCCCACTACCCCATGGTCGCAGCGTTGGCCGACCCGATCGACGCCGTTTTTCCGGCTTCGGCGCCGGCATAGTGGGCGTGAGTCAGTCTGACGATGCTGAAGATGAGAATGCCGAGGGCGATCGCGCCAAGAATGAGCCCGCGGTACGCGGCAGAGCGATCGGATTCGTGGGTCTGGTGCTGTGACATGGGAACTCGGGGCGAGATGTAAGGTGTGGTGGCCCGGCGGACTCGTGGAACGAGATGCGGTGATTCAGCTGACTCGAACGGTGGTCATCGAATCGTTTTGCTTGATCTTCTGCATCACGTCGAGCCCCTTGGTGATCTGGCCGAACACGGTGTGGACGCCGTTCAGGTGCTTCGTGTTGGCTTCGCTGAGCACCATGAAAAATTGGCTCCCGCCGGTGTCCTTCCCGGCATGCGCCATACTTAGTGCACCGACCGCGTGCTTGCGCGGGTTGCCGGCGGTTTCGCACTTGATCATCCAGCCAGGGCCGCCTGTGCCGATCTTGCGATCGCCGGCCGGAAGGTCGCGCGACAACGGATCGCCGCCCTGCACGACGAAATCGGCGATCACGCGGTGGAATTTCACGCCGTCGTAGAAGCCGGAGTTGGCGAGCTTCTCGAAGTTGGCGACTGTCGCGGGAGCGTCCTTGTCGAACAGCTCTGCCGTGATGGTGCCCAGATTGGTTTCGAACGTCGCAGTCTTTGACATAGGACGAATCCTAACGGCATAACTGTCAGACGGGAACTATCAGCAACACGAACGGCATTACTGTCAGACGGGACCTATCAGACACGTGCAACTGTCAGAGACCCGCACCCACACCTTATTTGCGGTTGTGGTTGAGAAAAAGAATCGCGGATTTAGGGGAAAGAAAGACTTAACCGCGGATTTCGCGGAAACGGGCGGATCGCTCAGTGTGCACTGAAC
>JBOHTH010000131.1:0-20551 GCA_050733535.1 Gemmatimonadaceae bacterium | reverse complement strand
TTTCATGTCCCAGACTCGTTTCCACTTCAGTTCATAACAGGCTCTAGGAACACGCCGCCCGGCGTTTGTACATTCACGAGGCGCAAACTGGCAAGTGTCCGCTCGCCGTAAGCGCGCTTCCGCGGCTTCGCCATCGCCCGCACCATCGCGCTCACGAGCGGTTGAACGCGATCCTGCTCCCCAACTCGGTGGAATTGTAGGACCTTGTGAAGGAAGTACTCATCATCGATCGACGCGCCGTTGTTGCACGGGAAGCAACTCTTCACCCAGGGGCGTCTAGCAGGTCCGGGCGAGAGGTAGAAGCTACGTGCCGGAACATGGTCTTCGGTCCACGGCCCGACTTGGCCGCAGTAAGCGCACTCTGCTGCGGTTCGTTTGCGTGGCACGTATCACCAACAAGAAATGATCGAGAGATCGTGCGGAAAACCGACCGACCCTCGGCTCGTACGTGGTAGCATAAATGGCAGCAGTTACGGCTCCGTCTCGTTCCGCGCGGTGCCGCTCGGTTCCTCTCCTTTCACTCTGAACGGCGACTCTCGCTCGAAAGAAGTATGCTCTGTCAATGCGACGGTTGGTGGTTCGAGTCCACCCGCCCCAGTTAGTCTACTTCTTCGAAACCTTCGCGAGGCGCTCACGCAGCTCGGCGATCCAGTTGGGCACGACGACGAGCTGAAGATCCGGCCGGTCCGTCACGAGCGAGAGGAAACGCGAGCCGTCCTTCGTAATGTCGAAACCGTTGAACGTGGACGAAGCCGGCATCATGTTGACCCGTTTGAATAGGGTATCGCGGGAGACTACCTGCACGCCGCTGCCGATCGCGAGTTTCGCCACGACGATCGCGCTTCCGGTCCGGTAGTACAGCTGTTTGCCGTCTGCGGACCAGCGCGGTTCTCCCCCGCCGCCGGCCGAGACCTGCACCCGTGTGCTTGGATCGGGAAATGCTCGGACAAAGACTTCCGCGGCACCGCTTTCGTCCGATGTCACCGCAACCCAGCGGCCATCCGGTGAGAATGTAGCGGCGACCTCACTCGCCTTCGTGTTGAGATATGGGCGACTCTTTGCACCCGAGTCCAAGCGAGTCAAGAGAATGTCCCATGAGTCCGTGAACGACGTGACCAGGATTGACTTGCCGTCGGGCGACAGCGCGAAATCCGAAGCGATACCCTCAGTGGCGGCTAATCTCTCTGCGGGTGACCCGCCATCCGCAAGCTGTCGAAATACCGCGGGTTTTGCGTTTGCGATGTTCGCGAGATAAAACACGTACCTGCCATCGGGCGACCACGACGGCGCAAACGCGGAATTCGTCGACGTCAATCGCGTGAGTGTCGAGGTCGCGAGGTCATACACGAAGATATCGCTGCTCTGCGAGTCGCTGATTGATACGGTGACGCGGCGCCCGTCCGGCGAGAGGCGCGGATGCGAGTATCCGCGCAGCTCCGACACAAAAACGTGCGATGCGCCGTCGCGACCGATCCACGCGAGCTGGCTCGTCGATGTGCCGCGGGATTGTACGAGTGCCCCGCTTCGCGACACGAAGATTGCGGAGTTGCCGTTTCCGCCGCTTGAAGGAACGACCACCGGGTCGAGCACGGGCAAAGCAGTTCCGGTGACTCGACGGCCGCGCACATCGAGCGGCACAGCCATAATCGTTCCATCGGCCTGCACGTATACAAGGTTTCCATCGAGCAGCGCGAGCGGTCGAATACCGTTGATGCCCAGGGGCGTGATCTTGCCGTCGGCAATCGACGTCATCGCGAGCTTGGACGTCGAGAGCGCACCGTAGTAGATCACGAACACGACAGTCTTCCCGTCGGCCAGAGCGAGCGGCCAGAGGTGATCAGTCTCGCCTTTCGCGGCGTCGATTTTCGTGAACGGCACGCGCGGACCGCCAGCAGCGTTCATGTGGAGCAGCGCGTGCGTACTGTCCTCGGCGCCAAAAATAATTTCATCCTCCGACGTCCAGTCGAGGCCGTTCGCCGCGGAACCGTCGGACACGACGATAGGCGCGCCCGCGTCGAGGCGCACCTTCTTGAATTTCCCACCGGCTTCGAATCCAACCCACTGGCCATCGGGCGAGAACACCGGCTCGGCGGCGCCACCGGTCCCCGGCAGTGGTCGCGCGTCGAGCTGATCGATTCTCAGCGCGTAGAGTGTCGGCACGCCCGTGCTTTTTGCGACAACGGCGTACACGACCGTATGGCCATCCGGCGAAATCGCCGCGGGCCACGGGGGAATATCCGTGGTGTGCTGGCTGTCCGGCGTGGCGATCATGAAACGCACGACCGCAGCCGAGTCGGCAACGGGTTGGCGTGTGAGCAGAACCACCCCCCCGACCGCCGCGATCGCAACGGCCGCGAGCGCGAGCACGAGAGGATCGCGGAGTCGTCCACGCATCCCGCGGCGAGAGTCGGAGCCTGCGTCCCACGCCAGGCTCGCCGTCGTCGCACCAGCTCCCGGTGCGCGCGTGCTATGCCCTTGCAGCGCGTCTGCAAATTCATGCGCCGTCGCCCAGCGATCGGCGGGGAGTTTTGCCAATCCGCGCTCGAGCGTCCACTCGACGTACTCGGGAACTGAAGATCTCGTGGAGCGAATGCTTCTGGGTTTCTCCGTGAGCACGCGCGCAATGATCGCCTGCGCGGTGTTGCCCGAGTGTGGAGGCTCGCCCGTCAGCATCTCGTAACACATCGCGGCGAGCGAATAGATATCCGACCGCCCGTCGATCACGCGGTCACCGGTCGCCTGCTCAGGTGACATGTACTGTGGCGTGCCGAGCGACAGTCCTGTTTGGGTAACACGGCTGCCGCCGGCCTTTGATACCGCGAGCGCGATGCCGAAATCTGCGATCACCGGCTGGCCGGACTGCATGAGAATATTTTCCGGCTTCAGGTCGCGATGAATCACGCCATGCTTGTGCGCGTAGTCGAGCGCGCTCGCAATCGCGACGGTGATGCGGATCGCTTCGTCCACCGGCAGCTGTTTCTCGCGCTCGAGACGCGCGCGCAGCGATTCCCCATCCACGAACGGCATCACATAGAACAGCAGTCCGCTCGCCTCTCCGGAATCGAAGAGAGGGAGAAGATTCGGATGCTGAAGATTCGCCGTGACCTTGATCTCGGTGAGGAATCGCTCGGAGCCGAGCACGGCGCCGAGTTCGGGGTCGAGAACTTTCAGCGCAACCTGACGATCGTGTTTGACATCGCGGGCGAGGTACACGGTGGCCATACCGCCGCGGCCGATTTCGTGCGCAATAGTGTACCGATCCGCGATTGACGCGGTGAGGCGCGAGATGTCAGTCATTTGACTCCCACAGTCGCGCGAAACGAGCGGCTCCGCAAGGCGCAAATCTCCACTCGCCTATCGTAGAACCTTCAGACGAGGACCGTCAGCGCAGCGTCAGACGCCGCACAGCCTCCGCATCAGCGCCATCCGCGCACGGATCCCCAGCGCTGGCAACGCCTCCACATCGTGAGCCGACGACAATGCGGCGTTACCCGGCTTTCCGCCGCCGCGGTTGTTCAGGATGCCTTGGTCTACCGCGTAGTCGAGCGTAATCACCGTCGAGCGCACCGCATCCTGGGCTGCCTTCAGCAGGCTGTCGCGCTTCGTTTCACCCATACTCATGGTCAAACCCTTCGCATGGGGCACGCCACGCGTCTCGGCGTAACGCACCAGGTGGCCGACGGAGTCGAAAGTGATCGCGACGTTCATGCGCGCCGCAGCGCGCGCGGGAAAGCTGGCCGTCGCAATCGTCGCGTTCGAGTTCCCCATCTTGCGGAGTGCACACTCGCCTCCGGAGTCGTTCGGCGCGACGTCGGGAATGAATGCTTTCACTGCGGCCGAACCAACCTGGGGAGAGAAGTGGTCGCTGACTACAAGCGTGACGCGCGAGGTTACCGCGCCAGCGGGTTCGGAAGCGGCGGGCCCCGTGCCTGCAGCAATCGACGGCGAGTGCGGGGCGCACGCGCCGAGCGCCCAGAGCGCGGTGAGAATCGGCGCGGCTCCGCGTCGCCCCCTCACGGTTTTCTCAGTGTGCGAACCTGCATGTTCACGTCGCGGCAGGATTCATCGCGCGCTGACGACGCCACGGTGAGCACCAGCTCGACCGGTGCCCCGCTCGCGTCCGTCTTGGAGTATGTGCGCCCGACCGTGACACCGCGATCGCGCGCGGCAGTCCATCCTGAATCGGTCAGCTGCCGGCCATAGTGCTCGAGCAGCGAGTCCGCTGAGAGGGCCGTTCTCAACGTCGTGCCTTGCCCCTGGGATCCAAGCATCGTTGTCGAGCAATCCCCGGTCATCCGCGCGTCTGCGCTTCTTGTCGGATTATAGAGCGGCGGAAACGGTGATCGGTACATACCCGTCGGCATTTGCGGCGCGTTGCACACGGAAATGCCCGACGGAGTGGAGAGCCGATACACGACATCGGCAGAATGCGAATCGCGTCGCGCGAGGAACACCGACATCATGTTCGGCCCCTCGCAGAGCGTTACGCGAAGAGGTGGACCTTCCGGTGCGAGCGCAGGCGCGGGCAAGAAACCGCCGATGGCCATCGGGGTTCGCACCGGTATTGCTTTCCATCCACGCTGCAAGAGTTGCTGTTTGAGGTCGGTGACTATCGTCTCGCTCGCATACGGAATGTTGATCACGGCGAGCACCGAGGTACCCTGAAACGCCGCGCCGAGCACCTTTGCGCCGCCGGGGACGACGATGCGCGGCGTGACCCATTCGGGAATCGCGCCGACGAGGAGGCGCGGTTCGTCATTACCGTTGATTCCGCCCGCGCCGATGAGGGCAGCGGCGAGCTCGGTGGGCACCGTCGCGGGTTCGGTGAGCGGAGCCTTGATCTGCGCCAAAGCGAGCGCCGGGAACGCAACAAGCGCAATCGTGCCGATGGTGTGAAGAGTTCCCATACGAGACAAGGGCGAGTTCATACCGGTCTGGGTTGTGGTTTCGGTCGAACAAGCATAAGAACAACGGGCTGTCCCACACCCGCGTGCCGAATCAAGCCACCTTCCCTCTGACCGTCAGGGCCCCCACTGCTTGCGCGTTGTCTGTTCCGGATTGAAGTTGCGAAGATCGGTTCACTGGCTGCGATATCCTGCGCATTGGAGCGCGACAAGCATGAAGCGAAATCTCCTGCTCGCAATACTCATTGCCCTGATGACCGGCTCCGGCAGCGCGATCTCGGCGCAGCAACCCGCGCGTGCCTCGCGCGACAATAGCTGCACCGCGACCGCGTACGGAATCCCCATGTGCGACGAAGGCATGGTCGACGGCTGGATGTCCTGCGCGTATGCGTTTCAAAGCAGGCTTTGCCCGCCGTTGAAAACTCCGTAGAGGAGACTCGCGCATGCTTTCAGTCAAGGAGGTTCAGAAGGCCCCTTGGCTGATGGCGTTTCTATTTGTGTGCGCCACAAGCTCGGCGACCGCACAGATCAGAGGGACCGTGACTACCGAGAAAGGGGCACCAGTCTCCGGAGCGCTCGTGGAGCTCTGGTCGGGACCGCAGCTCCGCGCCGCAAGGACGACCGGGACCGATGGCGCGTTCGCACTCAGTGATACAGCGAGAGCGGTTCCGGCGGCGCGTTCTGTAACGGTTCGAAAGATTGGATTCAGGCCCGTCACGATCTCGATCGACGCCGACACCGGGCGCCTGCGCGTGACGCTGACGTCGCTGCCGACCAGTCTCACCACGATCGACGTGCGGGCCAAAGCGACGTACGTCGATCCCTGCGCACGCAAGCCGTCGGCTGAGGCCGCGGTTCTTTTCGCCCGCGCTGCCGCGTCCTATCGTCGCGACACGCCGTGGCTCGACAAGTTTGTCGAGTTCAGCGCCCGCACCTGGATTGCACGCGCGGACGATCGGGATTTGATAACCGAGTTGCCCTCACGCGAGAACTACCATCGTCGCCTCGGCGAGCCCGGCAACCCTTCGATGGCGCGAGGATTCCCGGCTCCACAAGCGCGAATCGACACTTCGCACAAGCAAGTTGGCTGGTTGAACCAGCGATTTGAGTGGACCGATGCACCGGAGTTCGTTCTTGCAGCGTTTGTGGATTCAATGCCGCGTTCGATCGCCGCCAAGCGAAGAGATGGATTCGTTGTGTCCTTCTGCCCGCGTGACCGCAGCGCGCCCTATACGTCGGCCGAAATCGAGTTGGCGGCCGACACCACCATTGTCGCAATACGCTGGACGTTCACGGCGCCAAAGCCCCACCGAGAGGCTGGCGGCGTCGCGTTCTTCTCCGCGCCGGAATCACGGCACGTCAAAGCGCACCTGCTCCCGATGACGGCCGTGAGCTGGACAAGAATTCCCGATACCGATCGATATGAAGCGGTGGAATATTCGTACGGCCGTTGGCTCGTATCACGAAGAGACTCGATTTCGCTCCGGGTGTACGCGGACTCCATTCATCACACGCGGCGACCTTAAGGCTCGCCGACGGCCCCGAGGGATGCTCGTCCTTGCGCTTCATCAATGTCCGCTTCAGTCTAGAGGCGATCCCACTCAGCCGGAGCGCTGCCGTGCAAGACCGCGACGCCATTAAGACCGCCATCGAACGAAATGTCCGCGCAGTCTCCGCCCGTCCATCGGTCGGTCAGGGAACGGCGGTCACGAAAGTGCGCTGGAGCCACGGACTCACGTGCGAGGCGCAGGACGGTCCCTGGAACTTCACCGTCGGCATGACCGACAAATACGGCGGTGACAACGCCGGCCCGAATCCCGGCGTGTTCGGCCGCACCGCGCTCGGCGCCTGCCTCACGATCGGATACGCGATGTGGGCCGCGCGCATGAACGTCCCCCTCCGGTCGCTCCAGGTCGAGGTGCACGCGGACTACGACGTTCGCGGTGAGCTCGGCATAGACGACTCGGTGCGCCCCGGATACAAGGCCATGCGCGTTATCGTCGCCATCGAAAGCGACGCACCGGAATCCGAGGTCGCCGCAATGCTCGACGTCGCCGACCGCCACAGTTCGTACCTCGACGACTACCGCAACCCGGTTCCCGTTACGCGCGAACTCCGCTTCGTCTCCGCCGCGCCGGCCTGACCGTGGACGAACGACTCCAGCGCCGCGTCCAGCGCTACGGTTGGGACAAGGCGTCGGAATACTATGAGCGATTCTGGGCCGCGCAGCTCGCGCCGGCCCACGCGCTCCTGCTTGAGGTAGCCGCGCTCGCGCCGGGCGAGTCGGTGCTCGACGTCGCCTGCGGCACCGGTCTCGTGACCTTCGCCGCCGCAAAGCAGGTGGGTACTGCCGGTCGCGTGACAGGCACCGATCTCTCGGCAGAGATGATAAAAGCGATCACCGCCCGCGCCGCCGCGCTCGGCGTGCGCGGCGAGTTCAGCCGGCAGGATGCCGAGGCGCTCGACGTGCCTGATGCCACCTTCGACGTTGCGCTCTGCGCACTCGGCCTGATGTACGTTCCCGACCCGGTGAAAGCGCTGCGCGAGATGCGGCGCGTGCTCAAGCCCGGCGCCCGCGCCGTCGCGTCCGTGTGGGGCGCGCGCAAGAACTGTGGCTGGGCGGAAATCTTTCCGATCGTCGAACGGCGCGTGGCGAGCGAGGTGTGCCCGCTCTTCTTCATGCTCGGAACCGGCGACGCGCTGTGCGACGCGTTCACATTTGCCGGATTTCGCAACGTCGAGATGCGGCGCATTTCCACTACGCTCGACTACACGTCGGGCGACGATGCACTCGGAGCGTCCTTCGCCGGGGGCCCGGTCGCGCTCGCGTACTCCCACTTCGATGATCCCACGCGCGAGTCCGCGCACGCAGAGTATCTCGAATCGATCGCCGGCTGGAAGACCGGCACGGGCTACACCGTGCCGGGTGAGTTCGTGGTCGTGCGCGGCGAGGTGTGACGCCGCACTACCGCGTCGCGTACACTTTTGTCTTGCCTGTCTTCGTCCACGAAATGACTTCGTACGGCGTGTTGCCGTCGCCCATCCCCGGCGCGTCCGCCGGCATTCCCGGCACTGCGAGTCCAACGATCAGCGACTTCTCCGTGAGCATTTTCTTCACGAGGTCGGCCGGCACGTGTCCTTCAATGACATACTTGCCGGTCAGCGCAGTGTGGCACGACTGCAGCTTCACCGGCACGCCCCACGACGACTTGATGTTCGACAAATCGTTCAGGTTCACCCCGTCGACGTCAAAGCCCTGATCCTTCATATACGACACCCAGTTCGCACAGCAGTCGCAGGTCGGCGATTTGTAGACGGTCAGCTTCCCCGCCGTTCCGCGCGCGAAGAGACGCGACGGCGCGATAGCTACCATCGCGCCCGCGCCAAGGGATACTCCGATGAAAGTTCTGCGATTCATGTTCATCCTCGTCATCCTCCGGGCTACGGTGCCGTCCACACATTGTTGCTCCGGTCGATATCCACCAGCCGGTGGTCCGGATCCAGCTCGATCTTCACGAGCTTTTTTTCGACAAACGAATACCGCCGCAGATACCGCACGGTGTTCGTGCTCCATACTTCGGCCGGATAATTGAAATCCTGCGTCGAGCCGTCGCTGAACGTGAACCGCGCCCGAATCGGTAAAACTCCACGAGCACGGTTGCCAAATCCCACCAGCACCTGGTTCGTGTCGCCCGTGTTCAGCATCCGCACGCCGTCGATCGCCTGGTCGAAGTGGACGTTCTCGACGAACCACTCGCGCCAGAACCAGTCGAGCCTGTGCCCCGATGCATCCTCCATCGTCCGGAAGAAATCCGCCGGCGCCGGATGCTTGTACGCCCATCGGTTGATATACGTGCGGAACGCATCGTCGAACGCGCCCGGGCCGAGAATCTCCTGACGCAACAGCTGCAGCCCAACGGACGGCTTCACATACGCCGCAACGCCCAGCAACGGCTCCGAGATGCGATCGGGCGGGGTCATCATCGGCCCGTCCTCGTTCGCCTTCATCGCCTGCTCGACTTCTCCGCGCTCGACCGCCGCGCGCTGCATCTGGTCACCCACGTCCTGGAATCGCCGCGCTTCCGAGAACGTATTGATGAACGTGTTGAACCCTTCATCCTGCCACATGTACATCCGCTCGTTCGATCCCACAATCATCGGGAACCAGTTATGCCCGATCTCGTGCGTGATCACGTTGTACAGATCGTGCTTGTCCTGGCCATGGGCCTCCATCGCGAGCATCGGATACTCCATCCCGCTCACGGGCCCTTCGACCACCGATATCTGCGGCCACGGATACGGGAACCACCGCTCCGAGTATTCCTGAATGGACATCTTCGCCATATCCGCCGACTCTGTCCACAAATCCGCCGCACTCGGCCGGTAATACCCGAACGCGTATGCACCCTTGTAGTTCGTCGCGTCCCATTGGTAATCGGGCGACGCGGCAAACACAGCGTCGCGCACGTTTTTCGCGCGGAATCGCCAGGTGAGCATTCCGCTCTTCACCGGGCGCGCGGCGCCGCTCTTGAGCTCCGCCGCTGTGATGATCCGCACGACGTTGTCGCTCTTGGCCGCCTCGTCGAGGCGCGAGAGCTCCGTCGATGTCAGCACATCCTTGGAGTTCTCCAGCGTGCCCGTGCCCGCCACGATGTAACCCGCGGGCACGGTCACGGACACATTGTAATCGCCATAGTCGAGATAGAACTCGCCCTGCCCGATGTACGGATCGTTGTTCCATCCGCGCAGGTCGTCGTACACCGCGGCGCGCGGATACCACTGCGCGATCTCGTACAGCGAGCCGTCACGTCCCATCCGGTCCGCGCCGTGCTCCGGCACCACGAAGTTCCACGACATCTCCAGCGTCGCCGTCTTGCCCGGCGCGAGCGCCTCGGCGAGCGGCACTTTCATTGTCGTCTCGCCTTCGCGAATCGTGATCGGGATTTTCTTTCGCGACCCTCCGGTGCCGATCAGCTGTTCTACGCTGGTGAGATGGTCGCCGCCCTCAAAATCACCCGGATTCCAGCGCGAACCCTGTGTGTAGACCTCCGAGCTCAGCGAGTTCTTGCGGAACGCGTTCTGCTCGAGCTCCATCCAGATGTAAGTGAGTGTATCAGGCGAATTGTTCGTGTACCGGAAGGTCATTTCGCCTGAGACGGTCTTCGTCGCGGTATCGAGCGTGGCGTGGAGATCGTAGTCCGCGCGGTTCTGCCAGTAATGCGACCCGGGCGCTCCGCTCGCGGCCCGCGTCGCCGAGGGCGTGGGGAACACGAGCGGCGCAAAAATCGACGTGTCGCCCACGCCGGTGTGGTCGAACTTTACCGTGACAGTCTGCTGTGCGAGCGCGGGCGAGGCGATCGCGGCGAGCGAAATGGCGGAGAAAATCCTGGAAAGGCGGCGCACGGTCGTCGAGACTCCTGCGTTTCGGGATGACGTTTACGGTGTGACGGCTGCGCGCGTTCCCGCGAGCGACGCCACAATAAGCAAAGCCCACTGCGGTCCCTTATACCCGTCAGGCGTGTCTTCGAACTTCTCGGCGAGCGAATGGGCGCCCGAACCCGTGCCGCCTCCGCCGATGGTGATCGCCGGGATGCCGAGACTCATGGGGAGGTTCGAGTCGGTGCTCGACGCCCCGGTCGGTGTCCTCGGTGCGCCGAGCGCTTTGGCGGCGTCGAGCGCGGTGCGGACGATCGGCGAATCTTCGGTCTGGATCTTCACCCCGATGGGGCGGATGCCGATGGTGTCGTACTTCACGGTGATCTTCGCCTTCGAGTTCGGCCAGCGGGCGTTCTCGGCGGCCACTCCTGCCTCAATGGCGCGCTTGATACGGACTTCTGCCGTGTCGAGGTTCTCGAGCGACTCGGACCGCATGTCCACTTCCATGTCCGCGTCGCCGGCGATCGAGTTGACGGACGTTCCGCCGTGCACGACACCGACCGTGTACGTGGTCTTGGGCGTTGTTGGAACTTGCACGTCGGAGATGAGCGCGATCGCCCGCCCCATGGCATGGATCGCGCTCGGGATCGTGCCGAACGCGCCGTAGCTGTGGCCGCCCGGCCCGTGGAACTTCACGTCGTAGCGCTTGCTCCCGACCGCGCGGTCGGTCACATGGAGGCCGAGGCCGTCGACCGAGATAAAGAAATCGACCTTCCCCTTGTAGCCGTGTGTGAAAAGCTCGCGCACGCCGCGGAGATTTCCCTCGCCTTCCTCTCCGACATTCCCGACGAGAATCACTTTGCCGTTTGTCTCTATCTTTCCTTCGTTGAGCGCTTTCGCAACCGCGAGCACGACGGCGAGCCCGCGGCAGTCATCGCCGATGCCCGGTGCCGCGAACTTCGTGCCGTCGCGCTTGACTTTCACGTTGGTGCCTTCGGGAAACACGGTGTCGAGGTGGCCGGCGAGCATCACGGTCGGCCCGTTCCCCGTGCCCGGTCGCTCGGCGATTACATTTCCCGCAGTATCGATCCGCGTGGCGGGGTAACCGAGCGCGATGAGACGTTTCTTGAACTCAGCGGCGCGCGCCTGCTCATGGAAATCGGGCGCGGGGATTTCGCAGATCGAAACCTGCTGGTCGAGCATCCACGAGTTGCCCGACTCGATGCCGGCGAGTGCGCGTTTAATCGACGGCTGATCGGTCGGAATGGCACCCTGGGCTGCGGCCATTGCAGGGGCGACCGCGAGACAGAGCAATGCGCTACGCAGGCGAAGCGGGTGCATATTCGGCTTGGACGAGAGGGCTTCGTGAAGAGGCCATGAACGAGGAGGGACGGATTGTGGAAGGTATCGCGAGCGCCTCCGGATCGCACCGATGACGGGGGCACCGGCGGCCGGTTCCCCGCAGTATCCACGGCGCAGCATATTCGCGATAGTCGTCGCGTCGATGATACTTGCGGCCTGCGCCGCGAGCGGCGCGGCTACGGCGGCCGCACCCGCTGCGGTGCTCCCCGCGCCGAAACAGTCGCTGGTGCTCATCTCGCTCGACGGGTTTCGATGGGACTATTTCAATCGCCCGGGAGCCGCAAATCTTCGCGCGCTTGCCTCACATGGTGTGCGCGCCGAGCGGATGGTGCCGTCGTTCCCGTCGGTCACTTTTCCGAATCACTATACGATTGTTACCGGGCTCCTCCCCGAGCACCATGGGATCATCAGCAACAACATGGTCGACCCGGTGCTCGGCAAATTCGGCATCGGCGACAACCCCGCGGTGCGCGACGCTCGCTGGTGGGGCGGTGAGCCCATTTGGAACACCGCCGAGCGCCAGCACGAACGCGCGGCACCGATGTCGTGGCCGGGATCGGAGGCACCGATCGGCGGGATGCGCCCGAGCTGGTGGAAGAAGTTCAACGCCTCGCAGCCGCGCGCGGCCAAGGTGCGTGAGGTGCTCGCGCTGCTCGCGCTCCCGCCGGACAGCGCGCCGCGGCTGATCACCCAGTATTTCTCCGAGGTCGATCATGCGGGCCACTTTTCTGGGCCCGACTCGCCGCAGATGGACAGCGCGATCGTGCAGGTCGACAGCGCGGTCGGCGCGATCGTCGACGGTATCGCGCGCCTGCATCTCGACGGACGCGTCAACGTGATCGTGGTCGCCGATCACGGCATGGCCGCGATCAGCCCGTCGCGTGTCGTGTTTCTCGACGACTACATCTCGCTCGACAGCGTGGATGTCATCGACTGGGGCGCATACGCCCTGATCGCGCCGAAGCCCGGCCGCGAGCGCTACGCGTACGATCACCTGCACGGAGCGAACCCGCATCTCGCGGTCTATCGGAAGGCGGAAATTCCCGCGCGCTTTCATTACGATTCCAATCCGCGCATCCCCGCCATCCTCGCGCTGGCTGACGAGGGCTGGACGGTCAGCTCACACGCGCGGTTCGACCGCAGTCCATCTCGCGCGGGGGGAGGGGAGCACGGCTACGACAACACGCTGCCCGACATGGGCGCGCTGTTCATCGCCTCCGGACCGGCGTTCAAGGCCGGGCTGGTCGTAAAGCCGTTCCAGAACATCCACGTCTACGACCTGATGGCGCACATCCTCGGCTTGCGACCCGCACCGAACGACGGGTCGCTGGATTCCACGCGCACGATGCTGCGGGTACCGCCTGCCGCGATCAAAACTCGCGCCGCTTCATCTCCTTGAAGAACTTGTCGCGCTCGATTTCGTTTTCGTCGGCGCCGCGCTGAGGTGCGGTCTTGTCGTACGTCTTGCCCGGCTCAGCTTTCGGCTTGGGCATCTTGGTGAGTTTTTTCACCAGGTTCTGGATTTTCTTGTCGTCGTACAGTGTCATTCGCCCTCCACCATTGTAAAGCCCGCTCGCTTCCGGTCACTTTAATGTACGCCTGAAGGGGGCCAAATGCTCCCGCAGTCGCGTAATCTGCTTCCGGAAGAGCCCATGGCGATGAACGAACCCGAGGCGCCCGCACGAGCTTTCGGCGACTGGATCGTGCTGGTCGCGCTAGGCGCGGGCGCGCTCGCCTGCGTGCTGCTCGTCGTTCCCTATCGGTCGTTCGACCTCGACCGGTTTTTCGCGCCCAAGGAAGTTGCCCTGCACGCTGCGGCGCTCGTGGCCGGTGTCGCCACGCTGATACACACACGCCGGTTCGTGTTGTCCCGCGCGGACTTCGCGTTGATCGCGTGGATCGCGCTGTCGGCGCTTTCCGCCGTATTTGCGGCCAACTACTCGCTTGCGTTCCGCGCGCTGACGGTCACCGTGAGTGGCGCGGCGGTGTTCTGGTCGGCGCGACGACTGGCGACCGCGCGCCTCCGGTCCGCGTTGGTGCGGGTCCTGGCGCTTGCGATTCTGGCCGGCGCGTTCACTGCGCTCGCGCAGGCGTACGGCGTCAAGATGGAGTTTGCCGCACTCAACCGCGCGCCAGGAGGAATGTTCGGAAACCGGAATTTCATGGCGCATCTCACCGCGATCGGCGTGCCGCTTCTGCTCTGGTGCATCGCGAGCGCGCGCGGCAAGGCCGGCGCATGGTTCTGGACGGGGTCGCTCACCGCGTGCGCCGCCGCGCTCGTTCTTTCGCGCACTCGTGCGGCGTGGCTCGCGCTTGCGGTGTGCGTGGTGCTTGGGGTCGTCGCGGTGATCAGCGGTCCGCCGCTGCTCGAAAGCGCGGACCTCCGCCGCCGGATGAAGCAGGCGGTGGTGGCAGTCGGCGCGGGCGTACTGCTCGCGCTCGTCCTTCCCAACTCGCTCGACTGGCGCAGCGGCAGCCCGTATCTCGATTCCGTGCGCAGCGTCGTCGACTACCGCGCGGGAAGCGGCCGCGGCCGCGTCTCGCAGTATGTCAACTCGGCGAAAATGTCCGCGGCGCACCCGCTACTCGGTGTGGGCACGGGAAATTGGGCGGTCGTGTATCCCAGATTCGCACCGCCGGGCGATCCCTCCCTGTCGGAGACGACGGGCATGGCCGCGAACCCGTGGCCGAGCAGTGACTGGGTTGCGGCGCTCTCCGAACGTGGGCCGGCAGCGTTCCTCGCGCTGCTGGCATTCGTCATGTTTCTGCTCGGCGGCGCGCTCAGGGTGCGCTACGACGCGACGTACTCGCCGAAAGACCGCCTCGCCGCGCTCGCCGGCGGTGGCGTCGTGCTCATCGCTGCACTCGAAGGCGTGTTCGACGCCGTGCTGCTCCTTCCAACGCCGTTGATCGTTGTATCCGCCGCCGCCGGCGCGCTTCTCGCACCGGGGGTCGCGCGCGAGTCATTCTTGCCAAAGCCCGGACGGAAGGCGCTCCTTGGTGCTGCGTTCGCCGCGCTCACGCTGCTCGCGTGCGCGACCGGCCAGCGACGTATCGAGGCGATGCGCCTTTATGAAGTGGGAACGTCCGCGGCAATAGAATCGGCGCTCGCCAAGGACCCCAGCTCGTATCGCATCGAGATGCGAGCCGCCGAATATTTCGCTTCGCGCGGTCAATGCACGAAGGCTCGCGAGCACGCCCTCCGCGCGCGTGCGCTGTTTCCGTATTCACCTGGACCACGGCGGGTGCTTTCGCAGTGCAAGTCTTGAGGGACTCGGATGTGCGAGGCGGGATTTCGACCCCCCGGGTGCGGAGTGCAGAAAAAAAGTGCTTTCCACGGATTTCGCGGAACCAGCCACGGAGCAACGGCCTTTTTGTTGCCGTTCCCTGGAAGGGCTGGTGTCGATCCGTGCCACCCGCGTGATCCGTGGGGAAGGGCTTTTAAAAACCCTGTCCACGGATTTCGCGGAGCCAGCCACGGATAAGCAACGGCCTCTCTGTTGGCGTTCCCCCGGAAGGGTTGTTGCAGATCTCTAACCCCCCAAAGCGGTCAGAACTCGTCGAAGCGCTTCCGCGTCGGGCACCGTGCCCTGCGCAACCCGAGGAGATCCGCCGCCCCGCCCGCCGCTTGCACTGAGCGCGGCCTTGAGCGCGTCGGCGGCGTTCACGCCTGAATCCGCTGACGCGGCGAACACGATTCCGGGCGGCGACGCGACGCTTCCCACGTAGATCGCCTTCGGCAGTACGGACACAGCCTGCGCCATCGCCCGCAGCGGATCCATTGCCGCGGCGGTTTCGATGATCCGCCGCACGCCGTCCGGTCCCGGTGCGGTTGCATCGTACCGCTCGCGCGCCTGGTACTTCGCGAGCTCTTCGCCCCGCTTTTTCGCCTCTGTCTCTGTCGCCTTCAAGTGCGCGGCCTGCGCCACCACGAGCGCTGGTGCCTCGTCGATCGACGCCGTCAGCGATGCGGCGATGGCGGTGAGGGCGTCGAAATCCGTGCGGCCGCGTGCCAGCGCGCGCCATCCGCAGATGAACTCCACCCGCGTCGCCTGTTTGTATTTCTCGACGCGCCGCACGACAATCGAGCCGATCTCCCCCGTGCCGCGCACGTGAGTTCCGCCGCACGCGCTGCGATCGATGCCCTCAATCCCGATGATGCGCAGCTCCCCTGTCCGGTCGACGGCTTTCCGCAGTCCCTGTGCGGACGCCGAGTTCTCGAACGTCACCGACACGGGGCGATTCTCGAAGACGATCTCGTTCGCACGCCGCTCTGCCTTGAGCGCGCGCTCCCGCGAGAGCGACGGCGCGTCGAGGTCGAGCGTCGCGGACTCATCGCCGAAGTGCACGCTGACCGTCTTGTGGCCAAACAGTTCCTCGAACACGGCGGAGAGGAGGTGCTGCCCGGTGTGCTGCTGCATGTGATCGAAGCGACGGGTCCAGTCGACGCGCCCGTTCACTTCGTCGCCCGCCCCAACGCGCGCCGGTCTCTCCAGCACGTGCGCGATGCGTGTTTCCTCGTCAATGACGTCCACCACTCGCGCGTCGCCGAGCGTGCCGATGTCGAACTGCTGTCCGCCCGACGTCGGGTAGAACGCGGTGCGGTCGAGATACACCCGGTCGCCGACTGCCTCCACGACGCGCGCGGTGAACTCGGTGAGTCTGGCGTCCGTATAGTAGAGTCGATCGGTCATGTCCGTAATATGCGGGATTGCAAGCAGATGCAGGATGCAGATGAGGAATGCTGAGGAGATGCGGAACCGCATTCTTCGTCTGCATCTTGCATCTGCTTGCAATCCCGTATTCAGCTCGCGTGACCTTGTAAGACGCGTTAACTATCCCTGATGGCGCTGACTGATGTGACCATCAAGTTTCTGGAAATGACCTCGCCGGCCGACCTGCGCCCGAAACGCACGTCGCTCGACGGAGTCACGGTCGCGCGCGTTCCGCGGCCGATCCCGGAACTCAACCGTTTCTTCTACGGCGCCGTGGGGGCGAAATACTCATGGGTCGACCGCCTGAGCTGGTCGCTCGACCAGTGGCGCGAGTACCTCGACCAGCCGTCGATCGAGACCTATGTGCTGGCGGTGACTGGAATCCCCGCCGGGTACTTCGAGCTTGAGCATCACGCGAGCGGCGACGTTGAGATCAAGTACTTCGGCCTGATCGGGGCGTACATCGGGCGGGGCCTCGGCGCGCACATGCTCACCGCCGCCACGGAAGCCGCGTGGGCCGCGGGCGCGAAACGGGTGATCGTCGACACGTGCAGTCTCGACCACCCAACCGCGTTCGCCCACTACGTCGCGCGCGGGTTCACGCTGTACCGCACGGATGTCGTGCGGAAGGACATACCAGCCAGAGGTCCCTGATGCCGGTCATTCTCTTCCAGGGCGATTCGATCACGGACGCCGGTCGCAATCGCGGGATCGCGGCGGAAAACAGCGCGCCCGCGCTCGGCGGCGGCTACCCGTTGCTTGCGGCATCGGGAATCGTGCGTGCGCACCCGGATGGCGGGCTGCGCGTGTTCAACCGCGGCGTGAGCGGCGACAAGGTGCCTGAGCTCCAGGCGCGCTGGGAAACGGACACCATCGCGCTCAAGCCGGACGTCCTCAGCATTCTCGTCGGTGTGAACGACCTCTGGCACAAGCTGATGGGCAGCTCGAACGGCACTGTGGCCGACTACGAATCCCAATACGATGCGCTGCTCGACGCCACGACGGCCGCGCTGCCGCAGGTCCGTCTTGTCATCCTCGAGCCGTTCGTCCTCGTCACGGGTGCGGTCAACGACAGATGGTTCCCGGAGTTTGACGAACGCCGCGCGGTGGCGGCCAAGGTCGCCGCGCGCGCGCACGCGACGTTCGTTCCGCTGCAGGCGATATTCACGCAGCTCGCGAAATCGGCGCCGCCATCGTACTGGCTCGTAGATGGCGTGCACCCGACCATCGCGGGGCACGCAGCGATCGCGGAGCGCTGGCGCGACGCCATGGGCCTCTGATGCCATTTCGCTTCACGCGGGCGATCGTCCGCGCGCCGAGCCCCAACTTTGCCGACGGTCTCACCTCGGTCACGCTCGGCCGCCCGGATTACGCGCGCGCGCTCGAGCAGCATGCGCGGTACTGCGAAGCGCTGGCGCGGTGCGGGCTGAAGATCACGCGTCTCGCCGAGGATCCTGCGCATCCCGACGCGACGTTCGTAGAGGACACGGCAGTGCTCTCGGCGCGCTGCAATGTGCTCACGCGGCCCGGCGCGCCCAGTCGCGCTGGCGAAGTCACCTCGATTCGCGCGGCGCTCGTGTCGGCCGGGCTGAAATTCGGGGCGATCGATGTGCCCGGCACGCTCGACGGTGGTGATATCTGCGAACACGGCGATCACTTCTTTATCGGCGTTTCGCAGCGGACTAATTGGGAGGGTGCCGCGCAGCTCGCGGCGTGCCTCACCCAGGCAGGCTGCGAATCATCGTGCATCGACATCCGGGCCGTTCCTGGGATTCTTCACCTTAAAAGCGGAATCGCGTCCCTGGACGACGACCGGATTGTCGCGCTCGACGCGCTGCTCGGCCATGCGGCGCTGCGAGGCCGCGAGATCGTACGCGTGCCGCAGGGCGAGGAGTACGCGGCAAACTGCGTGCGCGTGAACGATCACCTGCTGATGCCTGCCGGCTTTCCGCGGATGCACGACGCGCTCGACGCACTCGGTTATTCGCTCATTCCGTTGGACATGTCCGAGTTCGAGAAGATGGACGGTGGACTGAGCTGCCTCTCCCTTCGCTTCTGACAAAATTATTGTCCTCCTCACCAGTGCCGTCCTCCTCACCCCTCACTTCATGATCACCCACGCGATCGATCCCGAACGCGCACTGCTTCGCCACACGATAGCCACCCTTGCGTACCGAGGCGGGAAGGCAGTGCGTGGAGCGCCGGAGAGTTTTTCGTCTTTCAAATTCGGCGACCCGCCCAAGACGCCCGGCGAGATCCTCGCGCACATCGGCGACTTGCTCGACTGGGCGATCACCCTCTGCGATGGAAAGCAGGCGTGGAATAACTCCAAGCCGCAGAGCTGGGCGCAGGACACGGCGCGGTTCCATGAGACGCTGCGCAGGCTCGACGATCGCATTGCCTCCGGCGCGGATCTCGCGGAATCCGCCGCGGCGCTCTTTCAGGGGCCGATTGCCGACGCGCTCACGCACGTCGGGCAGATCAACATGCTCCGGCGCCTCGCGGGTGTTCCGATCAAGGGCGAGAACTACCACCGCGCCGATATCGCCGTCGGCCGAATCGGCGCTGAACAGAGTGCGCCGAGAAAGGAGTTCTGAGCAAGACCCAAGAACACTTCACCACGGATTCCACGGATTGCACGGATCGACACCAGCCCTTCCGGGGAACGCCAACAGAAAAGCTGTTGCGTATCCGTGGCTACTTCCGCGAAATCCGTGGAACGCATTTAAAATGCCCCTCACCACGGATCCCGCGGATTGCACGGATCGACACCAGCCCTTCCGGGGAACACCAACAGAAAAGCTGTTGCGTATCCGTGGCTACTTCCGCGAAATCCGTGGAAAGGATTCTCACGCACGGACTACCGATCCCACTCTGGAACCGGTTCCGAGCAGCATTCGACGGAATGTCGGCTGCGATCCGAAGTTGAGGATCAGCCCTATGTCGATGCTCGTCGCCTTTAGATAATTCAACAGCTGTGTTTCGTGCGCCGGAATAATTCTCGTTGCGACTTTACACTCGACAATCACTTTGCCTTCCACGATCAAGTCGGGTCGGTATTCACCGATCGTTATGCCACGAAACTCCACGACCACCCGTCGCTCGCGTTCGACATGCAAGCCCCGCTCGGTGAGCACAATAGGCAACGCACGCTGATAGACACTCTCAGCAAAACCATACCCCAACTCATTGTAAACTTCGAAATACGCGCCGATGATCGTGCGCGTGAGCTCGCCATGCAGCAACGCGAGCTCCGATTGAATGGTTTTCTCGCTCATTCTAGGAATACTCACCGGGCCGAGCGAAATCGCTTCATCCTGGCATTGCTGACATGACCGAATGTCTGCGGTGGGCCGGCTATTCCTCCCGCAGCGCCGTGATCGGATCCACCCGCGTCGCTCGCAGCGCCGGCAGCAGCGTCGCCGCCACCGCGACCGCCACCAGCACCATCGTCACCGTCACGAACGTCGCCGGGTCAGTCGCTTTCACGTCGAACAGTTGCGCCGCGATCAGCCGCGTCAGTCCGAACGCGCCGACGAGTCCGATGCCCACGCCGATCAGCGTGATCGTCATCCCCTGGCGCATCACCATGCCCAGCACGCTCGGCCGGCTCGCACCGAGCGCGACCCGCACGCCGAGTTCACGCGTGCGCTGGGTGACCGTGTACGACATCACACCGTAGATCCCGATCGAAGCCAGCAGCAGCGCCAGCCCGGCGAACACGCCGAGCAGCACCGTCGAGAGGCGCCGCTGGCCCATGGAATTGCCCACGAGGACGTCAAGCGTGTTCACCTTCGACATTGGGATGTCGTGGTCGATCTCGTGGATCGCGTTCCGAATCGCCGTGACGTAACTACGCGGATCGCCGGACGTTCGCACCGCCACCTGCATCGTGCTGTTGCCGAACGCCGCCTGTGACTCATCGAGGTACAACTGGATGCGCGGCGCCGCGTCGAGTCCCTCGTGCTTCGTGTGGCCGACAACACCGACGATCGTGATGAACTTCGTACTGTCCGTGATCGTGTTCTCGAAGTAGATCCGCTTGCCGATCGGCTCGTCGCCCGGCTTGTAGAAGCGCCGTACGAACTCCTCGTCCACCACCGCCACGCGCGGCGACGAAATCGCGTCGCTTTCGTTGAACAGGCGCCCGTGCACGAGCGGCACCTGCAGCGCGCCGAAGAAGTTGCCGGAGAC
>JBOHTH010000130.1:0-5473 GCA_050733535.1 Gemmatimonadaceae bacterium | reverse complement strand
AGATTGCGTTCCAGATCGACGGGTCTTCAGAGCCGAGCCGCCAGACGGCCACACCCGCGGCGCCGAGCTCCACGCCGGCGCGGGCCTGATTCCACGCCGTGACGCCGTCGAGAAACCACGCGATGTGGTCGGCCCCCGCACTGTCCGTGTACGTGACGTATGGGTTGAGTGAGACGGAATCGAACTGCACGGTTGCGCCGTGCTGCTTCGCGCGCACCATCGCGTCCTGAAACGTCATCGCCGCGCCGCTCAGCTTCGGTCCGGCGTCGTTCCAGTCGGTGCCGTACGCGCCGAGTGCGAGAATGGTTTTCTGCGCCGGGATCCAGGTGAGAAACTGGCGCGCCTTCTCGACGTACCACGACTGGCTCGCCACGGGACCGGGATCGCCATTGCTATAGTGCTCGTCGTAGAGCATCAGAAAGACGTAGTCGTTCGCGGCGGCGTAGCGCCGCGCGAGCGTTTCGTCGGTGCTGACCGCGACGGCCGACGTGAGCAGCCGCCCGCCCGGGCGGAGCCCCGCCCGCAAAAACCGCATGAACTCGAACATCGGGTCGAGGAGGTCGTCCGGCACTTCCTCGAAGTCGACGGTGATTCCGGCCAAGCCGAACTTCTGCGCCGCGTCCACCAGCTGGATCGCGGCGGCTTCGCGCGACGCCGGTGTCGCGAGCATGCGGCGGAGCAGGGCGGAGCTGAACTTCTGCCCGTCGAAATTGCTCACCATCGCGAATACGCGCGGACGATCCTTCTCGGGGAGGTTCTGAACGACGTACAGCACTTTCGCGTCGGGGGTGATCTTGAGCCCAGTCCCGCCCTTGCCGAGAAAAACCCACTCGCCTATGACCCAGTCGAGGTCGGTGACGTGCGCGTTGAACGAAGTGAAGGAGTTGTCGTCCCAGTTCACATAGAATCCGGCGACGATCGGCGGGCGCTGCGCGTTGGGCGCCATCTTGCGCTGCGCGTCGATTGGCTCCGCGGCGCGATTGACGGCCACCGGCAGGCGCTCCGGATGCGTGGCCGGCGGCGCGGGCTTGCGCGTGAGCGCCGCCAGCAACTGCTGACGGTCGGCGCGCTTGCGGGCTGCATCACGCGTCACGATCAGGTGGTTCTGGCGCGGCGTGATCCGCACCGCCGTCTTCGCGGCCTGCAACGTGGGGAGGATCGGCGGAATCAGGAACGTGATGGCGAGGCCGAGCGCGACGAGCGTCGAGAGAATGCCGGCCGCGAGCGTCACGCGGCGGATCGCCCGCCAGCGCTTGCCGGAGGGATCGAGGAAGACTGAGCCTTTTGAATGAGGCATTGATCGGAATCTATCGCTTGTTACCTTTTATCACGCACCATGAAGACAGAACTGCAAGACCGCCTGCGCGCAGACCTCACCGCGTCCCGAAAGGCCCGCAACAAACCGCTCACGCTCGTGCTCGGGACCGTCCTCGCCGACGTCGAGAATCATCATACCTCCGTCCAGCGCGACCTCACCGACGCGGACGTGACCGAGGTGCTGCGCAAAGCCATCAAGCGGCGCCGTGAATCGCTCGAGGCATTCGAGAAGGGCGGTCGCGCCGAGCTCGCGGCGCAGGAGCGCGAGGAGATCCGCGTGCTCGATGCCTATCTCCCGCCGGCCGTCAGCGACGACGAGTTGCGTACCGCTGTTCGCGCCGCAATCGCGGGTGGCGCGTCGAACATCGGCGCGGTGATGGGCAAGGTCGTGCCGCAGTACAAGGGGAGGGCCGACGGCAGCACGATCAACCGCATCGCCCGAGAGGAGCTGGGAGCGTCGGCGTGAACTCCGGAGGGCACGCGCTCACCGTGCTCGAGTTCTCCCGCGTGCTCGATCTCGTCGCGGGGCACGCGTCGAGCGCGCCAGGTGCGGCGCGGACGCGCGAACTCCCCGTGCTGAACGCCGCGCATGACGTTGTCGCCGAGCACGCGCGGGTCGAGGCGATGCGTGCAGTCATCGAGAGCGAAGCGGGGTGGAATCCAGAGGCGATCCCCGATCTCGGGGCGGCGCTCGCGCGGCTCCGCGTGGAGGGCACCGCGTGGACCGCCACCGAGCTGCGCGCCGCGGTCACGCTACTGATCTCCTCCCGCCGTGCGCTCGACGGTCTCCGCGACAAATCGCTCGGCGAGGGCGTGACCGTCTCGCTCGACGCACTCGCCGCCGCCCTCGTGCGGGACACGGCCACCGAGCGTGAGATCGACCGCGTCGTCGCCGAGGACGGCGTCGTGCGCGACGATGCGTCACCGGTGCTCCGGCGCGTGCGCCGCGAACTCCGCGGCGCGACGGCGGACCTCGTGCGCATGCTCGAGCGCCTCATGGCGAAGCTCGACGCGAACCATCGCGTGGACGACGCGTCGGTGACGATGCGCAACGGCCGCTACGTGATTCCCGTGCGCCGCGAGGGGCGCGGCGTGGTGGGCGGCATCGTGCACGATTCGTCGGCGAGCGGATCAACGGTGTTCGTCGAGCCGCCGGCCGCCGTCGAGGCATCCAACCGGATCCGCGAGATGGAGGCCGAGGAGCTGCGTGAGACGGAGCGCGTCCTGCTCGAGGCCACCGATCGCCTGCGCCCGCATTGCGACGCGCTGGTCGCGACGCTCGACGCGCTCATCACGCTCGACTCGCTTTGCGCGCGAGCCCGGTACGCGATCGCGTTCGGCTGCGCGCCGGCCGTCGTCGCGGCGGCCGCGCACGGGTTTTCGATTCTCGACGGGCGTCACCCGCTGTTGCTCGCGCGCGACCGTTCGAGCGTTGTGCCGTTCGCGCTGACGATGGAGCCGGGCGAGCACACGCTGCTCGTCTCGGGGCCCAACACGGGCGGAAAGACCGTGCTGCTGAAAGCACTCGCGCTGATTTCGCTCATGGCGCAGGCGGGGATTCCGGCGCCGGTCGGGCTGGGCTCTCGAATCCCGCTGTACGACCGCTTCTTTGCCGACATCGGCGACGAGCAGAGCATCGAGGCATCGCTCTCGACGTTCAGCGCGCACCTCCGGAACCTCACGGAGATCATCCACGACGCCACGGCCCAGTCGCTCGTGCTGATCGACGAGCTCGGGTCGGGCACCGACCCGCTGGAGGGTGCCGCGCTGGGCGGGGCGATCCTCGAGACGCTGACGCGGCGCGGAACGATGACGGTCGCCACGACGCATCTCGGGGCGCTCAAGGAGCTTGCCCACGAGGTCGCGGGCGTCGTGAATGCGTCGCTGCAGTTCGACGCGGTCGCGCTCGCGCCGACCTTTCGTCTCGTGAAAGGTCTGCCGGGAAGGTCGTATGGGCTGAGCATCGCGCGCCGCCTCGCCATGCCGGAGGAGGTGCTCGGCAACGCCGAACGGCGCGTGCCGAAGGGTGAGCGCGACGTGGCCGCGCTGCTCGAGGACCTCGAGCGACGTCAGCAGGCGATCGAAGCGCGCGAGAAGGCCGCGGATGCGCACCACGACGCCACCGTCGCGCGCGCCGAACGCGTGAGCGAACGGGAGCAGGTGGTGCGCGAGCGGGAGCGTGAACTCGAGCGCGCGGCACGGAGCGATGCACGGCGCTACCTGCTGGATGCACGGCAGGAAATCGAGAAGACGATTCGCGAACTGCGGGCCGCCGGCGCGGCGGAGATCGAAGGCGCGGCGGTGACGGCGCGGCGCGCGGCGGAGCGGAAGGCAGCGGAGGCGGGCGAGGCGCTGGCGGCGCTTGATGAGGAAGAAACGACCGAAGACCGAAGACCAAGGACCGATGATCAAAGCTCGATGATTGAAGGCCGAGCGTCGGCGATCGAGGTTGGTGCGCCCGTGGCGGTCGCGACGCTCGGCGGGAAGGCGGGGCGGGTGGTGGAGATGAGAGGGCGCGACGCGGTCGTCGCGGTGGGGGCGATGAAGCTGACGGTGCCGCTCAGGACGCTGACGCGCGTGTCGAAACGCGCGCTCGAGCCGCTGGAAACCGCGGTGCCGCTGATTGGCGATCAGCCCGAAGTCGAGGTGAGGCACGAGGTGGACCTGCGCGGCATGCGCGTGGACGAAATGGACGTCGCGCTCGTGCAAGCCGTGGATGCCGCGGTGCGCGCCGACCTTGGCGCGCTGCGCATCATCCACGGCAAGGGAACGGGCGCGCTGCGCGAGCGCGTGGGTGAGCTGCTCGCCGGCGATTCGCGCGTGCGCACCTTTCGCATGGGCGCGTGGAACGAGGGCGGCGCCGGCGTGACCATCGCGGAGCTCGCATGATCCCCCAGGAGGTCGTCGATCAGGTTGCGCAGGCGGCGGACATCGTCGCCATCATCGGCGAGCACGTCCGCTTAAAAAAAAGCGGATCCGTGTACCGCGGGCCGTGCCCCTTCCACCAGGGCACGAACAACAACTTCTCGGTGGTGCCGTCCGGCGGCTACACGTGCTTCGTGTGCGGCGAGAAGGGATCGGTGTTCACGTTCGTGCAGAAGCGCCTCGGCTTGTCGTTCGTCGAGGCGGTGAAATACGTCGGCGAGAAATCCGGAATCGAAGTGCGCGTCGAGGAGCGCCGTCGCGAAGGCCCCGATCCGCGCGAGCCACTGTGGGAGCTCAATGCCACCGCCGCGGCGTGGTTTCGCACGATGCTGTGGGAGAGCGAGACGGGCACGGCGGCGCGCGAGTATCTGGCCCGTCGCAGCGTATCGCGCGAAACGGCGGACCGGTTCGGCCTCGGATTTGCGCCGCACCAGCTCGGACTCATGCGCGCGTATCTCAACGGACTGGGCTTCACCGACGAGCGCTTGCTCGAGATCGGGCTGCTCGTGAAGCGTGAGGAGCAGGACGAGCCGCGCCCGCGCTTTCGCGACCGCCTGATTTTTCCGATTCTCGATCCGTATGCGCACACCGTCGGCTTTGGCGGACGGCTGATCGCGCCGGGGGAACCCAAGTATCTGAACTCCGCGGAGTCGGACGTGTTTTCCAAGGGGAGGCTGCTCTACAATCTGTCGAGCGCGCGAAATGCGATCCGTCGCGACGAGCGCGTCATTCTCGTCGAAGGCTACTTCGACGTGGTGCGACTCGTGGACGCCGGGCTCGAGTCAGTCGTCGCGCCGATGGGCACTGCGCTCGCGGAAGGGCAGGCCGATCTTCTCGCGAAGTATTCGAAGACTGCGTTTCTGCTCTACGACAGCGATGGCCCCGGGCAAAAGGCGAGCTTCCGCGCCGCGGACGTGCTGTTGACGCGCGGGATGGCCGTGCGCGTGGTCACGCTTCCGGACGGAGAGGATCCCGACACCTTCGTCGCGAAGCACGGGCGCGATGCCATGGAGAATCTGCTTTCTGCGTCGATGGACGTGTTTGATCGCAAGGTGCAGCTGCTGGAGCGCGGCGGATGGTTCGCCGACCTCCAGCGGAAACGCCGCGCGCTCGACGCACTCCTGCCCACGATTCGCGCGACCACGGATGAGATCACGAAAGACTTGTACGTGAACCGCGTCAGCGAAGCCGCGGGCATCGCGCGCGACGTGCTGCTGCGCGAGCTGAGCAT
>JBOHTH010000129.1:0-2175 GCA_050733535.1 Gemmatimonadaceae bacterium | reverse complement strand
ATTCTGGTTCCTCTTCCGCGCTCCGCGCCGGGTCGAAATCACTCCTTCTCGCCCAGCCCTCAGTCTGAGCGGCGCTCCCCGCGGTACCACCACGCCACACCCAGCAGAAACGCGCCCACGAGCAGATAGCTCCCCACACGTAAGCCGATCTGCCCGACATCCGACGCGGCGCCGATCGCGTACAGTGCCGCAACCACGGAGAGCGCGAGTCCGGCCTGACGCAGCCCTCCTTCACCGCGCATGCGTCCCTGATGAATCGCGAGCACGCCGCACGAGGCGTAATAGCCGATCAGCAGGAACGTGGATACGTCAGCGCTGAAAGCACGCCTGAGCTCGAGATCACCCCAAACGAACGCGAACGCAGACCAGAGCAGCACGGCAATGCGGTCGCGCCCCAGCGCGCGCCCGGAGAGCGTCACCTGCTCGGGAAGGCCGTATCGCGCCGAGCCCCACGCGGCGGCCACTGCGGCCGCCATGCCGAGTGAGTCGATGGAGACAAAAGGCGCGGCGGTGTAAGCCGTGCGCACCGCGAGGTGCGACGCCGCAATCGAGAACCCGAGCAGCAGTGATGCTCCGGTCGCGGACAGCACGACCGTCTGCTTCTCCCGTCTCGACACAATCGCGAGCAGCACCGCGTAGGCGGCGAGCAACGATGGGATGGCATCGGGCACGCGATCAAGCAGGAGCGGCATCGCCCACACGCCCGCGAGGCCGCTCACCGCGATCAGCGCACCGCGCCGGATTCCCTGCTCAAAGAGCGACGCTGTCGAGTACGCAAGCGCCCACGTGAGTACCACCGCGCCGGCCACGGCCCCTTGCACGGGACGCAGCGGTTCGAGTGCGCCTATGAGAAGCAGGCCCGGCACGAGCAGGATTGCGATCAGCCAGACGGCGGCGAACTCGCGCGCGTCGATGTCGTGCGCGGACGCAAACAGAAGCCCCGTGCCGGCGAGCCCCGCGATCTGGACATCGGGCATCGACAGCAGCGCGGTGAGGCGCGACGTCGCGACGGGCCCCGCGTAGTGTACGACCAGCGCCATCGACGCCGCCGCGCACAGCGCCACCCATGGCCGCGTCGGCTTCCGCGCCACAACGAGTGCAATCGCCGAGACCGCGGCGGCGAACCCCGCCGCGAACTCGCGATTGATCCACGCGATCTGACCGTGGTATCCCCTGACGCTGAGCGTGTACACGACCGTCGCCGCGGCGCTCACGAACACCGCCCTGCTCCACGGGCGCTCATCGATCGTGCGGATCGCCGCGGCAATGACGACCAGCCCGTACGCCGCGAGCAGTCCGAAGTGGGGCACACCGGTCGCCATTGCGAACGGGGCGATGAGTGCGCCGCCGAGTCCGATGGCGAACAGCAGCTCCTGTCCCTCGAGCAGCGCGAGCGTGGCGAGCCCACCTGCCGCCGCGTCTGCGATCGAAAGCGACACCGAGGGGTGTACGAGCCCGAGCCTCGGCCCCGCGCCCCACGCGACGACGTCCACGATCGCGAGCGCGAGCGCGAGCAGCGTATTGCCGAAGGCACTCGAACCGCGCGCGCGTTGCCACCACCCCGTAGCGGCGACGGCGAGCGCGAGGAGTGCGCCGAGTGCCACGCGAATCCACGGCCCGAGCAGGTTGTGCGTGATGGCCCACGAGACCAGCGCGCCGGCGCCCATGATGATCGTCAGCGCGGCGAGTGCGAGCGCGCCGTAGCGGCCGACGAGATTTTCGAGCTGCTCGCGACTGCGCACGGGCGGTCGTGCGGGCGGCACAGCCACGACTGGCGCTTCGGAGCGCAGCGCGGCGAGCGTACGGCGCGCGTCACCCAGTTCCAGCGTCAGCCGCCCAATAGTGCGTTCGAGCGCGTCGAGTCGGGCCGGGTCCACGTCCATGGGGCAAACATGCGAAACATCGGGCCGATGCAGAAGGGCGCGCCCTTCATCCACCGGTTGAGCGCGGGCAACTATTATTCATCGATCATGGCAGAAACCCAACTCGATGTCCGCGGCATCGCGAAGCCGGATGCATATCGCACTCTGAAGGAACAACTCGACGCCGTCTGCGAGGGAGTCACGGATCCGGTCGCGGTGATGGCGACCATGGCGTGCATCCTCCACTACGGGTTCGGTTTCCTCTGGACCGGATTTTATCGCCGCAGTGGTCCGGCTCAGCTCATCGTGGGAC
>JBOHTH010000128.1:0-6919 GCA_050733535.1 Gemmatimonadaceae bacterium | reverse complement strand
CGTCGGGATAGCGAATGTAGAAATCCGCCGCCGCGCGATCCGGCACCACGTTTGGCGCCGCTCCGCCCTCGGTGATGATCCCCTGCACCCGCGCTTCGGGGCGCATGTTGCTGCGCAGCCCGTCGATGTTGTCGAAGAAGTGGATCGTTGCCGTAAGCGCGTTGCGTCCGTTCCACGCCGTCATCTGGTGCGCGGGCGCGCCGCTGAACGTGTACTTGGTGCCGTTGATATTGAGGCAGCAGCTGCCGAATCCGGGTGCGGGACGGCTCGTCGCGCTCGACGAGTGTGAGCGCACGATGATGTCGGCGTCCTTGAAGACTCCGGCTTTGAACATTTGGGTTTTCGCGGCAGGCGGCATCATCTCTTCACCCGGCGTGCCGTACATGATGACGCTGCCCGGGAGGTGATTCTTCGTCAGGTACTCGGCCATCGCGATGCCGGCGGCCATGCCGATCGGGCCCTGCGTGGAGTGCTGGTCGCCGTGGAACGGCCCCTTGGTGCCGCGCAGCGCGTCGTACTCGAGGATCACGCCAAGATTCGGCGCGCCGTTGTTGTGCTTGTAGCGCGCGATGAACGCGGTGTGGAGCCCGCCGACGCCCATCTCTACGTCGAAATCGTGCGCCTTGAGATAATCGGTGAGCAGCCTGATGGACCGAACCTCGGTGAACCCGATCTCCGGATGCCGCGTGATGTCGTCGCCCATCGAGAGGAGTTCGGTGTCCATGAGTTCTTTCGCACGTGCTGCGACTTTATCGCGGGCAGCATTGGGCGCGGTGAGCTTGGCGACCCAGCCGGGCACGTCGAGTGAGGTTTCGAGCGCCGACATTTTCGCGATGACGTCGCGGGCGGCCTCGCGCTCGGTGGGCGTTTCTTGTGCCGCGAGCGCCGCGAGCGGCGCGACCGTGAGCGCGAGAAGGGCAACAATTCCAGTGGTGCGCATTGAACATCCGTGAGAAGGTGGTTCAGGAATCTGCGCGCCGCCGTGTAAGATTAGCAATGTCATTTTCGCTCTCTGCAGTCTCACGCCGGCTGCCGGGGCTGGCTCTTGTGTGTGCGGTGTCGGCTGGGGCGTGGGGCGTCGAGCGGGCGCTGACGGCCGTCGTCGGCCATATGGTGCTCGAGGCGATCGTCCTCGCGATCTTGGTCGGCGCCGTGGTGCGCACTGCGTGGACGCCGCCTGATTCGTACAATCCGGGAATTGATTTCGCGGCGGTCACGCTGCTGGAGATCGCGATCGTGCTCTTGGGCTTCGGCGCCGACCTGCAACAGTTTATTGCGGCCGGTCTCCCGTTGGTTGTGTCTATTTTGGGCGTCGTGACCGTGGCGATTTTTGTGGGGATCGCGCTGGGGCGCGCACTTGGACTCTCACCCGTGCACGCGCTGCTGGTGGCGTGCGGCAACGCGATCTGCGGCAATTCGGCCATTGCGGCGATTGCGCCCGTGGTAGGTGCACGCAAGAACGAAGTCGCGTCGGCGATCGCCTACTCTGCCGTGTTGGGCGTCGTGGTGATCGTTGGATTGCCATTTCTGATCCCGCTGTTCGGCCTGAGCAACTACCAATATGGGATTGTCGCCGGCATGACCGTATACGCCGTGCCGCAGGTGATCGCCGCGGCGTATCCGGTGAGCGTGCTCGCCGGCCAAACCGCTGTGCTCGTGAAGCTCGTGCGCGTGCTGGTGCTTGGACCGGTGGTGGTCGTGCTGTCGTTGATTGAACGTCGGCGCGCTGGAGCAGGGCGCACGGACGCGGGCATCGGGAAGCTCGTGCCGTGGTTTGTGGTGGGCTTCATGATCACCGGCGTGCTCCGCTCCACGCACGCGGTGAGCGTTCCGTTTGCAGATAGCGCGCGCGACGCCGCGCGAGTGCTGACTGTATTTGCAATGGCCGCACTCGGCCTGAATGTAGATGTTCAAGCCATTCGCAAAGTTGGCCCGAAAGTCGCGATGACCGTGACGGGATCACTCGCCGTGATGGTGACGATCGCGCTCGTGATCGTCCGCGTTCTCCCACGACAATAGCAGCGTCAGGATCACGACCCGCGTGCGGTCGACTCTGTAGATCACGCGGCAATTGTTGGGCGGTGCGTCGAGTATTGTTTGGCCGACCCTGACTCGCCGTTCCAGCTCCGGTACGACGTGCCCGGCCATGGCCGCGCGCGGAAGGCCGTGAATGAGGCCAAGGAGCCTGAACTGCCAGCGCCACGCGACGCCCGCTCCCTGACGCCGGACGTACTCGAGCACTGCGAGTGCCCGTTCTTCGGCACGGGGAGACCAGATCACTTCTTTCATGGCACTTCAGCGACCGAGGGTGGCGCGGAGGCGGGTTGCGACCTGCTCGTGCTCTGCCCCCTTCCCCGAGGCGACTTGCTCTTCTGATGCACGTACATCGCGCAGGAGCGTCACTTCTTCCTGAAGCTTCATGTACGAATCGAGGCTGAGCAACACCGCGCAGCCCACGCCGCGCTGCGTGAGGACGATCGCCTCGTTCGAGCTTTGCACTTGCTCGACGAACGACGCCGCGTTCGCGCGAAACGTGGTCAGCGGCCGAATATCCCAGAGCGCAAAGGTGTGCGGCATGAGACCCTAAGGTGATTTGTACGTTAGGACGTGATTTTTACGTACGTCAAAATCACGCGAAAAAAAGTGCGCTCCAAGGGACATGCCCCTCCGGCGCCGGCGGCGGCACACGCCGTGTTTTGCTGCGAAAAGTGTGCGTGCGGGGAGTCACTGCTCCGTCACTCGCTATATTTGGATCACGAGAACAACGTCAATCCACATGACCGCCGCGCCCGCCCCCGACCTCCAAGACGGCGACCTCCACGCCCTGCTCGAGGGTTTCTACGCGACCATCACGCGCGACCCACTGCTCGGGCCGTACTTCCTCGACCTCGACATGCGCGAGCATATGCCGCGCATCGTCGCCTTCTGGTCCACGATCCTGTTTCATACCGGGCAGTATTCTGGGAACGCGTTCCGCCCACACCTGCTCATGCCGGGGCTCACTGCGGCGCACTTCACCCGCTGGGTGGCCGTGCTCGGGCAAACCGTCAACGACCGGTTTGCGGGGCCCGCCGCGGATCGCATGAAAGACTACGCGCAGCGCATCGCCGTGAGCATGCAGATCCGGCTCGGCATCACGCCGCCCGTCGTGCATATTCATCGCTAGATGAAACTCCTGCTTGCGACCCTGGCGATCGTTATGTCCACGGTCGCGCAACAGCCGAACGGCCCCGCCGGCGCCGCCGTGATCTTCGCCGGCGACACGCTGTTCGTCCTCCGCGCGCCGCTCGGCCCCTTCACCGCCGACGCGCGCGCCGCAGCCGTCACCGCGCGCATCGAAGCCCTCGCGGCGGCGCGCCAGGTGCCAGCAGACACGATCCTCGTCGCCGACTCCAAGGCCTCCACCGAGCTGACGCTCCGCGACACGGTCTTCATGACCGTGCTCGACGGCGACGTGGGCGCCGCCCGCGAGAAACGCCTCGCGCAGGCACGCGCCTGGGCCGGCCTCATCAACATGCGGGTGGCCGAGGCCCGCGCCGCAGCGGCGCCGCGCGCCCTGCTCCGCGACCTGGCGCTGGCCGCGTTCGCAACCGCCGTGCTCGTCCTGCTGCTGTACATGCTGCGCTTCGCATTCCCTCGCGTGTACGCGACCGCCAACCGCGTCCGGAGGCTCCACACGCGCCTCGAAACCATGCAGGCGCTGCGGCTGATCTCACCGGATTCCATCGCGGACGCGCTCGTGAGCGCCGCGCGACTGCTGCGCGTGGCACTCACCGTGCTGCTCTTCTACATCTACGTGCCGCTGGTCCTGAGCTTTTTCCCGCTCACGCGCGCGCTCTCGCGGCGGATCGTCGGCTACGCGGTAACACCGTTCGCCCACGCGTGGACGGCGTTCGTCGCGTTCCTCCCGAACGTCTTCTACATCGCGGCGATCGTCGTGATCACCGTCTATCTGCTCAAGTTCGCACGCCTCTTTTTCGACGCGATCGAACGCGGCGCGATCACGTTCGAGAATTTCCATCGCGACTGGGCGCGCCCCACATACAAAATGGCGCGGTTCTTCGTGATCGCGTTCGCCCTCGTGGTGGTGTTCCCTTACCTCCCGGGCTCGCAGTCCGAGGCGTTCAAGGGCGTATCGCTGTTTCTCGGCGTGCTGTTCTCGCTCGGCTCGTCGTCGGCCATCGGGAACGCCGTGGCCGGCGTCGTGCTCACCTACACGCGCTCATTTCAGGTCGGCGATCGCGTGCAGGTCGGCACGACGCTCGGCGACGTGACCGAAAAAACGCTGCTCGTCACGCGCATTCGCACGATCAAGAACGAGGACGTGACGGTCCCGAACGGCGTCGTGCTCAGCGGGCAGGTCGTGAACTATTCCGCGCTCGCGTCCGAACGGGGGCTCATCCTGCACACCACGGTCACGATCGGCTACGACGCGCCGTGGCGGAAAGTGCACGAGCTCCTGATCGAGGCGGCCACAAAAACCGCGTACATTCTGCCAACCCCGGCACCGTTCGTGCTGCAGACCAGCCTCGACGATTTTTTTATCTCGTATCAGATCAACGCCGTCACCGACCGCGCGGACCTCATGGCGTCGATCTACTCCGAGCTGCACCAAGCCATTCAGGATTCCTTCATCGCCGGCGGCGTGGAGATCCTCTCACCGCACTACGCGCAGCTCCGCGACGGGAGCCGGAGCACAGTCGCGGCCGAGCACTTGCCGAAAGATTACCGGCCGCGGCCGATTGTCATCGCCGTCGATCGGGGCGGCGGCGGCGGCGACGACGTCACGCCCGCGTAGCGTCGGCCAGCACGCGCTCCAGCTGATCGCGCACCAACTCGTACTCCGCGTCGATCTCGGCCACCAGAGTCGGCAGCGTAGCCGCCTCGCCGCGCCTCGCGAGCGCTTCGCCCGCTTCGCACAGATCCATCATGCGGCGCGCACCCATCTGCCCGGCGCTCGATTTCACCACATGCATCGCCCGGCTAACCACGACGACGTCCGTCGTGGTCACGCCCTCGCGCGCCTTTGCCAGCCTGAGCGGGACATCCGTGAGAAAGATCTGGATCATGCCCTTCAACAGGCTGATGCCACCGATGCGGACGAGCATATCGAGCGCTTGCGGCTCGATGATGGCCGAATCCACTCCGTCCATTGTGCTCGTCACGAGTCGCCGCCCCCCGAAGCGGCGAACTCCTCTCTCGCGGGCACATTCCGCTCGAGCACATCGGCGAGCATTTCGCTCGTCACCGGCTTGTCGAGGCAGTCTGCGACGCCGAACACGCGCCCCCTGTGCTCCGCCGCAACGGCGCTCACCAGGACGACCGGAATCCTGGACAAGTTTGGGTCCATCCTGAAATCGTGCAGCGCTTCGACGCCGGTCGTACGCGGCATCATGACGTCGAGCGTGACAAGATCGGGCTTGAGCCGGCGGGCGAGCGCGATTCCCTCCTTTGCGCCGGACGCCATCACGACGTCGCATCCCAGCCCGCGGAAGTGATGACTCAGCAGTGAGCGCGAGTCCGCGTCGTCATCGATCACCAGCGTGAGTGCGCGACGGCGGCGGCCGGCGGCGGCATTCCGGATTGCGGTTGCGCCGGTGGCTTCGATCGTGTCGGCGGCGAACTGCGTCGGCGCGTTGACTTCCTCGTCCGGCTGCGAGCGGCCTTCCATCATGACACTGAACGTCGAGCCGAGCCCGGGCTCGCTCGTGACCTTCACATCGAAGCTCATGAGCTGGGCGAGCGAGCGCGTAATCGTGAGACCGAGCCCGGTGCCGCCAAACTGCCGTGCGGTGCCGCTGTCGGCCTGCTGGAACGCCTCGAACACGGCAGCAAGGCGGTTTGCCGGAATCCCGACGCCCGTGTCGATGACGTCGATCTTCAATGGCCGCCCCGTCGCTGCGTCCGCCTCAACGCGAACCGTCACGGATCCGTGCGGCGTGAACTTTAGCGCGTTGCCAATCAGGTTGATGAGAATCTGCTTGAGCTTGGCCTGGTCGGCTTCGATCGTGCACGGCCCGTCGGGCACGACCGCGGAGAGCGTGACGTCGCGGCCTGCCGTCTGCCCGTCAAGCTCGAGCACCGTCTCGCGCACCAGCGCGCCCACGTCGACCGTCGTGAACTCGAGCTCGATGCGCCCCGCCTCGATCTTCGAGAGATCGAGAATGCCGTTGATCAACCCGAGCAGGTGCTTGCCGTTGGCGACGATGCGATCGAGGTATGCGAGGTCTTGCGTGCCGAGCGCCTGCGCCTTGTTCTTGCGGAGGATATTCGCGAACCCGATGACCGAGTTGAGCGGCGTACGGAGTTCGTGGCTCATGTTCGACAGGAACTCGCTCTTCGCGCGGTTCGTGCGCTCTGCGGCGTCCTTTGCCGCGCGCAACTCGGCCTCCACACGCCGCGCGGCGAGCACGCGGTCAAGCATCGCGGCCACGAGCGAGATACCCGCGACGACGAGAAACGCCAGCGCGATCGCGACGGCGAGCGCCGTCGCGCCCAGCGCGCCGCTCGTCGCCGGCAACCCCCTGTCCGTGGCGAAGAACGTCACCGCCGCCATTCCCGTGTAGTGCATACCCGCGACGGCCACGCCCATCACGACGGCGGCCAGCCCGCGCAGTGCGCGCACGTGCGATGACCCGTCCTGGCCCAGCATGACGAACAGGTTGAGCGCGACGTACGAGACGGCGAGCGCGACGCCGATCGACAGCCACCAGATGCCCCAGTTCCACTCCATCATCGCGTTGACTCGCATTGCTCCCATGCCGATGTAGTGCATGCCGGCAATCGCGATTCCCATGGCGACGGCCGCGCCCGCGAGGCGCCCCTGACCGACGCGCGCATTCGACGCGGTCCAGAGCGCAAAACCCGACGCGCCCATCGCGACGAGCAGCGACAGCACCACGAGCGGCGTGCTGTAGTC
>JBOHTH010000127.1:0-14534 GCA_050733535.1 Gemmatimonadaceae bacterium | reverse complement strand
CCGACGTCCTCATCCGCGGCGGCACGCTGTACGACGGCTCCGGCGCGCCCGGCCGGCGCGCGGACGTCGCATTGCGCGGCGACCGCATCGTGTTCGTCGGCGATGCGCGCGCGGCGGGCATCTCAGCCAAGCGCACGATCGACGCGACTGGACTCATCGTCGCGCCGGGCTTCATCGACCCCCACACGCATACGCAGACCGACCTCTCGAACGCGAAGCGATGGACGAACCTCGACTACCTGATGCAGGGCGTCACGACCGTCGCGACGAACAACGACGGCAGCGGCCCGATCGGGATCGGCGCGGTGCTCGCGCGCTGGGACTCGACGGGGATCGGCACGAACGCGCTGCTCTTCGTCCCACAGGGGAGCGTGCGCGGCGAGGTGATGGGGATGTCGGACAAGACACCCACCGAAGCGCAGCTCGCGCGGATGAAGGCGCTCGTGGACCGCGGCATGCGCGAGGGCGCGTTCGGTTTGTCGACCGGGTTGTACTACGCGCCGGGGAGTTACTCATCCACCGAAGAGGTGATCGCGCTCGCGAAGGTTGCCGCGGCGCACGGCGGCATCTACGACACGCACCAGCGGGACGAGAGTTCGTACACGATCGGCCTGCTCGCGTCGACGGAGGAGGTGCTGCGCATCGGACGCGAGGCGCACATTCCCGTGCACTTCTCGCACATCAAGGCACTCGGGGTGGACGTCTGGGGCGACGCGGACACCGTGATCGCCATGATCCACGGCGCGCAGCGCGAAGGTCTCACGGTCTCGGCGTGTGAATATCCGTACGACGCGTCGGGGACGAGCCTGGTGTCGGCGCTCGTCCCGCGCTGGGCCGAGGTCGGGGGGCGCGACTCGCTCATCGCGCGGATCGTCGCGCCGGCGACGCACGCGAAGCTCGCGGGCGAGATGAAGGAGAACATGCGGCGGCGCGGCGGCGCGAAGGCGATGCTCATCGTGAGCAGCCGGCAGCGCGACCTCGAAGGCAAACGACTGGACGCGATCGCACGCACGAGGGGCAAGGACCCCGTTGAAGTCGCGATGGACATCATCCGGACGGTGGGCGATCAGAGCGTGGCGTCGTTCAACATGAACGCGAAGGACATCGACACATTCATGCGCGCCGACTTCGTCACGACTTGCTCGGATGGCTCAGACGGCCACCCGCGCAAGTACGGAACGTTTCCGAAGAAGATTCGCGACTACGTGCTCGACCGGCCGGTGATCACGATGGCGCGCGCGATTGAGTCAAGTTCGGCGCAAACCGCGCACAACCTGCAGATCGCGCAGCGCGGCAAGGTGCAGCCCGGATGGTTCGCAGACGTGATCGTGTTCGATCCGAAGACGATCCGCGACCTTTCGACATACACCGAGCCGACGAAACTCGCGACAGGGATGCGCTGGGTGTTTGTGAATGGAAAAGCGGCGGTCGCGGAAGGCACACCAACCAACGTGCTCGCCGGCCGGGCGCTAAGGCTCACCAGGTAAGCCGCGAGGGGAGGTCCTCGGTCTTCGGTCTTCAGTCACCGCCCCGTCGACCCGAACCCCGTCTCGCGCTCGGTGCTCTGCGTGACGGCGCCGTCCGTGAACTCCATCACCTCGAACCGCGCGATCACCATTTGTGCGATGCGTTCGCCGTGCGTGATCACGAGCGGCGCGGTGCCGCCATTCTTGACCGGCACGCACCACTCGTCAGGGTAATCGGCGTCGACGGTGCCGGGCGCATTCACGACGACGAGGTCGGTCTTCACGCTCGTCCCGGAGCGCGGACGAATGCCAGCTTCGAAGCCGTCGGGAAGTCGTGCCTTGAAGCCGAGCGGCACGAGGGCCTTCTCGCCCGGCGCAAGCGTGAGGCGAAACCGCCCGTCGCTCTCGATGCACGGCCGTTCGTGCATCACGCCGTCGCGGTAGACTCGCACGGCGCGAGAGGTGAGATAGGCGGCGAGGTCGTACCCTGCACTGCCGGCTGTTCCGCGGCTGGGCGGGCGCACGTCAGGGTGGAGCGACTCAAAGACAATGGATGGCATGCAGGAAAATAGCGGAGTGCCCAGCGGTGAGATTTCGACCGGTGCGGAGTACGGAGAAGGATTGCTGAACTCAGGGTTGGTGAGGAGGACCGAGGGCCCTCCGGCTTCTTTCGCCATTCAAATTCCACTTCCGCACTACGCGCTGGGCCGAACTTCCAATCCCGCATCCATCTCCGGGGCTCTATTATTGTAGTGGTGTGTATCTACGTGTCATGAAGACCAGTCGCTTCTTGCAGATCTGCGCGCTCGCCGCCGCCCCGTTCGCGGCGACCAACGCCCAAGTCCTCCGCGATCCTGGGAACGCCGCGACCGCATCCCCCGCCGACCTCAGCACGGCCGTCGACGCTGGACGCCGCGCACAGCAAGACTTCGAAAACTTCCGCCGCAAGCACCTGCCCAACGCGAGCGTCGGCCGGCCGACCAACTGCGACGAGTCCGTCGGCCGGTTTTGCTATTGGTACAACGAGAAGCAGGACATCCCGGCTGAGCCGAAGTCCATTGCGGACGCCCGCAAGGTGTTCATCGCCACGCTCGACTCGCTCGTCAAGGTCGCTCCCGACAGCCGCTGGATCACCGGACAGCGCGTGCGCTACCTCGACGAGGCCGGCGAGCACCAAGCGGCGCTCGGCGCGGCCCGTGCATGCACCGTGGGCGGATGGTGGTGCGACATCCTCGTCGGCTTTGCGCAGCACGAGCTCGGCAACTATGTCGACGCCGGCAAGGCATTCGAGAAGGGCATCGGGCAGATGCTCGAGCGCGACCAGTGCGCGTGGCACGATGTCTCGCTGCTCATCGACGACGACGCGCGCCAGCAGTACCGCCGCTATCAGTGCGGTGACCCGCAACGCACGGCGTTCGAGAACCGCGTCTGGTTCCTCGCGCGCACGCTGTACTCGATGCCTGGCAACGACACGCGCACCGAGTGGTACGCACGGATGACGATGGCCGAACTGCTCAAGGACGCGCCGAGCCAATACCAGTTTGGATTCGACGACGACGAACGCGAGCTCATGCTCCGTTTCGGCTGGGAACGCGCGTGGGCGATGACCCGCGACGGAATCACCGGCGCAGAATCCGTCCCCGCGTACCGCATGATCCCGGCAGGGTTCGTGATCGACGAGCCGTCGCTGTCGGACTCCTCGAACTGGAGACTCCAGCTCGCGCCGGTGATCGCGCGGTACAGTCCTCCGTACCCGACGGTGCTCAAGCCGCTCGAGCACCAGAAGGCGGTCTTCCACCGCGGTGACAGTGCGTTCGTCGTGCTGGCATACGACTCGCGGACGATGCCGGAGCTTGCGGGCGCGCCGATCAACGCCGCACTTGTCATCACGCCGGGCATGGCGCCAGTGCAATACATGAAATCCGTCACAAACGCGCCGCCGGTCGGTGTGCTGACGGTCAAGGCGCCGTGGGGCCCGCTGCTCATGAGCGCGGAGGTCACGGCGCCTGAACACCACGCCGTCGCGCGGGCCCGCTATGGCGTGCGCCCTCCGTTTGCAGGCGGCACGCGCGTCACGCTCTCTGATCTTCTATTTTACAAACCGTACGGGACCTTCCCGATCACAGCCGAACAAGCGGCGCCGCACGCAGTGCCGACCGAGCGCCTGCGCGCCGACGAGAAACTCGGCGTCTTCTGGGAGTCGTACGGTACGGATCCGGCCGGCGAGAAAATGAACATCTCGCTCACGGTGGTGAAGGAAGTGCCTGAAGCGGGGTTTCTGCGCCGCAAAGCCGAAGCGCTCAAGCTGGTGCGCCAGGCGACGCCGGTGAGCGTCTCGGTGGAAGACATGTCAGCGCGCGGTTCCACTACGTCGCCGCGCGCAATCGAGCTCGACATTTCCACGCTCAAGAAAGGATCGTACATCGTGCAGCTAGAGATCACCGTGGCCGGGCAGTTCACCGTGCGCGCCGACCACCGCATCGAGATCATCGGCCCGTGACGGCGATGCCGCGCGGGTCGTCTCCGCGCGTGATGAAGATCCTGTTCGCCGTCGTCCTGTTCGTGGCGCCGCCGCTGGCTGCACAGTCGACGGCCAACTCCGGCGTTGCTGTGCCCAAGCAGAAGGCCGCACCGACTGCGCCTACCGCAAAGAAGAAGAAAAAGAAGATCCCGCCTCCCAACGCGGACAGTCTCGCGCAGGCGCGCGAGGATTCGATCGTCGACGCGATGTGGCCCGTGAAGGGGCCAGATCCGCTCCCGGGGTCGATTCTTCCGGGGCACAGGATAGTCGCGTTCTACGGCAATCTGCTCTCGAAAAAGATGGGCGTGCTGGGTGAGTACGAACCTGACCAGATGCTCGCAAAGCTCGACAGCGAATGTGTTGCGTGGGCAAAGGCCGATCCCACGACGCCGGTGCAGCCGGCACTGCACCTGATCGCGGTCGTCGCGCAGGGAGCGCCCGGCAAGGACGGACGATACCGCACGCGGATGGACTCGGCGATGATCGAGCGCGTCGCAGCACTGGCCGCCACCCGCAACGCGCTGGTGTTTCTTGACGTGCAGGTCGGGCTGTCCACGCTTCAGGAGGAGCTGCCGCGCCTGGCCAGTTTTCTCTCGCGGCCGAACTTCCATTTGGGAATCGATCCCGAGTTCTCGATGAAAGACGGGACGCCGCCGGGCAGGAAGTTCGGCACGTTCGACGCAGCGGACATCAACTATGCCTCGGCGTTTCTCGCCGACCTCGTGACGAAGTACTCGCTCCCGCCGAAAGTGCTCGTCATCCACCGGTTCACGCAACACGGCGTGACGAACACGAAGAAGATCAAGCTCGACGCGCGAGTGCAGATCGTGATGGATATGGATGGCTTTGGTCCGCCGGAACTCAAGAAGGGCACGTTCAAGCGGTGGATCAAAGCGGAGCCGGTGGAGTTCGTCGGATGGAAACAGTTTTACAAGTCGAGGAATGACTACCCGCGAACGACAATCGCGGAGATCCTCAGGCTGCATCCGCGACCGCTGTACATACAGTATCAATAACAAGGCATAACTGTCAGACGACGGCGACTGTCAGAAAAAACGGGCGTCGCGTCCGGCGAAACGTTTGCGCATCACTTTGATCGCGGCGGGATTTGAGTCTACGAGTGTGACGTCGCGCCCGTGGCGGTCGGCGGCCTCACCGAATGAGCCGCTCCCCGCAAAAAAATCGAGCAGTTGATCGCCCGGCTTCGAGTGGACCTTCACGATGCGCTCGAGAATCGCGAGCGGCTTCTGCGTCGGGTAGCCCGTTTTCTCCTTGCCGGTCGGGCTCACGATCGTGTTCCACCACGTGTCGGTCGGAAGCTTGCCGCGCGCGCGCTTCTCGGGTGTGACCAGCCCCGGTGCCATGTACGGCAGTCGGTCGGACTCGGACAGGCGGAAGGTGTAGCGCGCGGGATCGTGCGCATACCAGAGAATCGTGTCGTGCTTCTGCGCCCACTTCGACTTGCCGCGCCCGCCGTAGTCGTAGGCCCAGATGATCTCGTTCATGAACGATGCACGGCCGAAGATTCCGTCGAGACAGACCTTCACATAATGCACTTCGCGCGCGTCGAGGTGCACGAAGAGGCTCCCCGTCGCACGAAGCACGCGCTTTGCCTCGAGCAGGCGGGGTTCGAGAAAGGCGAGGTAGTTGTCGAAGGTGTCGCTGAAATGTTTTGAGTCGAGGATTGTTGAGGCGTAGCGTTTCCCGCCGAATCCGGTGCGGTCACCGGTCGCGTCGCGCGTCGTGCGGAGCCGCGTGCGCCGTTGCATGCGGCCGGTGTTGAAAGGCGGATCGATGTATATGAGGTCGAATGCGGCCGGGGGGAGGGCCGCCAGCGCACGGAGGTTGTCGGAGTGACGGACGGTGAGCACGACTGAAACTACAGAGGGGGGAGCGGGGAGCGGGAAGTTGAGAGGAGAGGGGGGAGCTCATGGGAGGAAACTTTTCTGGTGGCGGCGGGTTGAGACGGGTGGTGTGTGCTCCGTTCCCCCGCGGATACCGACTCGTCGGCCTCGAGTGCATCAGTTCCCACTGCTCACCAAAGGACTTGCTTGCCCTGTCCCGAGGCTCTAGGCTACTCCATGCTTCGACGTCTCGTCCTCGCTTCGACGGCGCTCTGCGCGCCGCTTGTCGCCCAGAGCGCGCCACCGGCTCCCCTGACAGCTCCGCTCGCAGCAAAGCCGGCGCACTTTCAGGGACAAGTCGTCGACAGCACCGGGCGTCCCATTCGCTCAGCGATCGTCGAGACCGATGACCCGCCCAAGGCGGTCGTTTCCGACGATTCCGGATACTTCCGCTTCACCGAGCTTCCTGCCGGACCGATCACAGTGCGCGTGCGGCGCATCGGATTCGAGGGAATCGAGTTCCAGCTTCGCCTGCTGTCCGATTCTACCGTGAGTGTCGGCGTGAAGCTCCTGCCGACTGCGCAGCTGTTGCATGCGGTCGAAGTCGAGGCGGGAGCGGAAGCCGCGCACCCACAGCTCGCGCAAACGGGCTTCTACCAGCGCATGCGCGCGGGCTGGGGCCATATGATCACCCCTGAAGAGATCGACAAGCAACGAGGCTCGGCGACCGGCGCGTCGGCATTCCTGCACGACATCGTCGGGATCAAGGTCGCGCCGGGGCAAGGCAGCCGTCATGGCACGCGACGGGGAGGCGCCGGCGGCGGCGCATTGGTTCTCGGCAAAACGCCGAAGGGCGCAGACTGCGTGATGAACCTGATCATGAACGGCACGCCCGTGAAACTGCAGGCCGGCGAAACGTTCGACATGTTCTTCAGCGTCAACGAGGTCTACGCCATCGAAACGTACGCCCACGCGACGGAGATTCCCGCGGAGTACCAGCAGCTGCTCGGCAACGACTTCTGCGGGGCGGTCGTCGTGTGGACGGTCTCCAGGATGACAATCAAGCCCCAGCACTGACCCGCGTTGGCATCACCGAGTGCAGACGCGCGCGGGTTGCGGTCCCCTGAGCTGTGACTGCAGGTCGAGCGCGCACTGAACCGTGAGCATCGCAGCCAGCGCGAGGCCCGACACGGCCAGCCGGGGCGTGAACGGTGTGCGGCGGAGCATCCACCATCCGCCGACGATCACGGGCACTTCGACGAGGAGGTCGAGCCAAGGCCAGCGATAGATGTATAAACCAACCACCGGGCCACCAGGCCACAGCAACTTGCGCCCCGTGAGGAAGTCCGGAGGCAGGTGGAGGACCACCATTCCCGCGACCAGCAACGCGGTCGTCGCACGGCGCGTATGCAGGAATGCCGCGACACCGAACACCACAGCGAGGATCGCAACCGCGGGGAGCGAATGCGACATCATGCCGTCCGGATTGCAGTATTTGCCAAGCGCAAACACGCCGTCGAGGATGTCCGGCGCGATTGCGGCGGCCAGCAGCCAGAGGAGTGATACACATGCGTCGGGATCGCGCTTGTCGAGCGCGCGAACTCCGTATGCCATGCCAAAGTGCCCCACGATCATGGCATCAAGCTAACGGAGGGCGCCGCTGCCCCCTAACGTGTTGGTACGAGGTCGTGTGAACCGAGCGTTCGAAAAGCATTATCCAGCCGGCATCGCCGTGGTAGTCGCCATAATCCTCGGGAACATGGCGCTGTCCTACCGCAATACAGTCCAGCTGTATGCGGCGGCCGACGGGCTCGCACACAGCGAGCGCGTGCAGGCGGCGCTCGAGCAAGTGCTCACTTCGGCCGCGGAGGCCGAAACCGGTCAGCGCGGTTACCTGATCACGGGCAACACGCGTTACCTCGAGCCGTTCACCACCGCCGCGCACCGCATCGACTCCGAAGTCTCACGCCTCGCGCAGCTCACGCGCGACAACGCCGAGCAGGAAGCCGAGGTCCCGCGCCTGCAGCGTTTCGTCATCCAGAAGCTCGACGAGCTGCGGCTCATCATTGCCGTGCGCAAGGAAAACGGCTCCGATGCGGCGAACGCCCTGGTGCTGACGGATCGCGGGCGGCTGGCGATGGACTCGCTGCACCTGGTGGTGAGCCGGATGGAGAACCGTGAACGCGGGATCGTCGCCGAGCAGACGGAGGCGTACGTGCAGAGCCGCAACTGGGCCGTGAGCGCCGGTCTCGCTGCGGGGCTCACCGCGCTTGTGCTCGTCACCGCGTTCGTCGTGCTGCAGCAGCGGAGCATCCGGTCGCGTGCGCTCGCCGCGCGTGCGCTGTTTGAGCAGAAGGAGCTGTTCCGCACCACCCTCGCCAGCATCGGAGACGCGGTGATCTCCACCGACCGCGGCGCGCGCGTGACGTTCCTGAACCCAGTGGCGGAGTCGCTCACCGGCTGGAAGTGGGCGGAGGCCGACGGTGAGCCGCTCGCATCAGTCTTCGAGATCGTGAACGAGGAAACCCGCGCACCCGTGCAGAATCCGGCGCTCCGCGCGCTGCACGACGGCGCGGTGGTCGCGCTCCAGAATCACACGGTGCTGATCGCGAAATCGGGAACCGAAACGCCGATCGACGACAGCGCGGCGCCGATTCGCGACGCACAAGGCGTTATGACGGGCGCGGTGCTCATCTTCCGCGACATTTCAGAGCGCAAGTCGGCGGAGCTCGCGCTGCGCGATGCCGACCGCCGCAAGGACGAGTTTCTCGCGGTGCTGGCGCACGAGTTGCGGAATCCGCTCGCGCCGATGCGCAACGCGCTCGAAATGGTGCGCCTGTCTGCGGACGATCCGTCGATCATATCCACGGTGCGCGGGACGATGGAGCGCCAGGTGGACCACATGGTCCGGCTCACGGACGATCTCCTCGACGTCTCGCGCATCACGCGCAACCGCCTCGAACTGCGGCGCAGGCCGGTGGACCTCGCCGTCGTCGTACACCAGGCCATGGAAAGTTCAGACCCGCTGCTGAAGGAGCGCCGGCACACGGTCACGCTCGCGCTCCCCCCCGTTCCCCTCTTCGTCGATGCCGACGAGGGACGCCTCGCGCAGGTGCTCTACAACCTGCTCGGGAACGCCGCCAAGTACACGCACCCCGGCGGACGGATTCACGTCCGGGCGATGCGCGACGGTGCCGACGCGGTCATCACCGTCTCCGACAACGGGATCGGCATCGCGCGCGACAACCTTCAAAGTGTGTTCGAGATGTTCACGCAGGTGGACTCGTCGCTCGAGCGTTCGCAGGGCGGCCTCGGCATAGGGCTTACGCTCTCCCGGCGAATCGTCGAGCTGCACGGCGGGACGATCGAGGCGGCGAGCGACGGTCCGGATCAGGGAAGCACGCTGACGATCCGGCTTCGCGCCGAGGAGGACGACACGCCGCCCATCGGCACGGCTGCGCCGCGCACGTTCGCGCTGCCGAGAGGCCGCCGCGTGCTGATCGCCGACGACAACCGCGATTCTGCGGACACGCTCGCGTCAATGCTGCAGATGGTCGGGCATGACGTCCGCGTATGCTACGACGGCGTCAACGCGCTCACCCAAGCCGAACTCTTCCGGCCGGAGATAATGCTGCTCGACATCGGTATGCCAGTCCTCAACGGCCTCGAACTCGCGGCGCGAATCCGCGAGCGCCCGTGGGGAGCCCGGATTCGTCTCATCGCGCTCACAGGCTGGGGACAGCCGGAAGACCTCAGGCGATCCGAGCGCGCGGGCTTCAATCACCACCTGGTGAAGCCGGTTGAACTGTCGCGCCTCCAGGAACTGCTCGGAGCTGACGCATGATCCCGCGCGCGCTCGGCGCCGCGCTCTCGGTGCTCGCATGTGCGGCCGCCACATCGCTGCACGCGCAAGCCGTGACGTACCATTGGTCGGCCGGCGACACGCTGCGATATCGCAACACGACAAAGATGGAAGGCGTCGTGCGCGGTGCCGCCGGCGACGCGCCGTTCACGCTCTCGCGTGACGCGGTCTATGCATTCGCGTTCGGCGGCGGCGAATCACTGACCGCGTGGTATGAATCACTGGCGGTGGACGCGTCCGGCGCCCTCGGCGGCGACAGGCCGAACCCGCAGGAACTGCTCCGCCTTCCCTACCGCCTGCAGATGGAGCCGAACGGCCGCGTCGTGACGATCAAGTCCCCGACCCTGCCGCGCACCGCGCGGATGATCGCCGAGCTGTCCCCCCAGCTCGACGACTTCTTTCCGCGGCTGCCGGTGTCGGGCAACGTATCGCCGGGCCAGACATGGACGGACACCGTCACGCGAAGTGAAAACGATCCGGACGGGCACCACGTGTCGATCCGCCGGATCAGCCACTACAAAGCCGCGCGCGACTCGATCGTCGACGGAAAACCCGCGATGGTCATCACCCAGCACACCGAAGTGCGCATCACCACCTCCGCACCGATGCAGCAGCAGCCGTTCGTCACCGATCTCTCGCTCACGGGTGACGAGGACGCCACGGCGCTGTTCAGCGTAGCTGCTGGGCGGATGCTCTCGCGCGAACGCAGCGGCGAACTCCGCGGCGCCGTGACGTACAAGGGCAGCGAGAAACCGTGGGTGGTGAACCAGTCATACCGCTTTCACCGCACGGACGTCCTCGAGCCCATGACACGCGCCCGCTGACTTACGGCGCGGGCGGGCGCGGCAGCTTCTCGTCGCGCTGCGCGGCCTGCCACGCGAAACTCGCGACGACCGCCGCGTTGAGTTTCATGTCATCCGGCTGCAGGTGTTCGTACACGTCCTGGTTGGTGTGGTGCGTGACGTTGCCGTAATCGAGCGGGTCCTGAATGAACTGGAATCCCGGCAGTCCGACCGCGACGTACGAAAGGTGATCGGTGCCGCCCGTGTTGCTGACCGTGAGCGTCTTCATGCCCATGTCCTTGAACGGCCCCATCCACGCGTCGAAAATCGGACGCTCGGCCTGCATTCCCTGCAGGTAGACGCCGCGGATTTTCCCGCTCCCGTTGTCGACGTTGAAGTACGCGGCAAAGTCTTTCTGCTCCTGCGTCAGGTGTACGCCGGTGCTGTCGCTATACCCGAAGTGCTGCTTCACATACGCGCGCGATCCCATCAACCCCTCCTCCTCACCGGTCCACAGGGCGATGCGGATCGTGCGGCGCGGCCTGAGGTCGAGCGTCTTGAGCAGGCGCATGGCCTCGAGCATCACGCCGGAGCCCGCACCGTTGTCGGTGGCGCCCGTGCCCGCGTGCCACGAGTCGAAATGCGCGCCGATCATCACGACTTCGTGCTTCAGCGCGGGATCGGTGCCGGGAATCTCACCGATGATGTTGAACGAACTCTTGTTCTCCGGAAAGAACTTGTTCCGCATGTTGAGCTCGAGCGGCACCGCGACATGCTTCTCGAGCATGCGCGCAATCCGTCCGTAGGATTCCTGCGCGACGTGCACGGTCGGAATCGCCGCGACGCCGCGCACGCGCGACGCGCCGTTGTTCGTCCCGATGTCGCCGCCGACGTGCCTTGCATCGCCCAGCAGGATCGCGCCCACGCCCTGCGATGCCATCCAGCGCAGTGTGCTCGTGTCTGCAATGTTCAACCCCGAACGCACGCCGCGCAGGCTGGCGCCCCGCGCGACGGCAGCGGCGGAGTCGTGCGAGTACTCGGCGTGGCAGCTTGCCGACATTTCAGCGCGCGCGCCCGCGTTCGGCGGGCCGCCGGAGCGGGCCGCCGCGGGCTGTTCCGCGGCCATCGCCGCGAGCGTCGAATCGCCGAGGCGCGTTGCCGTCGGGGCGAAATCGTTGACCGGCCGGCTCAGCGGCGGCGCGGTCATGACGAACGCATTCCGCAGCTTGCCGGCGTACTGCTCCTTCAGTTCGGCCAGACATCCGGACGTGATGCGAACCGCGTGGCCATTGACCGCGCCGTTCGTGCCGATCGACCACGCCTGCGGCACCGCCTCCACGATGAACGGCGCGGGGGTCAGGGCCATCAGCGAAAACCGTTCATTTTCCCATCCGAGGCCGGCAGGCGTGTCCCACGTTTCGCTGTGCACGTTCGAGAGCCCCCACGAGCGCATCTCGCCCATCGCCCAGTCGCGCGCCCGCATGGCGTTCGGCGACCAGGTAAGACGCGGGCCGTAGACGTCGGACAGCCAGCTCATGAGTTCCATCACGTGCGAGCGGCTCATCTCCTCTGATTTGATCTTTTCGATCGTCGCGACGTCCACCTTTTCCTGCGCGGCGAGCGGTGCGACAACTGGTGCGGCGAAGGCGAATCCGGCGACCAGAAGAACGGCCAGCCGGTGTGAATGACGAGTGCGCGCGCGGGACATTTTAACAACTCCGGGTTTGCAGGGTCCAAACAGCGGAAGTATCTGTCAAAGAATGACATGTGACAGTCGTCAGCGGAAGCGACGGCTCCATTCTCCCTTTACGGTGTAGATTCAGTCATGAAAAACCTCTCCCCAGCACGCCTTGCAGCACTCACGGCGCTCGTCGCTGCCGCGACCGCGCTCGGAGCCCAGCAGGCACCGGCTGTTCAGCTTGCCTTCGGATTCGAGTGCGGTGACCGCTTCCTCGTAAAGAACGACGGCAGCGCGCCCGTGTCGCTCGAATGGACGGTGAGTGGCAGCGCCGATCGCTCGCAACTGCACCTGAGCGCGAACGAGTCTCGCGAAATTGCGTCCGCGTCCAGTGGGGCGGTGGAGCTGTACGTGAACGGAAAGCTGGTTGCCACCGAGCCCAAGGGGACCAAGGCGTGCGAGGCGGGAAATGAAGCGGGCGCAGCGCCGCCGCCGGCGGTCGTCGTGCGGCCGCTCGACAGTCAGCCCGGCGACGCCGCGGCATCTGAAGCCGGCGATCCGCCATCGCGCGTGGCGCGGCTGAGTTCGATGCAGGGCGGAGTGTCGTTTCAGGCGGCGGGGTCGGCGGAGTGGGGCACGGCGACGCTGAACTCGAGCCTGACGACGGGCGACCGTCTCGTCGCCGACGATGGCGGGCGCGCAGAGCTCGAGGTCGGCGGAGTCGCTGCGCGCTTTGGATCGTCGACCGACGTCACGGTCACGAACCTCACCGACGGACTGTTCCAGCTCGGAGTGCCGGCGGGCACGCTTCGCCTGAGCGTCTATCGCATGAATCCTGGCGACACGATCGAAGTGGACACGCCGAACGGTGCCGTAACCGTGATCGAGCCGGGCAATGTCAGGATCGAAACGAACAGTGCGGGAACGCAAACGCTGGTCAGCGTGGAGCGCGGCCGCGTTCAGCTGAACGGGCCGAATCTTTCGCAGACTCTCGACGCCGGGCGTACGGTGCAGCTCTCCGCCGGCGATGGCGGCGTGCAGATCGCGAGCGCCGCGCATCCCGGCCCGGACGGCTTCGACGCCTGGAGCTCCTATCGCGACGGCGTGCTGACGAACACCGCGTCGGCATCCGAAGCGTATGTGAACCCGGACATTCCGGGCGTTCAGGATCTCGACGCGAATGGCCGCTGGGAAACGGATGCCGAGGACGGCCCAATCTGGTATCCGACCACCGTGGCCGTCGGCTGGGTTCCGTATCGCTACGGGCATTGGGGATGGGTCGAGCCGTGGGGATGGGTCTGGGTTTCGGACGAACCGTGGGGCTTTGCACCCTTCCACTACGGACGCTGGGCGTATGTTCGTAATCGCTGGGGATGGGTGCCCGGGCCTCGCGCGGGGCGTCCATACTATTCTCCCGCACTCGTTGCGTTCGCGGACGGCAGCGGATTCGGGGTTGGCGTCGGTGTCTCGGCGTGGTTCCCGCTCGGGCCGCGCGATCCGTACATCCCGTGGTACCATCACGACGAGCGCTACCTGCGCGCCGTGAACCGCGCAAATGTGCGCGGCGTGGCCGACATCAATGTGTTCGTGCACGTTCGTGATGTGGAGCATTTCCACTACGCGAACCGCACCCATGCGATGACGGTCGTGCCGAGGACGGCGTTCGCGTCAGGGCGACCGATCGCGCACGATGTCGTGCATGTTGCGCCGGAGCGCATCGCGCTGGCGCGGGTCACACCGCACCCGGGCGTCGTGCCGACGCGCGAGTCGGCGATCGGCGGAGCGATCGTGGCGCGCCCGCACGCCGCGGTGGAGCGGGCGCCGGTTGCGGTGCCACGCGGCGGTGAGCGGGGTGCTCCAGGTGCGCCGAGAGTTCAGCCGCCGACCAGGGGGCCAGCCCGTCCGGCTCCGCATCCGCTGGTGCATCGCAGTCCGCTTCCGCCGGCGTCCGTGCCGTTTGCGGCGCGGCAGAAAGCGATCGCTCAACATCCAGGAAGGCCGCTCGAGCCGCAGCAGATCCGGAATCTGCGCGCGGGGCGCCCAGCTGGGCCGCACAGGGATCCGGAACCGCCGCACCCGAGGACGGCGGTTCAGCGGAAGCCGCCGGGGAAAAAGCCTAACTGAGGCGGGAGTTCGACTCGGCGCGGGGGGCGGAGAAGGAATACGGGAGTCAGGACTCGACCCGGTGCGGAGGGCGGAGATGGAAGGCGGGATTTCGACCCGGCGCGGAGTGCGGAGGAGGAAGGCGGCACGGGGAACTCGACCCGGCGCGGAGTGCGGAGGAGGAATCGGAATTCGGGATTGGTATTGGGTCGATGAGACCTGAGATGAACGTGGCTATTTGAAGTGCGAGAGGGCGCGCCCCGACCGGGGTCGCGCCC
>JBOHTH010000126.1:0-5574 GCA_050733535.1 Gemmatimonadaceae bacterium | reverse complement strand
CCCATGTCGGGCATGGCCATCGCGGCGGCCGCCGCCTGCTCGCTCGCGAGCATCGCCCGCGGGTCCGCGCCATGTATTGGGCACGCGCACCACTGAGGAGGTCCGGCGACCGCGATTGCGAACGCTGTGCCGCCGAGGAGTGCTGAGAAGGACCGCAGGAGTCGGTTTCGCATACTCTGCCAATCATAGTAATGAATCGCGCAGCGTCGGGCCAATAATCGCCGCAGACGACCGGCGAATGACTACGGCTGGCGGTAAGCGGTTAGCTCACCGAACATTTCCCGTGTCGCTCCCGCGGAATGGGGATTCCGCACGATGATGGACGAGCGCGCGGTCAGAATGCAGAAGTAGTGCTGTCCGTCGTCGTGCGGCGCGCGCGCGCAGTTGGCGTTGTAAGTGGCCAACTCCAGTCCCGCCGGCTTGTGCGGATCATTCAGTGAGTCGAGTCGCAGTTCATAGTAGCCAGGCGCGAGACGCCAACTCTTCCACTGGCCGCCGACAAGCCGCGTCGTCTCGTGTACGGTGCGCTCCACGACCTTGATGCTGCCGCCGCCGCGGTTTTGCACGCCGGCGAATTCGAGGTCGATGCGCGTCTCACCTCGCGAAAGTGCATACACGCGCCCACCGATGATGCGTGCGACACTGTCGTCACGGACGGCAGCGGAAACAGTGCCTCTGAGGTTCTCGACGGGCCGTCCCACGCTGTCCACCGCCTGCACTTGGACAAGCACCGGTCGCGGCGCGGCGCCGACCCAGAGCGGCTCGTCATAGCCGATCCGTGCAAACACCCTGATGGGCCTGCACTGGACGACGACTCTCGCGTTGAGGTCGCGGTAGCTCGCGATGATAGTGGCGTTTCCTGCGGTCACGCACCACACCTGATTCTTGCGCGATATGTGAACGATGCGCGAAGTGGTGGAAAACGTGAGCCGCGGATGTGCGATCGGTTGTCCGGTGCTTCCTGTAGCGACGAAGGGAAGCGAAACCAATCGGCGACCATCGACTGTCAGTGTGTCGGACGCGGCTGTCAGTCGTGTCGGCACGTCGCCTGCGCACGCGCATAGGCAGAGCAATGCGAACATCACGAGCGATGCGCCCCGCATCGACTCCGCGCCATTCTCGGCCGCGAGCGCCATTCGAGTTACTCGTGCCGGAGCGCTATGAGCGGGTCCACCTTCGATGCACGCCGAGCGGGGAGCATGCCGGCAGTCAGCGCGACTGCAGCCAGCACGAGCGCCGTCACGGCGAATGTCGCGGGATCCGTTGCGCTTACGGCGTACAGGAATTGCGACAGCACACGAGTCGTGGCGACCGCGCCGGCCGCGCCGATCGTGATGCCGAGCGCGGCGAGCAGCGCCGCGCGCCGCACCACTATCTGCACCACTTGCGACGACTCCGCGCCGAGCGCCATGCGAATGCCGATTTCGCGGGTGCGCTCGGTGACGGAGCAGGCAAGCACTCCGTAGATGCCGACGGCGGCGAGCAGAAGCGCGACGAACGAAAACGCCGTGAGGAGCCGCGCCTGGAAGAGCGGCTCGCTCCGGCTTGCGGCGACCACCTCGGACAGCGGGGACAGCGACTGCAGGGCGACGTCGGGATCCACGCCCTGAATTGCGCTACGCATGGCGCGCTCCATGGCTGGGGGATCGTCGCTCGAGCGCACGACGAACGACATGCGCCTGAGCGCACCCAAGTCGTGCACGCCGAGGCGAGCGAGGGACGGATTGCTCAACGCGGCGCCCTGGCTGATCGGTTGATAGACCGCCGCGCCCGGCGGTTCCGTCAGTTCCTGGCGGATGTCGCCGACGACGCCCACCACAGTCAGCCAACCCGGCGCGCTGGTAGAGTCGGCCCTCCACCGGAACGCCACGCGCTTGCCGATTGCGTTCTCACCCGGCCAGGCTCGGTCGGCCACGCTGCGGCTGACGATCGCAACGCTGGTGGCGGTCTCTTCCTCGTGCTGAGTGAAGGTCCGGCCACTCAGCAGTGGAATTCCGATCGCGCGGAAATAGCCGGCGCTTGCGGTGGGCGTCCACGCGCCGCCCGGCAGCGGTGGCTTTCCTTCGACTTCGAGCGCGAGGTTCATTCCGCCCGCAAACGGGCGGAAGCTCACGGCGCCAGCTGCCGTCCGTTCCGGAATCCTCTCGAGTGCGAAGAGCATGCGCGCGTGAAAGTCTTCCATCTGTTCGGCGGTGGCATACTTGCTGGAAGGCAGGTCGACGCTCATGGTCACGACGTGATCCGGGTGAAAGCCCAGATCGAGGGCGCGTAGTCGCAGAAAGCTCTTGACCATCAAGCCGGCTCCCGTCAGCAGCACGAGTGCCAGCGCGATCTCCGAAACCGCCAGCGCGTTCCGCATCCGGTGACGTCCCCTCGTGACGCGCGCGCCGTGCCCGAGCGCCTCACCGGGCGCACGGCGGCTTGCCTGCAGTGCCGGCGCGAGGCCGAATGCGATTCCGGTGACGAGTGCAACGACGATTGTGAACGCGAGCACGATGCCGTCGACGCGGATCTCGTTGACGCGGGGGATCGATCCCTTGGGCGCGAGCACCAACAGCACCCGCACGCCAACGACCGCGAGCGGGATGCCCGCGCCCGCGCCAATCAGCGACAGGAGCGTGCTCTCCGCGAGCAACTGTCGCACGAGCCGACCGCGACCCGCGCCGAGCGTGACGCGGACCGACATCTCCTGTGTGCGGGCCCCTGCGCGCGCCAGCATGAGATTCGCCACATTGACACACGCAATCAGGAGGACGAACGCCACTGCCCCCGCAAATACCAGCAGAGAACGCTCTGCGTTTCGTACGAGCAGCTGTGCGAGCGGCAGCACGCGCGCCACTGCCGCATGCGGCACCATGTGCGGATCAACCGGCACCGATCTCGCGATCGACGCGAGTTCGGCTTGCGCCTGCTCAACGGTAACGCCGGGTTTGAGCCGTGCGACCACCGGTTCGACAATGGTGAAGCCCGTTGGGGCCGGGCCGTCGTCCGAGGCCAGCCAGAGCTGGCGCCCAGTGGGAAAATCGAATCCGGCCGGCATCACGCCAACCACCCTGTACGACGTGGCGCCGGGGCTGAAGAAGGTGGCCTGCTCCACCGTAATGGTCTTTCCGACGATATTCGGGTCGGAGGCAAACCGCTCGCGCCACAACGCATCGCCGAGCATAAGCACGGGAGGTTCGCCCTTCCTGCCGTCGTTCGGTGAGAAACCGCGGCCCATCGCCGGATTGACCCCGAGGACGCTGAAAAACTCGCTGGTGACGGCTTCCGCGTTCACCACCTCGGAGCCGCCCCCGCCAGTGATCGTCAGCTGCCGTGCGTTTGGCGAGAACGTCGCGATGCCTTCGAACGATTGTGCGTGGTCGCGGACGGCCATGAACTGGCGGCCGGCGAGCGATGGCGTGCCGAAGAAGTAGTCCGGCGGGCCATAGTGGAGGAGCACCAGCCGCGCGGGATCGCGCAGCGGCAGGGGGCGGAGCAATACCCCGTTGACCACAGTGAACATCGCCACGTTTGCACCAACGCCGAGTGCCAGCGTGAGGATGGCGACCGCGGTGAACGCGGGTGTACGCAGGAGCGAGCGAAGCGCGTAGCGCAGGTCCTGCGCGGCGTCGTCGAGCCAGCGTACGCCGCGCTCGTCGCGCACAGATTCTTTGTGACGCTCCACGCCTCCGAAGGCGATCAGCGCCTGGCGCTGCGCTTCGGCCGGCGTCATGCCATTGCGCACATTCTGTTCGATCTCCATCTCGAGATGAACGCGCATCTCGCGATCGAGGTCGCTCTCGGCCGCACCACGCCTGAGAAATGCGCGCAACCAGAGCCGTGCTGATGGGAGTATCGGCATCATGTCGTCATGCCGATGAGTCGAGCACGAGATCCACCGCGCCAGCGAAATGGCGCCAAGTCTTCAGCTCGTCCGCCAGAGCACGCTTCCCGGCCGCAGTGAGGCCGTAGTACTTCGCCTCGCGATTGTTCTCCGTCGTCTTCCATTCGCTCGAGACCAGGCCGCGCTTCTCGAGGCGGTAGAGGGCGGGGTAGAGCGAGCCCTGCCCGATGTGCAGTGCGTCGCGAGAGAGTTGCTGGATGCGATGGCTGATGCCCCAGCCGTGCATCGGCGCGAGCGACAGCGCTTTGAGCACCAGCAGGTCGAGCGTGCCTTGCAGGACTTCGGCGGATGGCGGCGTAGTGTCTCCTGTCGAGCGTTACAGGGAACGTGCGCCACCTTCTGTCGGGTGTCAAGGGGAGGAACAGATGCTTCGGCTACACTTCGCTCCGCAGCGCAATCACCGGATCGATGCGCATGCTCAGCCGCGCTGGAATGAAGCTTGCGACCGCCGCGACACCCAGCATCAACGCGCCGACCGAAAGCAGTGTGACCGGATCCGCGGGCCTGATCTCAAACAGCAGCGCCGAGATCATTTGGCCAGCGGCTAGCACGCCGATAGTCCCGATCACCACGCCCACGGCCGCAATCGCAAGCCCACGCACCATGACCATCCGCCCCACGACACCAGCCGTCGCGCCGAGCGCCATGCGAATGCCCATCTCGTGCGTCCGCTGCCGCACGAGCGTTGCGATGATCGCGAAGAGGCCGATCGCCGCGAGAAACAACGCGGCACCCGCGAACATGACGAGCACGACGGCGTTCAATCGCGGCTCTGCACGCGGCGCATCCAGGAGCGTCTCCAGCGACGCCGTGCTTACCACTGTGATGCCAAAGTGCGTATCGGCGACGGTCCGGCGCAGCGCGGCTGCGATTTCCGCGGGCGCTCCGGTAGTGCGAATCACCAGCGTCGAGGGCATCATCCCGCCGAACGGCGATTGCGCGAGCGGGAAGTACACGGTGGGCCTCGCAGTCTGCAGTTCGCGATAGCGCGTGTCCGGCACCACGCCAATCACTGTGGCATAATCACGACCCCATCCCAGTTGCTGACCGACGGCATCACCACCGGGCCAGAAATGTTTGGCGACGGAACTGCTCACGACGACGACCTGCGCCGCGCCCGCGCGGTCCTCGGCATTGAACGTGCGGCCATGAAGCAGGGGAATCCCCAGCGTCGCGAAATAACTCGGCGACGCAACTTCCATGTTCAGGATCGGATTCGCGCTCGCATCGCTCGTGCTCTGACCCGGTGTCGACAGGCGGCCGTCGATGCCGCCGCTCGCTCCGACGAACGGCACGCCGGTCACTGGCGTGACCGCTTTCACGCCCGGCAAGGCGCTCGCGCTCGCGAGTACGGCGTCGAGCGCCGCGTGCGCCTTGGCTGAATCGGCGACCTGGTCGTGCTGGAGTGCGAGCGTGGCGACGAGAAGTTGCTTCGGGTCAAACGCGAGATCCACGCGCTGAAGGTCGACCAGACTTCTGGTCACCAGCCCCGCTGCAGCGAGGCTGACGGCCGCCAGCGCAACCTGCCCGACAACGAGCGCTTCCGCTACCGCGCGTACGCGGCGGCTGCCGCTGTTTCGTGCGCCGGACTGGAGAACGTCGTGTGCGTTGACCCTCGATGTGAGCAGCGCAGGTCCCAGTCCCGACAGGAGCGTCGTTGCGGCCGTGATGAGCAGCGCGATCGCGAG
>JBOHTH010000125.1:0-2167 GCA_050733535.1 Gemmatimonadaceae bacterium | reverse complement strand
GACCGCGCAGCGGCTCTCGACACGATACGCATCACGGGCACTTACGACTCCTGTCAGGCGCGAAGCTTTGCTGGTTTCGCATGCCGCGCCAAGTCCGGTGAAGGCGTCTTCCTTGATGAAGCGCGAGTCGACTCGCTCAATCCTCGCTACATCGCAGACCTATTCGACGGTGTGCCGGGCCTGAGGCGCGAAGGACGCAACATCGTGGCAACGACGGGCAATAGATGTGTTGCGTACCTCTTTAATGGTCACCCGCCGATGAGCATCGAAGCGATGGGACTGAGTTCGCTCGACGCTCGGGATGTGTTGGCCGTCGAGTTTTATGCGAGTGAACGGACGATTCCTGAGCGGTACAAAGTCTACGCCCGCAGCTGTTCATTGATCGTGCTCTGGACCACTCGCGAGTGATGAACCTTCGCGTGTTTCTACCACGCCGCTCATTCGCATCGGCCATCGCACTTGTTGTTTGCGTTGGCGTCGCGGAAGCTCAAAGCGTGGCTGCGCCGCTCGTCACAGGCGTCGTCGTCGCCAATGCTGATCGCTCGCCGTTGCCGCACGCCATGGTGTCGTTGCAGCCCTTGAGGCGCGAGACGTTCACTGACGATCGCGGCCGGTTTTCGTTCGCCAATGTCATGCCCGGAACGTACCGCCTAAGAATCATGCATATCGGATTCAGTCCGAGCGAGGTTTCCCTGAAAGTCTTCGGTGATTCCGATATGACGAGGGTCACAGTCGGATTGGACGCGGTGGCGGTTCAGCTCGCGGCGGTGCACGTGACCATAGACGGACCGTGCGTCGCCCCCGGTGCGCCCGACCCATCGAAGGATCCGGGGTTAGCTGCGATAATTGAGCAAATAGTGATGAACGCTCAACAGTATCGCCTGCTCGCCGATTCCTTCCCGTATTCTTATCGCGAAAGGCGCGAGGACTACTCTGTTCGCGGAGACAGCGTCGTAGAGGGGCGTCGCATCGACACGCTGGATCTCAATAGCAATGATCGGCGATGGAAATATCGCCCAGGACGTGTCGTAACGAGCAGTATCTTCACGCGCGTACATGTGATGCATCTCCCAACGCTGGCCGACTTTGCGAGCAGTGAGTTCGTGGGCAGCCATTGTTTTCGGTACGGCGGCGAGTTGGGCACGCCCGAAGGTCCGGTAGTGAAAGTCATGTTTCGAGTCGCGGCGAGAATAAGGTCAGCAGATGTCAACGGCACGATCTTGCTTGACGCAAAGTCGTATCAGATACGGCGAGCCGACCTTCAGCTCTCGCAAATTCCGTTCGACTTGAGCAAGGATTTTGCCGCCGTTGAGGTAAGCACCACGTTCGGCGAAATCGAGCCATCGGTGCTCGTGTTCTCCAGTGTGCATGGCACCAGCTCGCTCGTTCCAACGCCCAACCGCGCCGATTATGTCGAGACAGTGGAGGATCAACGGCTGCTCGACTTCGCCTTCATAAAGGCCGACCCACGGCGCGGTCGGAATCCGTGAACGCGCTAGACTGAGCTGCGCGATGGGCGGCGAACAGCTCGCAGATTCACTCAGAACTGCGCGGCGCCAGCACTCGGCGATACCGCGCACCGTTCGAAAGCGCGAGCGAGTCGCCGTGATATCGAAAGCCCATGCAGTCGTAGCCGGCCGCGTCACCCAGGCAGAAAACGGGCAGGCTCACGCAGGGTGAATCCTGCGTGACGGTGCAATGCAGATCTCCGCCGTCCTGATAGGTCATGCCGAGCCGATCGCGTCGTGACTCTGCCGGGTCCTTGGAACGGTACTGAATCTTCCATCTGTTCACCGCCATCGCGCGCGTTCCCGGCTCACGATCCCAGCCATGCGCGACAGAGTCCGGCAGAAGCACGAGCGTATCGGCGTGCGCGCCGGGGCCCGACTGCGTCCATGGTCCGAACAGCCCGATCGGCGCTGCCGCGCGCATCGACGCCTTTGGACGAGGCACCGGCTTGCTGCACGCAAAGAGAGCGGTCGATGCCGAGATCAATCCGACGAGTATCCGCACTCTTCAATTTATAGAGTGGCCCACGAGGACTGAATCCAGCGATCAGCGGTGCGGCACCTGCGCTCAGGGGATCAACAGCACCGTGTACGGCAGATTCTCCACCCCGTCCCCGGCGGTTACACCGCGGATCGTGTAGGCGCCCGCCGGAAGCGCC
>JBOHTH010000124.1:0-6239 GCA_050733535.1 Gemmatimonadaceae bacterium | reverse complement strand
CCATAGAACATCCGGATGTACTTCGCCTGCGTGGGCGTGAGCCGGCGGACCGCCCACGAGAGGTGAACGAAGTGCGGCTCCACCGGGTGGTGGAGCAGGTGCATTCCGCACTCGTCCGGCAGGTGGTTTGCCTTTTTCGTGTTGCAGGCACTGCAGGCGGTGACGACGTTCGTCCACGTGTTCAGTCCGCCGCGTGAGAGCGGCACGACATGATCGCGGGTGAGGGCTTCGCGGGGGCGGAGCTGGGCGGACGGGCGCCCGCAGTACTGGCAGGTGTACCGGTCGCGCGCGAAGAGGAAAGTGTTCGTCACCTGACGGCGGAACCGGCGCGGCACGTGAATGAACTTCGCGAGGCGAATCACGATCGGCCGCGGATATGCGAGCCGCTCGGATCGCACGAGCGCCTCGTGATCGGCTTCGACGATTTCCGCCTTGCCGTCAATCACGAGGCGCAGCGCTCGTCGGAGCGGCACCATCGTCAGCGGCTCAAAGGACGAGTTGAGCGCCAGGCAGCCGAGCATCAGCGTGCGCCCGCTGCGCTCACCGCCTCAGGAACGGGCTCGAGCCAGCCGTGTTTGTCGGGCACTTTTCCGCGCACGATGTTCAGGTACTGTTCCTGGATCTTTCTCGTGACCGGGCCGACCTTCGCGTCGCCAACGGGAAGCTGGTCAATCGTGCGGATCGGCGTGACTTCGGCCGCGGTGCCACAGAAGAAGGCTTCGTCGGCGATGTACAGGAACTCACGCGGCATCACCATCTCCTTCACGGTATAGCCAAGGTCCACCGCGAACTTCATGATGGAATCGCGCGTGATGCCGTGCAGGATTCCCGACGAGATGGGCGCGGTGTAGATCACACCTTCGCGCACGACGAAGAGATTCTGTCCGGCCCCTTCGGCGACCCAGCCGTTGGAGTCGAGCATGATTCCCTCGGCGTACTCGTCCATCTTCGCTTCGATCGTGCAGAGCTGTGAGTTCAAATAATTCCCGCCGGCCTTCGCCATGGTCGGGAACGTGTCCGCTGCGGCGCGTCTCCAGCTCGAGACGCGCACGTCGGCGCCCGACTTCATCGCGGCTTCACCGAGAATCGTCGGCCAGTGGTAACAGATCACGAAGGTCTCGACCGGAATATCCTTGGCCCAGACGCCCATGGTCTGGCCGCTGCGTATCACGAGCGGACGGATGTAGCATTCGGTGATTTCGTTTGCGGCGACGGTATCGACGACGGCCTGCACCATTTCGTCGACGGAGTACTTCATCGCGATACGGTAGATCTTCGCGGAGTCGGCGAAGCGGCGCATGTGGTCGCGCAGGCGAAATACGTTGCCGCCATTCGGTCCCTCGTAGCAGCGCACGCCCTCGAAGATGCTCGAGCCGTAGTGAATCGCGTGGGCCAACACGTGGACGGTAGCGTCTGCCCAGTCCACGAGCACGCCATCACGCCAGATCTTTGTCGTCGGGCCGGGGGCTATCGGTTGCGCCACTTGGTGCCTCCATGAGTGACCTCGAAATACTAATCGAGCGCACGGCACCTGGGCAGGGTTAGGTCCGGTATTCCCGAACAAGCTCACGCCCCGCGACTGCGACGAAGGTGGCGCGCGCAGGGGCGCGCGGATCGGCGGCACGCGGAAACGCGGCCAGGTCCGCCTGCTTCCCCACCTCGAGCGAACCGATGGCATGTTCGAGGCGCAGTGCGCGCGCGCCGCCGAGGGTCGCCAGCTCCCACACGGCGCTCTCACTCCCGCGCCCGCAGAGCGCCTCCCGCGCCTCGTGCAGGACGTCCATGCGTTCGTTGCTCGCCATCGAGTCCGATCCCGCTCCGACGCGCACGCCGGCGGCGCGCATCGCGGCGACCGGGGCGGCGCCATGCCCGAAATATCGATTCGACATTGGGCAAGTCGCCACGCCGGAACCGCGCTTCGCGATCGTCTCGATGTCGCGCGCGTCGCAGCGTACGCAATGGATGAGCAGCGCGTTCGTGTCGAGCACACCATTGCCGTCGAGCAGATCCACGGGGGTGCGCCCGCGCGGCGCGACGGCAATGCCGCGGCCGCGGAGAAAAGTGCCGAACGCGCCGCCTCCAGTGGCGACGAACGACGACTCATCCAGGCTTTCGGCGACATGGGTCGCGAGCGGGAGGCCATCGCGCTTCGCGAATTGCGCAACGGCCGTGAACAGTTCGTCGCTCACCGAGTACGGGGCGTGTGGCGACACGCCCGCGCGCACGAGCGACGACTCGCGCGCCCGCATCCGCGTGACTGCGGTGGTCAGCCCGTCCATCGAGCGTTCGCGCTGCTCGGGGTCCGGCCCGAACACTTCTCGATACGCGATCCCCCGCACGCCCATCGCGCGCATCGCCTCGAACGGCGCGTCGTTGGGCGCCGTGTCCGCGTACGTCGTGATGCCGGCGAGCAGTCCTTCGCGGATCCCGGCCCGTGAACTCTCGAGCAGCTCGTCCGCGAACAAGGCGGCGCGTGCGACGGTCAGCGCGCGGATCCACTCGAAAAATGGAAGCCCGTTGAACCGTCCGCGCAGTGCGGTCAGGTCGAGATGCGTGTGCGCGTTGACGAGCCCCGGCGACAGGACCACATCGCCGAGCTCGACATCGAATCCAGGCGGAGCCCCGGCGCGCGGACCGACGTACGCGATTCGCGTTCCGTCGACCACGACCGTTCCGTCTTCGATGTCGGGCGCACTCACCGGGCGGACCAGGCGCGCGTTGTACCTCACGCAGCGCTCTAAGGCTTGCCCATGATGTTCGTCCGGGGCGGGCATTCCTTGGTCGGCTCCGTGCCTGGCAGAAAGTATTCGGTATAGGCGTCCTCGACCGGACACCCCGCTCCGTGCAGCAAACCCGTACCGCCGTCCACCACGCGCGTGGTGATGTCGAACGGGCGCGGCCAGTCGGGGGGGGCCGGTCGCCGCTCGTACACCTCGCGCATGAACGACGTCCACGCCGGCGCCGCCAGGCGGCCGCCTTGCGCGTTCGCCATGATCTTCTGTGGATTGTCGAGGCCCATCCAGACGCCGGCGACGAGATCCGCCGTGAAGCCGATGAACCATACGTCGCTGTAGTCGTTCGTGGTGCCAGTCTTCCCTCCCGCCGGAAGGTCGAATCCGGCACCGCGCACGGAGTTCGCCGCGCTCCCCTTCGTCACGACGTCCTTTAGCATGTCCACCATCAGCCACGCCTCTTCGCGCGACAGGACCTGTTGGCGCTCGGCTTCAGGCTGCCAGATCACCTTGCCCTTGGCGTCTTCGACACGAATGATCGGGTTCGCGGACACGCGCATGCCGAGGTTCGCGAATGTCGAGTACGCCGCGATCATTTCGATCGGATACACGTCGGCCGACCCGATGTTGATCGACGGGTAGGGCGGCACCGGCGTCGTGATGCCGAAGCGCTTGGCCATCGCGACGACACTTTCCTCGCCGATCTCCATGCCCAGCTTGATCGCGGGCAAGTTGCGCGACTCGTAGAGCGCCTTTCGCATCGGGATCGGGCCATCGAACTTCAGGTCGAAGTTCGCCGGGATCCATGGCTTCGTGGAATCCATTTGTGGCACTTCGATCGGTGAGTCGTCGAGGATGTAGCTCGCGGGCCGCCCGCTCTGGATGGCCGTTGAGTAGACGATCGGCTTGAACGTGGAGCCTGGCTGGCGCCGCGCCTGCGTCGCGCGATCAAACTTCGAGTCGTCGAAGTCGCGCCCGCCGACGAGCGCGCGCACCGCGCCCGTCCGCGGATCCATGGCGACAAATGCGCCCTGCAGGTAGGGCGAAGCGACGTTGTCCTCGCCCGACGACGTGCCCGATGCGCGTGCGAGGTACTGCTCGTAGGTGCGATGCGGGTACGCGCCGTACTGTCCGCTCTCCACGGCGCGCAGCTGGCGGTCCAGCGCGCGCTCCGCCGAGCCCTGCAGATCGAGGTCGAGCGTCGTGTACACCTTCATGCCCTGGTCGTACAGCGCCTGTCCGAATTTTTCGTCGAGAAGACGCCGCACGTACTCGACGAAATAGGGCGCGGTCTCGCCCGTGTTCCCGCTCCGCTTCACGAGGCGCAGCGGGTAGGCGCGCGCGAGCGATGCGTCGGCGTCGCTGATACTTCCCGCCCTCCGCATCAGCTCGAGTACCACGTTGCGCCGCTGCACTGCGCGCTCCGGAAAACGGCGCGGGTTGTAGCGCTCAGGCCCTTTCGGGAGCGCGGCGAGCATCGCGGCCTCCGAAAGATTCAGGTCGCGGACCGACTTGCCGAAGTAGCGCTCGCTTGCCGTCTCGACGCCGAACGCGCCGTTGCCGAGATAGATCTGGTTCAGGTAGAGCTCGAGGATGCGGGCTTTCGAGTATTTCGCCTCGATCGCACGCGCGACCTTTGCTTCACGCAGCTTGCGCGTGAGTGTTTTCTCGCGGGCGTTGAGGCGCTCTGGAAACAGGTTGCGCGCAAGCTGCATGGTGATCGTCGAGAAACCCTGCGCGATGCCCCCGGCGCGAAGGTTCGCGAATCCCGCGCCAAAGATGCGCAGGAAGTCGATCCCACCATGCGAATAGAAGCGCTTGTCCTCGGTGATGACGAACGCGTCCTGCACCTGCTTGGGGATCTGGTCAAGCTTGGCGAGTGTCCGGCGCTCGGTGCCGATGGCGGCGATCAGGCGGCCGTCGGCGGCGTACAGGCGTGACGTCTGCCGGGGCTGGTATTTCTCGAGGCCGTCGATCGACGGGCAGGAGTTGCCGTGGCACACGTACATCCACGCGCCGCCGCCGGCGAGGATGCCGAGGACGACGAGCGATCCGGCGGCGATAAGGGCGCCGCGGAGGAGGCGGGGATTCAGCTTCACGCTCGCAAGCTAGGCAGAAGAGGGGGGAGCGGGGAGGGGGAAGCAGGGAGGGGACACGGGCAGCCGTGAGCGCGGGCAGTGAGCGGGGACACAAAGTGACATCACACGATGCGGCGTCTAGCTTTGGACGATGGCCACGAACGAAACGTTGCTGGAGGAGCTGACCTGGCGCGGGCTGCTCTATCAGCAGACCGAAGGACTCGGCGCGCACCTTGCCAAGGCGCCCGTCACGGCGTATTGCGGATTCGATCCGACAGCGCCAAGCCTGCATATCGGGAACCTCGTGCCGACCATGCTGCTGGTGCACGCCGCACGCCACGGGCACAAGGCGATCGCGCTCGTGGGCGGCGGCACCGCCATGATCGGCGATCCGTCCGGCAAATCAGAGGAGCGGCCGCTGGCGAGCGCGGAGACCATTAGCGCGAACGCGGCGCGCATTCACGCGCAACTCTCTCTCCTGTTCAAATCGGCCGGTACAAAGGGAGTCTCGCTCGCCAACAACGCCGACTGGCTGCTCACGATTGGCGCGGTGGACTTCATGCGCGACGTGGGGAAGCACTTCAGCGTGAACTACATGCTCGCGAAGGACTCGGTGCAGTCGCGCATCGAGACCGGTATTTCGTACACCGAATTCTCGTATTCGCTCCTGCAGGCGTACGATTACCTGGAGCTCTACAAGACGCATAACTGTACGCTGCAGGTGGGTGGGAGCGACCAGTGGGGCAACATCACCGCGGGGATGGAGCTGATCCGGCGCTCGGCCGGCGGCGAGGCTCACGTGATGACGGCGCCGCTGATCACCACCGCGAGTGGGAAGAAGTTCGGCAAGACGGAAGCAGGCGCGGTATGGCTCGACCCGACGCTGACGTCGCCGTACCAGTTTTACCAGTTCTGGATCAACACGGAGGACGCGGACGTCGGGCGGTACTTGCGGATGTTCACGTTCTTGCCGCGCACGGAGATCGAAACGCTCGAAGCCGCGCACACAACGGCGCCGCATGAGCGCGGCGCGCAGAAGGCGCTTGCGACGGCGATGACGACATTGCTGCACGGAACGGACACGTCGCGGGTCGCGACGGAAGTCTCCCGCGTGATCTTCGATAAGAAGATCGACGCCGCGGCGATCGGCGACGACGTGTACGCCACGCTTGCCGCCGAGATCCCGAGCGTGACGCACCCGAAGGCCGCCGAGTTGAACGTTCTCGACGTGCTGGAAGGGGCGTTCCAGCTCTCCCGCAGCGCCGGCCGGAAACTTGTCCAGCAAGGCGGCGTAAGTGTGAACGGTGAAAAACTCTCAGCCGACTCCCTGACCGTGCCCCGCGAAAAAGCCGTGCGCGGCAGATGGTTCCTCGTCCGCAAGGGCGGGCGCGATATCGCGCTCGCAGACGTGGGGTGAGTACGCGTACAC
>JBOHTH010000123.1:0-2328 GCA_050733535.1 Gemmatimonadaceae bacterium | reverse complement strand
TCGGTCCTCGGTCTTCGGTCCTCGGTCTTCGGTCCTCGGTCTTGTCGGTCTTCGGTCTTGTCGGTCTTCGGTCCTACTGCGCCACGCTCTTTGTCGCCTTATCGACAAACGCCGCAATATTGTTGTGCAGCTTTACCCGGCTCGCGTCGTTCAGGTAGATCATGTGACCTGACTCGTAGTACTTGTTCTGCACGTGATCCTTGAGTGCGTCGGGCAGGTCGAGATGGTCCATGGTGAACTCCGTGGCGAAAAATGGCGTCGCCATATCGAAGTAGCCATTCTCCACTTCCACGAGCAGACGCGGGTTGGTGATCATCGCCTGCGCGAGATCGCCGGAGACATTCGGCGCGCCAGGGAAACCGCCGCCGCGCCCGCCGCGGCCGCCGCGCGTCCAGTTCCAGCCGCCGAAACCGTTGCTCGTGTTGTTGTAGGTCTGATCGGCGCCGAACTTCAGCTCGTCGTGGTTGTATTCGTTGAGCAGCGCGGTGAATGCGCCGCCGACCGCCGGCCCTTCCGGATCGCCCTGCGCATTTTCCGAGAGCAGATCCTGCGTGTAGCCCGTGAACCGCGCGTCGATGCGCCCCGCCGTCAGCCCGCGGTCACGCAGCAGTTCCACGTTATACTGGCCGAGCGTTACGCGGAGATGTGCCTTCATGAGATAATCCTCGGGAAGGCCGGTGAAGTAGGAGAGCTTCTTCGCGACGGCCGCCGCTTCGGCCGGCGTGATCTTGTCGCCCTTGAACAGTGCCGCGGCGTAATCGCCCTTGGCATACTGCCGCGCTTCCTCGACGAACGCCTCGAGATTCGCCGGCCGATTCTTGAGCGCCTTGTGATACCACGCGACGGCAGCATAGCTCGGCAGGTAGTACTCGTACACGCGATCGTCGCCCTCGCCGAACGTGATCGACGAGAGATCGAGCACCGACGAGATCAGCACGATCCCGTTGAGATGCATCGAGTACCGGTTCTGGAGATAGTTGCCGAGCGCCGCCGAACGGAACGTGCCGTAGCTCTCGCCCATGAGGAACTTCGGCGAGTTCCAGCGGTCGTTGCGATTGATGTAGCTGTTGATGAACTGTCCGAACGAGTCCATGTCCTCGTCGATGCCGTTGAAGTCCGACGGCTTTCCCTTGCCGACGATGCGACTGTAGCCGGTGCCCATCGCGTCGATGAACACCATATCCGTCTTGTCGATGAGGCTTTCGGTGTTGTCCACCAGCTTGTACGGCGCGGGCGCGGTGAAGACGCCGTCCGGCGTCGAGACGCGCCGCGGGCCGAACGCGCCCATGTGCAGCCACATCGACGCCGAGCCAGGGCCGCCGTTGTAGAAGAATGAAATCGGGCGGGTGGTGAGGTCCCTCACGTCGCTCTTCGTGTATGCAACCGCGTACATCAGTCCGATCACTTCGCCGGCCGGGTTCTTGATCTGGATCGTGAACGCCGTGGCCTTGTACGGGATCAGCTGTCCGCTGACGCGAATGGAGTGCTCGGTCGAGGACGATTCCTCCTTCATCGAGGCCTCATCGCCGGTTGCCGACGCGCGGCTCGCGGCTCGGGCTGTCTGATTCGCTTCACTTGGTGCGGTGCCCTGGGCTGTTGCGTGAGATGCGAGCCCGGCCATCGCGCACGCTGCCAACGCCGGCATCCAAAGACGCTTCTTCATTTTCACACTCCCCCTGCTGTAAGGATGAACGAGTGGGCGAGACCGTTCAGGTCACGGCGCCCGGTGCAACTCCATCACGGCCGCCCCGTCTTTTCGCGGATCGGAGGCGCCGAAATTCATGCCGGTCGAAAAATCCCGCAACACTGCCTGGCCCGATCCCATGCGCGTCGTCGAAAAGTCGCCGCGCATGATGAGCTGATGGCCGAGCGCCGTGAGTTCGGCGCGCGTCTTCTCCGGGATGCGCGACTCGATGTTCACGTCGCATCCGGGAAAAGTCTCCTTCGAGAAGCGCGGCGCGTCGAGCGCGCCCTGGATGTTCATTCCGAAGTCCACGAGGTTCGACACGAACTGCGCGTGCGCCTGCGCCTGGTTCCACGCCCCCATGACACCGAAGGCGATGCGCGCATCCGCTTTGTACATGAACTCGGGAATGATGGTGTGCAGGCCGCGCTTCCGACCCGCCAGCGCGTTCAGATGCCCATCCCCGAGCGTGCACAGGCTGCCTCGGTTCTGAAGTACGAAGCCGGCTCCGCCGACCGCAAGGCCCGAGCCGAAAGTTGCCACGGCGAAATTGCTCTGGATCAGTGATACCAAGTTGCCGGCGCGATCGCCGACGGCGAGATAGGTAGTGCCGTGATCCCTACCTGGAATGACGCCGGCCGCCC
>JBOHTH010000122.1:0-5477 GCA_050733535.1 Gemmatimonadaceae bacterium | reverse complement strand
GGGCGCTGCCGCCCGTGCGGGGACGCTGTTCAGTCGTCTCGGCCGGCGTCGCCGCCGGCTCGCTCGTTTCGTTATCTGCCATTTAGAACTCCAGCCCGCCTTCGCGGGCTCCGTCGGCCACCGCCTTCACGCGGCCGTGATACTGATACCCAGCGCGGTCGAACACGACCTTGCTGATGCCGGCGGCCTTGGCCTTTTCGGCAATCTTTTTTCCAACCGCAACAGACTTCTCGCTCTTCTTTCCAGCGAAGCCCTGATCCGACACGGTCGCGATCGTCCGCTGCGCGGTGTCGTTCACGAGCTGGGCGTAGATGTGCTTGTCCGAACGGAACACGACCAGTCGCGGCCGCTCGCCCGTGCCCTTCACCTTCGCGCGCACACGAATGTGACGGCGCGTGCGCAGGCCGGCGCGGTCCTTGGGTACACGATGTCCTGGCATTACTTACCTCCCGCCTTGCCGGCCTTTCTGCGAATGACTTCGCCGACGTACTTGATTCCCTTGCCCTTGTACGGCTCGGGCGGACGCAGCGAGCGAATCTCGGCGGCGACCTGTCCCACCACCTGCTTGTCTGCGCCTTCGATTACCACCTGCGTCGGCTGCGGCGCGAGCAGCTTGATCCCCTGCGGCGCCTTGTACTCGATCTGATGCGAGAAGCCGAGCGCGAGCTGCAGCCCGTACGGACGGACCTCAGCCTTGTATCCCACGCCCGTGATCTCGAGCTGCTTCGAGTATCCCTTCGTCACGCCCTCAACCATGTTGGCGACGAGCGTGCGCGAAAGGCCGTGCAGCGACTTGTGAACCGGTTCGTCGGACGGGCGCGACACCGTGACGGTTTCGCCCTCGACCTTGACGCCGATATCCGTGTGCATGTTCCGATGGAGCTCACCCTTGGGTCCCTTCACCGTGATCGCGCTGCCCTTCACGGTGACCGTGACACCCTTGGGGATCTGGATCGGCATCTTTCCGATACGTGACATGGTCTCGGTCTCCTTACCAGACGAGAGCGAGAAGTTCACCACCGGTCCGCTGCGCGCGCGCTTCGCGGTCGGTCATCAGCCCCTTGGAGGTGCTGAGGATGGCAACGCCAAGCCCGTTGCGCACACGCGGAATCTCGGCCACCGCAACATACTTGCGGAGCCCGGGGCTCGACACGCGCCGCAGTTCGCGGATCACCGGCTGCCCGCCCTGCGCGTACTTGAGTACGACGCGAAGCAATGGCCGGCCGTCCGCAGCGGCGACGGTCTTGAAATCGGAGATGAAATTGTTCGCCTTGAGCAGGCGCGCAATTTCGAGTTTCATTTTCGAAGCCGGGATGTCGACGCGGCGATGCTTCGATCCGCAGGCATTGCGGATCCGCGTCAGCATGTCGGCAATTGGGTCAGTCATGCTCATGAGATTGCTTCCTGTGTTCCCTATGGTTTCCGCTTGGCGAGCCGGACTTCTAGAGAGTGAGAGTGCTGTAACTGCGGGTTACTGGTTCTTTGTTGGTCAGTTAACTGAGGTTATTCGCAGTTAACCAGCAACTTTTGCTAACCAACCAACAAGAAACTTGATTTTACGCCGTTGTCCTTCCCTACCAAGAAGCTTTGCGTACTCCGGGAATCAGCCCCATCAACGCCATCTCGCGAAACGCGATGCGCGACAGCCCGAACGCCGCCACGTAGCCACGGGCGCGCCCAGTCATCGAGCACCGGTTCCGGATCCGCTCCGGCGCCGAGTTGCGCGGCAGCTTCTGGAGTCCCGCCTGCGCCTTGAGCTTCTGCGCGTCGGAGGACTTCGGGTCGTGCATGACCGCCTTCAGGGCCTTCCGCTTGGCCGCGTACTGCTGCGTCATGCGCTTGCGGCGGTCGTTTTTCTCGATGCTGCTCTTTTTCGCCATCGGGCTCTCGTGAGTTGCGTTGTTGTTTCGGTCTTCGGTCTTTCGGTCTTCGGTCTTTCGGTCTTCGGTCCTACTGCGCCATCTGTACGACAATCGGCTTATCATCGCCCCTGAACGGCATTCCCAGCTCGCGCAGCAGCGCGAACGCCTGGTCATCCTTGTTCGTCGTGGTGACGAAGGTGATGTCCATGCCGTGGATCTGCTCCACTTGGTCGTAGTTGATCTCCGGGAAGATCATCTGTTCCTTCACGCCGAGGCTGTAGTTGCCGCGGCCGTCGAAGGCGCGCGTCGAAAGGCCGCGGAAGTCGCGGATGCGCGGGATCGCCGTCGAGATGAATCGGTCGGCGAACTCCCACATCCGGGCGCCGCGCAGCGTCACCGCCACGCCGATCTCCTGGCCCTGCCGCAGGCCGTAGTTGGCGATCGACTTCTTCGCCTTCTTCTTGGTCGGCCGCTGGCCCGTGATGATGCCGAGCTCCTCGACCACCGCGTCGAGAACCTTCGGCTGCTTGATCGCCTCGCCCATGCCAACGTTGAGGACGATTTTCTCCAGCGTCGGGATCTCGTGCACGTTCTTCAGGCCGAACTGCTTGGCCAGGTTCCCGCGCACCGTCTTGACGTAGTAGTCGCGAAGCCGCGGCTCAGGCGCCGGCTTGCCGGCCCCCGTGTGCTCCTTTGGCGGCGCGATCTGTGCGGCCTGACGCTTGGCGCCGCTCTTCTTCTGCTGCTTTCCGGCGTCCGCGCTGCCGGCGTCTTTGGTTTTGTCTTTGTCAGCCATCGCTCAGTCTCCGCTCAGCTTTTGCCCGGACGCGCGATTGCGTCGCCGGACTTGATGCTGATGCGCTCCTTCGTTCCGTCGGCGTCGATCTTCGCGCGAATGCGCGTCGGCGCGCCAGACTTCGGGTCGAGCAGCATCACGTTGGACGCGTGCAGCGGCGCGGGCATCTCGATGATCCCCGACTGCTCCTCCGCACGGCGTGCCTTGCGATGCTTTTTCACGAGGTTCACTCCCTCGATCACCACGCGCCCCGTCTTGGTGAGGACGCGAATGATCTTCCCTTCTCTCCCCTTGTCGTCGCCGCGAACCACGCGCACGGTGTCGCCCTTGACGACGCGCAGCTTCTCGCGCTCGGCGTTGATTTCGTGCCGCGTACGGTTGCGCTTGCCGCGGGTCTTGCGGTGCGTCAGAATGCGCATGTTACAGGACCTCCGGCGCCAGCGAGACGATCTTCATGTACTTCTTTTCGCGCAGCTCACGTGCGACCGGCCCGAAAATGCGGGTCGCCCTCGGCTCGCCCTCTTCGTTGATGATCACGACGGCGTTCTCGTCGAACCGGATGTAGCTCCCGTCCTTGCGCCGCGTCTCCTTCACGGTGCGCACCACGACGGCGCGCGCCACGTCAGATTTCTTCACCTGCCCGTTGGGCAGCGCGTTCTTCACGGCGACGATCACAACGTCGCCGAGCCCGGCGTATCGCCGGCGCGTGCCGCCAAGGACGCGGATCACGAGCGCGGTTTTCGCGCCCGAGTTGTCCGCCACCTTGACCATGGATTCCTGCTGAATCATTGGCTTATCCCCTTAGCGCGCGCGATCGACGATTTCGACCACACGCCACCGCTTGTCCTTCGAAAGCGGACGCGTTTCGACGATCCGCACGGTGTCACCCGTTTTCGCGGAGTTCTCCTCGTCGTGCGCCTTCAGGCGCTTCGTCCGCGTGATCATCTTGCCGTAGACCGGGTGCGCCACGCGACGTTCGATCGCGACGACGACCGTCTTCTGCATCTTGTCGCTCACGACGATTCCCGTGCGCGTCTTGCGCGAATTCCGATCCGGGGTCTTTGCATTCTGCGTCCCAGCATTCTCAGTGGTCGCCATACTATCTCCCACCCGCGCGCGCGGCGCCGGCCTTGGTCTGCTTGGTGTTCTCTTCGCGCAGCACGGTCTTGAGCCGCGCGATATCGCGGCGGAGCACCCGCAGGCGGATCGGATCGTCGAGCGTCTCGGTCGCGCCGCGGAACTTCAGGCGGAACAGTTCCTCCTGGAGTTCGGTGATGCGGGCCTGCATTTCGTCAGGCGCGAGCTCGCGGATCTGTGACGGCTTCATCATTCGGTGTGCGCCTCCTCACGAGCTATGAACTTCGACTTCACGGAGAGTTTCGCCGCGGCGAGACCGAGCGCCTTCTGCGCGATCTCCTTCGTGACGCCCTCGATTTCGAACATCACGCGGCCCGGCCTCACGACCGCCACCCAGAGCTCCGGCGATCCCTTGCCCTTGCCCATGCGGGTCTCGGCCGGCTTCTTCGTGACGGGCTTGTCCGGAAAAATGCGAATCCAGACTTTTCCGCCGCGCTTGATGTGGCGCGTCAGCGCCACGCGCGCGGCCTCGATCTGGCGGGCGGTCACCCACCCCGGTTCCTGCGCCTGCAGGCCGTAATGGCCGAACGCCACGGTGGCGCCGCGCGTTGCGGTGCCGGACGTGCGCCCCTTGAACATCTTGCGAAACTTTACGCGCTTCGGTGCGAGCATTGGTCAGTCGTCTCCCTTACGCGTCGGTCGAGTAAGTCTTGCCGCGACGGTCTTCCACAATCTCGCCCTTGAAGATCCAGACCTTCACACCGATGGTGCCGAACGTGGTCTTCGCGGTACTGGTCGCGTAGTCGATGTTCGCGCGCAGCGTATGGAGCGGCACACGGCCCTCGTGGTACCCCTCGACGCGCGCGATCTCGGCGCCGCCCAGGCGGCCGCTGCACTTCACCTTGATTCCCTCGGCGCCCATGCGCATCGCGCTCTGCACTGCGCGCTTCATGGCCCGGCGGAAGGAAATTCGCTGAGCCAGCTGCGCGCCGATGTTGTCGGCCACGAGCTGCGCCTCGATCTCGGGGCGCTTGATCTCCTCGACGTTGATGCCGACTTCCTTGCCGGAGAGCTGCTGGAGTTCGTTCTTGAGTTCCTCGACCGCGGCGCCCTTCTTGCCGATCACCACGCCCGGCCGGCCCGTGTGGATGGTCACGACGACCTTCCCCGGCTTCCGTTCGATGGTGATGTCGGAAATCGCCGCGCTCGCGAGGCGCGCCTTCAGGTACTTCCGCAGCAGCTCGTCTTCCTTGAGCAGCGCCGGAAAGTCTCTTTTTGCGTACCACTTCGAGCGCCACTGCTTGGAGACGCCGAGGCGGAAACCGATCGGATTGGTTTTCTGTCCCATTATCGACCTTCCTTCTCGCCCACGATGATCTCGATGTGGCTGGTACGTTTGCGGATTGGCGTTGCACGACCCATCGCTGCCGGCATGAAGCGCTTGAGCGCGGGTCCTTCGTTTACGATGGCCTTCTTGACGAACAGCGCGTCGACGTCGAGCGGCTCGTTCGCGTTGCGCGACGCCTGCTCGGCGTTCGCCACGGCGCTCTTGAGCACCTTCTCGATCTGCTTCGCCGCGTGCTTCTTTGAAAACTTGAGGAGCGCGAGCGCCTCATTGACGTTCATGCCACGCACCTGGTCGATCACCAGCCGCATCTTGTAAGGCGACTGGCGGGCCGTGCGCTGGATCGCGCGGGCTTCGGACATGGCTTACTTGCCTCCCTTGCCGGCCGGAGCAGCGG
>JBOHTH010000121.1:0-13534 GCA_050733535.1 Gemmatimonadaceae bacterium | reverse complement strand
CGCAGCCCTGAAAGCTAATCTTCGTGAAGCGCGCCGTCTCCATCGCCGCCTGGATATTCTGGTCGAAGTCCACGATGTGCGAAACGTATTGCGCGTGCGCCTGCGACTGGTTCCATCCGCCCATGATCCCGAAGGCGATGCGCGTATCTCCCTTCTCCATGAACGCGGGAATGATCGTGTGCACCGGCCGTTTGTGCGCGGCGAGGATGTTCGGATTTCCGGCCTCGAGCGTGAAGAGGCCGCCGCGATTTTGCAGCGCGAAGCCGGCGCCCGCGACGGCGAGTCCAGACCCGAACCCGACGCTCGCGAAGTTGCTCTGGATGAGCGAGACCATATTGCCGTCGCGGTCGACGACGGTCAGATACGTCGTGCCGTGATCCGTGCCCGGCGGCGTGCCGGCGCTCACATGGCAGTTCGCTTTCGCTGCGTCGATCAATGCGGCGCGCGTCTTCGCGAACTCCTTCGACTTGAGGCCCTCCACGGGAATCTTTGCGAACTTCGGATCGGCATCGAAGCGGATCATGTCCGCGTACGCGAGCTTCTTGGCCTCGATCATCGTGTGCAGGGCGCGCGCGGAGTTCTGCCCATACGCCGCCAGCGGGAAGTTCTCCATGATGTTGAGCATCTCGAGCGCGGCGATTCCCTGGCTGTTCGGCGGCAGTTCGTACACGGTCCAGCCGTGGTAGGTCGTTGAGATTGGATCGACCCACTCGCCGCTGAACCCCGCGAGATCTGCGGCGGTCATCGTGCCGCCGTGGCTTGCGGAGGTCGCGAGGATCTTGCGCGCGACCGCGCCCTTGTAGAACGCATCACGTCCGGCCGCCGCGATCTGGCGGTACGTCCACGCAAGATCCGGATTCCGGAAATACTCGCCCACCGCGGGCACGTGCCCGTCAATCAAATACGTCTTCGCTGTGGCGGGGTCGGCCTTCAGCGTCTTCTCGCTGTCGCGCCAAAAATCGTGGACGACCTCGCCGACGGCGAAGCCCTCGTCGGCGTATGCGATGGCGGGCGCGAGCACGTCGGCGAACTTCATCTTTCCGAAGCGTGTGAGCAGCTTGGCCCAGCCGTCGACGGCGCCGGGAACAGTCACGGAGTTGATGCCGTGCTGCGGCATCTCGGTGATGCCCTTTGATTTCAGGAATTCCGGCGTGAGGCCCGCCGGCGCCCAGCCCGAAGCATTGAGGCCGTAGAGTTTTCCCGTTTTCGCGTCGTAGACGATCGCGAACAGATCGCCGCCGACGCCGTCGTTCATCGGAGCGACAAGTCCCATCATCGCGTTCGTCGCGACCGCCGCGTCGATGGCGTTGCCGCCGTGCTCGAGAATCCGCGCGCCCACCTGCGACGCAAGCACGTTCTCGCTCGCGACGATCCCGGATTTCGACATGATCATTGACCGCGACTGCGACCGATCCTGCGCCTGCACGGCGAGGGCAGAGAGCGACAATCCGAGCCCGGCGGCGGTCAGTTCTTTCATCATGAGGGTTCCTGTAATGGTGACAGTGGGAGACGGAGTTTGAGTAGGAGTGGTGAGGATGAGAGGGAGGGAAGAGTTGGAGTACGTGCAGTGGGAGTTTGCGGGATGAGAGTGAGCCGGAGTGGGAGGGCGGGCAGCTGAATGCCCGCACGACTCCAACTCGCCTCATCCCTCCCACTCAACTCCCACTTCACCTCACACTCGCCCTTCCAACTCCCACCGAGCGTGCTCTACCTCATCCCTCCCACTCAAGCTCACCTCTCTTACTCCACTCCCACTCCCACTCGGGGCCTGTGACGATGATAGAGGGAGAGCGAGTGGAGTGAGAGAAGTGAGTTTGAGTCGGAGGGATGCGATCGAGTACGCGCAGTGGGAGTTTGCGGGATGAGAGTGAGCCGGAGTGGGAGGGCGGGCAACTGAATCCCGCACGACTCCGACTCGCCTCATCCCTCCCACTCCAACTCACCTCTCCCACTCAACTCCCACTCCACCTCACACTCGCCGCTCCAACTCCCACCGAGCGTGCTCCAACTCATCCCTCCGACTCAAACTCACCTCTCTCACTCAACTCCCACTCCCACTCGCGCCACCCCACCAGACTCTCCGTCCAACACCTGCCGAACCTTTCGCGCAAGCATCCTCGGATCCACCGGCTTCTGCAGAAACGCATCGCCCGGCTGAAGCTCCCCGCGGCCAACGGCATCGTCGGTATACCCGGAGACGAACAGCACTTTCAATCCCGGCCGTCGCGCTGAAAGCTCGTTGGCAAGATCGTGCCCTCCCATCGACGGCATCACCATGTCGGTCGTAAGGAGATCAAGCGTGCCGGTGTGCCCTTCCGCAACGCGGAGCGCGTCGACGCCGTCCGAGGCCTCGAGCACGCGATATCCCTGCGCGACCAGAATCCGCGCCGTCAGTGTCCGCAGCACTTCGTCATCCTCGGCCAGCAGGATCGTCTCGGTGCCGCGCGGCAGCGGGATCTCGCGCGGCTCCTCCACACGGCTCGGGCGCTCGTCCAACGCCGGGAGAAATATCTCGAATGTCGTGCCATGGCCGAGCGTGCTCGCCACGCGGATGTGCCCGCCGCTCTGCTCCACGATGCCGAACACCGTCGACAGCCCGAGGCCCGTGCCGCGCCCTTTCGGCTTCGTCGTGAAAAACGGCTCGAAAATCTGCGCGAGCGTTGCGGCGTCCATCCCCGTGCCGTCGTCGGACACCGTGAGCACCACGTAATGGCCCGGAGCCGCCGTCGAGTGCGACATTGGAGTGGGCGCCGTGAGCGTCAGGGTCTTCGTGTGGATCGCCAGCGTGCCGCCGGCCGGCATCGCGTCGCGCGCGTTGACCGAGAAGTTGAGGAGAATCTGCTGCACCTGCCCAGGGTCCACGCGGACGGACGCGAGATGTTCGCCGAGCGACACGCGAATTGCGACGTCTTCGCCGATCGTCCGCACCAGCATGCGCTGCGTGTCGGCGACCAGATCATTGAGGTTCACGACGCGCGGCTCGAGCACTTGCTGGCGGCTGAACGCGAGCAGCTGCTGGGTGAGTTCCGCGCCGCGCTTGACGGAGCCGCGGATGGTCTCGGCGTCCGCCCGCGACGTGCTCCCCTCAGGCAGTTCGTCGAGGAGGAATTCGACCGACGCGAGCATCGTGCCGAGGATGTTGTTGAAGTCGTGTGCGACGCCGCCGACGATCCGCCCCATCGATTCCATCTTGTGCGACTGGCGGAGACGGTCGATCAGCGCGTCGCGCTCGAGGATCGACCGGCGCAGCTCCTCCTGCGAGTGATACTGGCTGCGGCGCTGGGTCTGCAGGCGCGCCGAGGCGACGATGCCGAGCGCATTGATCGCGACGAAAATGAAGATCGTGGCCCAGAGCTGCGAGAGCGTCATCCCGCGCGCCGTGACGAGCACGACGATATATCCGATGCCGGCGATGAGCGCAGGGAACACCCGCCTTGGGAGCGATGCCGGCGAAAACGCGTAGACGGCGAGCGTGACGGTCATCATGCCGATGTCGTCGATCCGCGACGGGGGACGGAGGTACTCCAGCGCCACCAGCTGCGCGGCGAACGCGATGCTCCAGATCAGCGACACGCGATCGACCGACTCCGGCGTGGCAGGTCCGCGCGCGAACCAGTACGTCCCGAAGGAAAACGCAAAGAACAGCAGGCGAACCGTCGCGACCGGCACCAGATGCGCCGCATCGAGATAGCTCATCTCGAGAACGAACACCCCAAACATCAGGACGAGGACAATCGCGAAGCTGCCCGTCGCCGTCGCGCGGTCCACCGCGAGAAAGTAAAGGCGGTATGCTTCCTCTTCCGCGGGCGGGAGCGCCGGTTCGATCTTGTTCAGCAGGGCGTGCATCGAGGGCAGTGTCTCTGGACGCGGGAACGTGCTTAATTTAAACGAACCCTGATCCATCCAAACACGCAACTCATACGAGCGAGATTCTCCGCATGGCGCAGAGGGCACCACTGCAACTGACGCACGACGAAATGCAAGCGCTGGGCACGCAGGCGCTGGATCTGGTCATCCGGCACTTCGAGGCCAACCGGGAAAACCCGGTGGCGGTGACGATCCCGCGTGCGGCGACCGAGCGCCTCCTGCGCACGCCGCTCCCGGAACAGGCGACACCGGTGGCTGAACTCGTCGAGATCCTGGCCCGTGATGTTTTCCCAAACGCGCTCAAGTCCGATCATCCCCGCTTCTACGCTTTTGTGCCAAGTCCGACGAATTTCGTGAGCGTCATCGGCGACCTGCTGATCAGCGGGCACAACCTGTTCGCCGGCCACTGGATGGCGGCGTCGGCGGCCGGCCAGATCGAGATCAATGTGATCGACTGGCTCAACGAACTGATCGGATTTCCTCGCGAAGGCGGAGGCATCCTCGTCAGCGGCGGCTCGATGGCGAATCTCTCCGCCATTGCCGCCGCGCGCGAAGCGCGCCTCGGCGGCCCGAATGAAAAGGCGATCGTCTACTGCTCCGACCAGACGCACTCGTCGATGGCGAAAGGGCTACGCATTCTGGGGTTCCGGCCGGAGCAGAAGCGGACGATCGCGACGGATGACGGGTTTCGCCTCTCGATCACCGCGCTCGAAGCCGCGATCGCCGCCGACCGCGCCGCGGGACGGGTGCCGTTCTGCGTCGTCGCGAACGGAGGCACGACCAACACCGGTGCCATCGACCCGCTCGGCCCGCTCGCCGACCTCTGCGCGCGCGAGAAGCTCTGGCTGCACGTCGACGGAGCGTACGGCGCGGCGGCCGTGATCACCGAGCGCGGGCGCAAGGCGCTTTCAGGACTGGAGCGCGCCGATTCCGTCACGCTCGACCCGCACAAGTGGCTCTTTCAGCCGTACGAGCTGGGATGTCTGCTCGTGCGCGACGCGACCGTACTACAGAACGCATTTCGCGTGGAGGACGAAGACCACGCGGACTATCTCGAGGACGTCACGCGCCACGTGCAGCACGACGTCAACTTCTACGAGTGCGGCATTCAGCTCACGCGGTCGTTCAAGGCGCTGAAGCTATGGCTGTCGATGCGCGCGTTCGGGCTCGGCGAGTTCCGGCGCGGCATCGAGCGCGGCTTCGAGATGGCGGACCACGCCGAGCGCACGCTGCGAGCGGCGGGGAGCTGGGAGATCGTGACGCCATCGCAGATGGGGATCGTCACGTTCAGGTGGCGCGATGATTCGAAGAGCGAGAAACAGATCGACGCGATCACGCGCGGGACAGTGGACTCGATGCGAGAGGATGGCTACGCGCTGGTGATGTCAACGGCGCTGAACGGCCGGCCAGTGCTGCGGCTGTGCCCGATCAATCCGGCTACCAACGGGGCCGAGATCGAGGAGACGATACGCCGGCTTGGGCGCTTCTCGGCTGAGGTCGGTGCGAATGCCTGATCAACGACGAGTTAATCCGTTGCTTGTTGGTTGGTTAAGAAATATTACCTCAGTTAACCAACCAACAAGAAACGAGTTAACTCGCTGTTTGTTGTTTGTTAGTGCTTGATGGACATGAACCACCCAGCAACAATCGGCCCGCGGGGCCCGCGTCCGCGGCCGCCGCGGCCCGCTGCTGGCGCCGGTGCGCTCGGATCGGGTGCCGGCGCCGGCCCGTACTCGGGCTGGAACAGATAGGCCATGTGCTTAACCGGATCCACGGCGATCGTCTTGGCGCCCTTGAACGTCGTGACCGTTGCGACGGTCGTGTATTTGTCCGGCGAATCCTCGTGCACCACCGTGACCGAGCCGTCGCCCTGGCCGGCGGGAATGTAGATCAGCTTTTCGTTCTGGTCCCAGCCCAGCGCGTCGACGCCCTTCCCGTTGGCGATCTGCGCGACGACCTTGCCCGTGGTCGCATCCACGACGACCGACGTGCCGCTGCAGCCCGAGAAGATGCGGTTCGTCTTGCGATCCATTGCGATCCCGGTCGGGCCCTCGCAGGGGGCGATGTCCCACGTGGCGATCTTGGTCCAGGTCTTGGCGTCGATGACATCGATCGCGCTTTTGTTTTCGATGTTGATGTAGATCTTGCCCTTGCCGTCGCTCACGCCGCCCTCGGGCGCGCTGCCGCTGAGCACAACCTTGGCGACCACGCTACCGGTCTTCGCGTCGATCACGATCGCCGTTCCTTCCGGCGAGCTGTGGTCGATCGTGAGGATCTTGTCGGAGAAGTCGTCGTACATGATCCCGTCGAGGCCGTTGATGCCGGCCTTGACCTTCTGGATCACGTGGAGATCCTTCAGGTCGAACATCGTCGACGTCGAGTCGCCGCCATTCGTGGTGAACCCGTGGCCGTCCTTGAGCGCGAGCGCGATACCGTGCATACGGGGGGTGTCCGGAATGTCGCCGAGTACTTTGCCGGTAAGACCGTCGACGACCATCACGTGCGTCCCGCGCGAGACGAACACGCGTCCCGTGCCGGGCTCGGCGGTCAGGTAGTCGGTGCCGCCTTCGCCCTTGATGTCGTACTTCTGAACCGTGAAGTTCTGCGCCGACGCTGCGGCCGGAATCGCCAGTGCCGCGGCGAGCAGCGCCAGCGCCGGCGTCATGCGAGAAACAGTGCGAACCATATCAGCCTCGATTGGATTGGGAGTCGACGAAATCTTGCAGGATCCAAGCTGTTACAACAGCGGGAAGGGTTCTGTTGGCCCAGATAGGTCGGCGGGGCAGCAGGATACAAAGCGAGTTAAGCCGTTTCTTGTTGGTTGGTGAACAGAGGTTATTCGCAATCAACTTCTGTTAACCAACCAACAAGAAACGGCTTAACTCGCTTTACACCTTCCCCTGCGGACGTATTTTCCCCCAATGCCCACGCCCGCCGCGCAGCCCGTTCTCCTGGCGTGGAGCGGCGGGAAGGACAGCTCGCTGGCGCTGGCACGATTGCAAGCCGATCCGGGCGTGCGCGTCTGCGCGCTGGTCACGGCCGTGACGATGGACTACGACCGCATCAGCATTCATGGGGTCCGCCGCGAGCTGCTCGAGCTGCAGGCCGCCGCGATTGGCCTCCCGCTGATCATCGCGCCGCTTGCCGCGGGCGCGCCGAACGCGGCGTACGAGGAGGCGTGGGCCGGCGCATTGGCGGAGGGCGCCCGGCGCTTCGATGGCGCAACGCACGTCGCATACGGAGACCTCTTTCTCGAAGATGTGCGCGCGTACCGCGAGGCGCAGCTCCGGCCGCTGGGCTACACACCGCTCTATCCGATCTGGCGAGAGGACACGACGCGCCTCGCGCAGCGGTTTATTTCAGAAGGCTTTCGCGCAGTGCTCACTTGTGTGGACACCACGCAACTCGACGGAAAGTTTGCGGGGCGCGAGTTTAATGAAGAACTTTTGAGCGAGTTGCCGCCGAGGGTCGATCCCTGCGGCGAGCGCGGTGAGTTTCATACGTTCGTCTGGGCCGGCCCGCACATGCGCCATGCGGTGTCGGTCGTCGCGGGCGAACGGGTGCTGCGCGACCAGCGATTCGAATACTGCGACTTTTTGGCCAAGTGAATATCGTCAACGTCGGCTATGATTCGACCAACTACTACGTGATCGGCAGCGGCGCGAACCGGCTGCTCGTGGACGTGGGCTGGCCGGGCACCAGCGGAAATCTGCTGGCGAACTTCAGGCGGAAGGGGATTGCCGTCGCGGAGATTCGGTATCTGCTGGCGACGCACTATCATCCCGATCATGCGGGCCTCGTGCAGGAACTGAAAAATATGGGAATGCGACTGATGGTCATGGAGGGACAGCGCACGGCGATCCCGCAACTGAAGCAGTGGATGAAACCCGAGATGCGCTACCTCGACATCGACCTGCGCGACAACACCGAGGTGGCGCTGGCCGAGAGTCGCGCGTTTCTTGCAAAGCTCGACATTCCCGGGGAGATCGTCGCCACGCCCGGCCACTCCGACGACAGCGTGACGCTCGTCCTTGATTCGGGCGACGCCTTCACCGGCGATCTCCAGGGCGAAACGCGCGCGGACGAAGTTGACATCGCAACGGTACACGCGAGTTGGGAGAAGCTCCGCGCGATGAATGTGCGGACGATTCATCCGGGCCATGGCCACTCACGTTCGATTCCGAGGCAGGTCTCGTGAAGCGCGCACTGTTTTTCCTGAGCCTGATGTGTGCGCAGCCGCTGGCGGCGCAGCGCGATCCGCGCATCACGCTCTCCGAGTTCGTCTACAGTTCCCCGCCGACTCCGATCGCGCACGCGTCCACCATCGTTCAGGCTGGCGGGATGCTCGTCGCCGCGTGGTTCGGCGGCACGGCCGAGGGCGCGCCGGATGTCGGGATCTGGGTCGCGCGCAGGATTGGCAACAAGTGGGCGCCGCCGGTTCAGGTCGCGAACGGCATGCAGCCCGACGGAACACAGCTTCCGTGCTGGAACCCGGTGCTGTTCAAGCCAAAGGTTGGGCCGCTGATGCTTTATTATAAGGTTGGCGCGAACACGCACGAGTGGTGGGGCGAGGTGATCGCATCCGGCGATGCGGGCGCGACCTGGGGTAAGCCGCGAAAGCTTCCCGCCGGGATCCTCGGACCCATCAAGAACAAGCCGGTCCAGCTCGCGAACGGGACGATCATCAGCCCGAGCAGCACCGAGTCCGCCGACACGCCGCCCAAATGGCGAATTCATTTTGAGCGCTCGACGAACCGCGGCGCGACATGGACTTCGGTAGCGCCGCCGGACTCGGGCGACGTGAACGCAATCCAGCCGACGATCTTCGTGCTCCCCGGCGGCGCGTTGCAGGCGCTCGTGCGGACGCAATCGGCAAAGGTGTTCGAGACATCGTCCACGGACGGCGGCGCCACTTGGTCGGCGCTCACGCCGACGGAGCTTCCGAACCCGAACTCCGGGATCGATGGCATCACGCTGCGCGACGGACGCCAGCTGCTGGTGTTCAACCGGTCGGACAGCACGCGCACCCCGCTGAATGTTGCGGTCTCGTCCGACGGAAAATCGTGGCACGACATTCTCGTGCTGGAGAGCACGCCTGGCGAGTATTCATATCCGGCCGTGATCCAGACGCGCGACGGCCTGGTCCACATCACCTACACATGGAAGCGGCGGCGCATCAAGCACGTCGTCCTGGATCCCGGAACACCATGAGCAAACTGCAAGACAAGGTGGTCGTCATCACCGGTGCGAGCGGCGGCATAGGCGCGGCCACGGCAGAAGAGGCCGCGCGGCGCGGCGCGAAGGTCGTGCTGGTCGCCCGCCGCGAGGATGCGCTTCGCGCGGTCGCGGCCAAGTGCGGCGACGAGGCGTTTGTAGCCGTCGCCGACGTCACGCAGCGCGAGCAGGTGCGGCGCGTGGTAAACGACGCGCTCGCCCGCTTCGGGCGCATCGACGTATGGATGAACAATGTCGGCCAGGGGATCACGCGGCAGCCGAGCGAACTCACCGACGAGGACATCGATGAAAGCATGCGGGTGAATATCAAATCGGCGCTGTACGGAATGCAGGAGGTGCTCCCGCACTTCAAGTCGCGCAACGACGGTCAGGTGATCAACATCTCCTCGATGCTCGGCAGGATTCCCTTTGCCATCATCCGCTCCGCGTACAACGGCACCAAGCACTATCTCAACGCGCTCACGGCGAACTTCCGGACCGAGGTGCAGGCAACGCACCCGGGAATCGAGTTCACGATTGTTTCGCCCGGCGTGGTGCGCACGGACTTCGGGCTCAACGCGCGGCACGGCGGTCCGGACTCACGGTCATTTCCGGAGTCGCAGAGCGCCGAGGAAGTCGCGACGGTGATCGTGGACGCGATGGAGTGGCGCAACCCGGACGTGTACACGCGAAAGGGCGCGCACGACCGTGTCGTCGCGTTCTACTCATCGATCGGCACCGACCCGTCGTGAGCGGCACGGGTCCGCGCGTGAGCTTGGCCACGGTTGTGGCGCGGGCGCTCGTGCTGCGGTGCCCGCGATGCGGTGCGCGCGGGATTCTCGCGGGCTGGTTCAAGCTGAGGGACGCATGTCCAGTGTGCGCGCTGCCCCTGCGGCGCGCGCCGGAAGCCGACGAGTGGTTCGGCGGCTACTTCATCAACCTGATCGTGTCGGAACTGCTGATGGTGTGCGTCGTGGTCGGGTATGTGCTGGCGACGATCCCGGATGTGAAGTGGACGAACGTCGAGGTGCTTGGCGTGGTGATGGTCATCGTGTCACCGATCGTGTCGTACCCGTTTGCGAAGGTGATGTGGGTCGCGGTAGAGCTGGAATTTGCGGAGCGAGCGGGTCGGACTTAGTTCGGCCCGGCGTGGAGTGCTTGGGATGAGCGAGGAGGTTTCGACCCGGCGCGGAGTGCGGAGAAGGAATCCTGAATCAGGAGTTCGACCCAGTGCGGAGTGCGGAGAAGGAATACTGGATTTGAGGGTAGCGATGAGCGAGGAGGTTTCGACCCGGCGCGGAGTGCGGAAAAGGAGTCCCGGATTCGGGGTTAGAGCGGAGGGCCGAGACGAAGTTGGTGAATGAGCTGAGATCTACGCGTCGCTCTTCGCTAACTCCGCCTCCCAGGTCCATTTCCGCACTCCGCACCGGGTCGAAGTCCTGATTCAGGATTCCATTTCCGCACTCTGCACTGGGTCGAACTCCTGATTCAGGATTCCATCTCCTCACTCCGCACCGGGCCAAAATCCCGTCTCTCGCATTCGGTGGACCAACGAGGCTCCAGCGTGAAAAAATCCGCTCCAAAGCCGATGGTGAAGCGAATCTTCAAGAGCCAAGCCGCCTGGCGCGCCTGGCTCGAGAAGAATCACGCCGCCCCCGACGGCCTCTGGCTGCACTTCGCCAAGAAGGACTCCGGCGCGGTGACCGTCACCTACGACGAAGCGCTCGAGACCGCGCTCTGCTTCGGATGGATCGACGGCCAGCTGCGCGCGCACGACGACAAGACCTTCGTGCGCAAGTTCACCCCGCGGCGTGCGCGGAGCATCTGGTCAAAGGTGAACCGCGCGAAAGCCGAACGCCTCATCGAGAGCGGCCACATGCAGCCGGCGGGACTGCGCGCCATCGAGCGCGCACGCGAGGGTGGCGAGTGGGATTCGGCGTACGACTCGTCGCGCACGGCGGGCGTGAGCCCCGAGTTCCAGAAGGCGCTCGACAAATCGAAACGGGCCGCCGCATTTTTCGCGAAACTCAACAGCGCCAACCGCTACGCCGTACTCTGGAGAATCCAGACGGCTCGGGGCGCGGAGACGCGTGCCAAGCGGATCGCTGAGTTGATTGTGATGCTGGAGATGCAGCAGACCTTTCATCCGTAGGACATTCACATGAAAACGCAAATGATCCGGCCATCACTCGCGCGCGCTGCCGCGACGATCCTCGTGGCAGTCTCCCTCTCGATGCCGCTGTTCGCGCAGGGCGGCGGGCGCGGGCGCAGACCCGCTCCGGTGCCGCCGCCGGGTCCAGGATCCATCGAGGAAGTCAGCCCGCCCGGCAACAACTACGACATCGCGGAGTTCCGTTTCTGGGCGCCGCCGGATGCAGGGCCGCTGCAGGCGATCGCTGTACTCGTGCCTGGCTCGAACGGCGATGGCCGTGCGGCGGCGGATGACTCGGTGTGGCAGGCGTTCGCCAGGAAAAATCACGTGGCGCTCGTCGCCTGCCATTTCAAGGACAAGCAGCATCCGCAGAACTTCATCGAGGCCTACGCGAACGTCTCGCAGGGGAGCGGCCAGGCGCTGATCAATGCCGTGGGCATCTTCGCGGCGCGGTCGAAGCGCCCCGAGCTCGCGACGGCGCCGTTCCTGCTCTGGGGCATGTCGGCCGGCGGACAGTTCAACTACGAGTTTACCGCGTGGAAACCCGAGCGGGTCGCGGCGTTCACGGTCAACAAGGGCGGCATCTACTACTCGGCGCTCCTCTCGCCCGAGGCGCGCGCCGTGCCCGGAATCCTCTTCATTGGCGGCAAGGATCTTCAGTCGCGCATCTGGACGATCAGCGGCCTCTTTGCGCTGAACCGCCGCGGTGGCGCCCTTTGGGCGCTGGCGGAGGAGCCGGGCGTGGCCCATGTCGTGGGGCAGTCGCGCGACGTGGCGATCGCGTTCTACGAGGACATTCTCCCGATGCGGATCGGCGGGCCGAACGGTTCGCTCAAGCCCATCCCCGAGAAAACCGGCTTCACGGGCGACCTTAAGACCATGACCTACACGGCCATCGGCGACTCGAAGGTTCCGACCGAACCGAACTCGTGGCTCCCCACGGAGCGGGTCGCCCGCGCATGGCAAACGATGGAGACGAGCAAGCCGTAGAGTATTGGTCGTCACCCCCACTTTTCGGAGCATCGCATGATCGGTTCCACTCACCGGCTGCGCCCACTGCAGCGCGTTGCTGCTGCGCTGGCAGTTGTTGCCGGCGCGGCGCTGTTCGCCCTCCCGGCCGCCGCGCAGACTGTCGTCGGCCAAAGCGACCACGACCTGCTGACCACCGAGACGTACGTGCGTCCGCCGGCGGTCGTCGACCGGATCATCATGGCGCCGCGCACGGACATTTCGTTTGCGATGCCGAGCCCGGACCGGAAGTGGTTCCTGAAGTCGCCGGGCCTCGACCGCGGCGACGTCGCGCAGTTCGGGAAGCCGCACGTCTATTTCGGTGGCCTGCAGGTCGACGAGCACGCGAATCGCGCGCGGATCCTGACCACGAGCACGCACCTCGGGCTCGTGCTCGTCGATCCCAGGACCAACGCGACGAAGACCATCGAGACGCCCAAGGGCGCGTCGATCTCGTCGCAGGTCTGGTCACCGACGGGCACGCAGATCGCGTACATCGCGAACTTCGACGACGCGTCGCAGATCTTCGTGGCCGACATCGCGACGGGGAAATCGGTGCAGGTCACCAAGACGCCGCTGCTCGCGACGCTCGTGACGACGGTCGAATGGACCGCGGACGGCAAGAGCATCGTGGCCGTGGTGGTTCCCGATGGGCGCGGGCCGGCGCCGACGCACGGCAAGAACGGCATCGAAGACGGCCCGGAAGTGCGGATGACCGAGTCGCGTACGATTCCGCAGGTGATTCATCCGAGCCTGCTCGAAGATCCGCACGAGAAGGCGATGCTCAAATACTTCGCCACCGGCCAGCTCGTGCTGATCGACGTGAAGACGAAAACCGCACGGAAGATCGGCACGCCGGGCATGATCCGCGCCGTGGACGCATCGCGCGACGGGAAGTACGTCCGCGTGACGCTGATGACAGAGCCGTTTTCGTATCTCGTGCCGGAGACCAATTTCGGGTCCGTGCAGGAGCTCTGGGACGCGAGTGGGAAGGTGGTGGCGATGCTGAACAAGCAGCCGCTGCGCGAGGGTGAGATCACGGGCGACGGTGACGCACCCGCGGGCGGCGGACGCGGCGGGTTCCAGCAGCCGGCGACGGACACGGGGAAGCGGAACATCCAGTGGAATCCCATTGGTGGCGGTCTCGTGTACTACGAGTCCGTGTTTTCAGCGAGCGCACGCTCTGCGCGCGGTGGCGGAAACGCCGGTGCTGCTCCGGCAGGCGGTGGTCGCGGCAGCCGTGGTGCGCGCGGAAGTGCTGCCGCACCGGGACGTGGCGCAGCACCGGCCCGC
>JBOHTH010000120.1:0-12779 GCA_050733535.1 Gemmatimonadaceae bacterium | reverse complement strand
TGCGCGACGGCGCAGTAGGCGCAGTTCCGCGTGCACACGTCGCCGAGAATCATGAAGGTTGCCGTGCCGTGCTCCCAACACTCGCCGACGTTCGGGCAGTGCGCTTCCTCGCAGACGGTGTGAAGGTCGAGTTCGCGCATCAGGTTCTTGAGATGCACGTAGTTCGGCCCCCCGGGTGCTTTCACCTTGAGCCAGCTGGGCTTTCGCTCCGGCAGCGGTTCGCTGCGGTGCCGGCCCATGATCTGGTAGAGAGGTTCGCTCATGGGTGAAGGTTAGGTGCAGTATTTATAGTACGCCAGAGTACAGTAACCAGTATAATATATGTAGACGGTTACTATAATTTCGAGGTCGTTCAGCACTCGCACAGCCGTACGCTTGAGGCCGGCCGCGCGCTGAAACACTTTCTCGCCACTTGGCGTAAGGCCATCAGACCCCGTTGGAGGATTCCTTCTATGCTGCGCACACTGTTCACGATCGGCGTGATGGCCATCCTCGGGCTTTTCGCCATGAGAATCGTATTCGGGATTCTCGGCGGAGTCCTGGGGCTCTTCATCGGACTCGCGTTTCTCGCGTTCAAGATTGTACTGATCGGTGCGGTGGCGTACGCGGTGATCGCGGTGGTGAGCCCATCGTCCGCCAAACGGCTCAGGGAGAGATTCAGCGGGGCGCCCACCACCTACTGAACGACAAACGGCCTACTGAACGACAAACGGCGAGTTGACGCGTTTCTCGTCCCTTGGTTAACCGATGTAAATAATTGGCCCGAGCGTCAGACCGCGATTCCGGTTCGACGCTCGGGTCGACTACTTACGGCAGTTAACCAACCAACGAGAAACGGGTCAACTCGCCGTTTGTTGTTGTTAGCGGAGCCGTTCCACCACCGCCCAACTCAGAAGAGGCACCATGATTTCATGGTGCCCCGTGATCTCATACCCCTTCCCGCTGTCCAGCGTCGGCCGCTGCACCACATTCATCCGCGGACGGTAGTGGCGCTGCATGTCCAGGTCGCAGGTCACGAACCCGCGCGGGGCACCGCCGTTCACGTTCCGCGCGATCGTCAGCGCCTTCAGAAACACCTCGGGCATGATCACCGCGCTGCCGAGGTTGAGCACCACTCCACCGTCGTCGATCCGCTCGATGCTCGCGGCCAGCCGCCGGAAGTCGCGGTGGCTCGTGTCGCCGATCGCCGCGCCACTCGCCGCCGGATGCTGGTGGATGATCTCCGCGCCGAGCGCGGCGTGGACGGTCACCGGCACGTCGAGGCGCCTTGCGTTGAGCAGGATGGAGAGCTCCGGATGGACCATTGCCTGCTCCGCATCGAGCGCGACAGCGAGGGCCTCACCCATCCCGAGCCCTGCTTTGCTCCCCTGAATGAACGCCTCGTTCATCCCGCGCCCCGTTTCTTCGGCCATGCCGAAGGTGCCGTCGCGAAGCCCGCTCTGCACATCCTCGGAGGTGCCGCCAAAGCGGGCGATCTCGTAGTCGTGAATCGCACCCGAGCCGTTCATCGCGATGTGCGTGATGACGCCGCGTTTCATGAGATCGATGAGCACGGGGGCGAGTCCGGTCTTCACGACGTGGCCACCGAGCATAACGATCACGCCGCGCTTGCGACGCGCGGCGGCGGCGATCGCGTCCGCCACGGCGAGGAAGTCGCGCGCGACCAGGACATCGGGAAGCGCCCGCAGGAATGCCGCGAACGACCGGTCCGTACCGGGCGGAGAAGCGAATTCCTCTGCACGGACCTTGTTGGGGCGTTTCGCGATCGGCACCGTGCGCACGCGGGCGAGGTCGATCTCGGCGGGACGCTTTCGGTCCTTGCTCACCGCCTGCGGCCGGGCGCGGAATCCGGCGGCGGCGATCCGTACGTCACTTTCCGCAGCTGGAGACCGAGAGTGATGAAAGAAAAGTGCGTGTCCATCCGAAGGAGAATGCGGTGTTCGTCGTCAGAGAGCCAGATCTCCGCGTGGCCGTTTTTCGAAAAGAGCCCGTTCGTCTTGATGGTCGGCTGCAGGACGATCGCCGGAAACCGGCCCGCGGGCACGTCTATCGTGTCCTTGCGCACCACCTTGATGACAACGGGATTTGCGTCGGGGTTGAAGTACTTGTCAAAGGTGTACGTCTGGCCGACTTCAAGAGGGAGCGTGCGGACGAAGAAGAAAAATGATGCGTCGTCGAGCGGGCTGGCGCTCGACGCGCGCTCTTCCTTTCCTTCCTGCTGATAGGTCCCGAGATCGGGAAATATCTCGTAGTTGCGGAGGCGCTTCTTCCCGCCTTCCAGCAGGTCCTGCTGGAAGCGCAGCGAGTTCAGCGTCTCGGCGTCCATCCAGCTGTCGTACGAGTCGTTGACGTGATATAACCCGAGCGGAGTGCTCCCCTTGATGTTGAAGTGGAGGTGCCATGAGGCGCGGCCACGCACGGTATCGATGCCGATGACTTGCATGATGCCATTGCCGCTGCTCAACCCCGCGAGCTTGACGGTGTACTCGAGGCTCTCGCCCGTTCCCCAGGGCACCTTCGCCCACGTTTGCGCACCGATCGGCACGGCAACCAGCGCCAACGCGAGACCCACTGCCGTGACGTCGCGCGCCGAGGGCGCCAGCTTCACGCGACGGCGCGCGGCTCGCGTTTCGACCGCGCCGCCCAGCCGCGCTTGGCGAGATCGATGACATCGGGCCATGGTTTCACGCGACTCTCGCGCGACCGGATGTCCCAGCGCGATTCGAGCGGCACGCTCTCGCTGCGGCGCGCCAGCCGCACGGCCGAGCGCAGCAAGTCCACGTTCGTGGCCCACACCGGCGTCATGGCGAATGGCCGGTCGCCCTGCTCCTTGAGCAGGTCGCGTACGATGCTGATGCGGAGGAGGCGGAATCCACTGAACGGATCTTTCACGCCGGGGACCGTAATGAACGTCCGGACCGGCCAGAGACGCCCCAGCCAGCGCGTGAGCTGCGTGAGCTTGCGCACCTGCTCCGGCGCGGCACTGCTCATGACACGCTCCGCGGCGACCACATCGGCGCCGCCTTCGAAGCGCTTGATGAGTTCGGGGAGGTGTTCCGGCTGATCGGTGAAATCGGCCTGCATGATGACCACGGCGTCGCGGCGCGGATACTTCGTGCGCTCGCTGGCTGTCCGCAGCAGCGCCTCGACCGCGCGCGCGTAACCCACATGCTCGCGGGATCCGATCACCGTGAGCGGCATGACCTTCTTGTACGGGTCGAGCGTCTCCCTGGTGCTGTCCGTGCTCGCGTCGTCGTAGACGATAATCTCATACTCCCGCGAGTAATCCTGGAACACGTTGCGAATGCGCCACAGCAGGACCCCAACGGTCGGCGCTTCGTTATGCGAGGGTATGCAGAGGTAGAGCACGGAATCTCGTGGTGCGGGTCAACGTGGAAGCTAGCGGATGACCGCGGTGTGGCGCCGCTGTCGTGGATGACTCACGAAGCGGCAAATCGGGCACGGGCAGTTGCGACCTCGTCTGCGAACGCTTTGAAGATCCCCCTGTCCCACGACCGCACGTCGGTGGTCAGATCCTCCGGGTGCCACTGAACCGCGAGTACCCACCACGCTGGATCGTCCGATTCCACGCCTTCCACGACGCCGTCCGGTGCGGTGGCCGTCACGCGAAGCCCGCCGCCCAACTGGCATACCGCCTGATGGTGGTAGGAGTTCACTGCCATCGTCACGGCGCCCGTCGCCGCAGCCAGCCGGGAGCCGGCGGCGATCGTCACGTCGTGTGTGCGGGCCGCGCGGTCGTTCGGCTGGTCGTGCTGCACGGCCGACGGGCGCTCGCTCGGCAGGTCCTGATAGAGCGTTCCGCCGCACGCGACATTGAGGAGCTGGATCCCTCTGCAGATCGCGAGGACCGGCACCTGTCGCTCGCGCGCGGCCGCCAGCAGGGCCAGCTCGGTGGCGTCCCGTTCCGGGTTGGTGTTGCCGAGCTTGCGATGGGGCGGCGCACCGTAGAGCGCTGGGGCGACGTCTTCGCCGCCGGTGAGCAGGAGTCCCGCCGCCACGTCGAGTATTTCGCCGGCGCGGTCCGGACTGGCGAGCGGCGGCACGACCAGCGGAACCAGCCCGGCGCTCTCGAGCGACCGGACGTAGTTCAGCGACAGGCGAACCTTGGAGTTCGCCGCCGTCGCACTGATGGCGATGATGTTCGACATACCGTATCCTAATGACATTCCCCTCTGGATGAGGCATCCGCGCCCGTGTTCGAGTCCCTGAAGGCCACACTCCACGATCTCCTGAACGGGCGCGTCGCTCCCACGGACCGTCGCGCGGCGATCTACGAGATGAAACGGGCGCTCGTGAGCGCCAAGTTAGGGGTCGAGGACCTTCGCGAGGGCGTTGAGGTGACACGCCGCAAACTCACCGTGGAGCGGGAGCAGCTCGCGACGGTCCAGCGCCGCAAGACACTCGCCGAGGGGATCAACGACGCCGAGACGATCGCGCTCGCCGCGAAGTACGAACAGCAGCACGGAGATCACGTCGCGGTGCTGGCGCGGAAGCTCGAGGCCCAGGAGGCCGAGGCCGAGCTCGCGGAGCGGGAGCTCTCCGAAATGATGTCCCAACTCAAGGCGGCCAATGCGGGTGTCGGCTCCGGCGCGCCGGCCGCGCCGCGCAGTGTCAGCGACGAGGAGTTGGGGCTGCCTGACGACTCAAAACTTCACGCCGAGCTCGACAACCTCGCCCGCACCAACAAGCGCAACGCCGCGGATGCCGACGCCGACGCGAAACTAGCCGAACTCAAGAAGCGGATGGGCCAGTAGTCACGGTCCTCGGTCTTCGGTCTTTACGCCTTCACACTCGCCGTCAGCCGCTTCAGCAGCGGCACGCAGAGCAGCATCAGGAACGCCGCACTGAACGACGACACCACGAAGATCATGTAGAAATGGGTGAGCGGTTTGATGCTGTCGACCATCGCCGCGAGGGTTCCCGCTATCTTTTCCGCGGCCGAGGTGGCGAGGAACCAGACGCCCATCATCAGCGACGCAAAACGCACCGGCGCCACCTTGGTCACGTACGAGAGACCGATCGGTGAAAGGCACAACTCGCCGAGCGTGTGGAACATGTATGCCATCGTCAGCCAAGCCCAGCTCACGCGGACCCCGTTTGCCGCGGCCTGCGCGCCGAACACCATGAACACGAAGCCGATCCCAAGCAGCACAAGCCCGAACACCATCTTCATTGCGGTCGACGGCTCGGCCCTGCGTGCCGCCAGAATCGTCCAGAGCCAGGCGAACACCGGCGAGAACAGGAGGATGAATCCGGAGTTCACGGACTGAAACCAAGCTGCTGGAATCGGGTTCTTGAGGTGTCCGCCGAGCGTGAGGTCGGTGCTGCGGTCGGCGAAGAGATTCATCGAACTTCCCGACTGCTCGTACGCCAGCCAAAAGAACACGACGAAGAACGCCACGATGAAGATCGCGTAAACGCGCCGGCGCTCTTCGCCGTGCGATCCAAGGACTGCGATGCCGAGCGCGGCGCCGATCACTGCCCCCATGCCGACGCTCATGGCCAGATCGAGCCAATTGCTGCCGAACAGTTGGTGCGTTTGCGCGACAACGCCGATCCAGCCGATGGCCGCACCGGCAATCGCGCCGCCGGCGGCGTGCATCGGGTTGACCACCGCGCCGTCAGCGTGCGCGGTCGTGGTCGCCGCAGCGGCTGCGGGCGGCAGGCCAATGCCCGGCAGGTAGCGATCGCGGGCCAGCACATAGGCGATCACGCCGAGCACCATGCCCACTCCTGCGGCGGCGAACCCGTAATGCCAGCCCCACGACTGACTGGCCGCGAGGTAGCCGCAGACGATCGGGCCAAGGAAAGCGCCCGTGTTGATCCCCATGTAGAAGATCGTGAAGCCGGCGTCGCGGCGTGAGTCGCCCTCGCGATAAATCTGGCCGACCTGCGTCGACACGTTCGCCTTGAAGAACCCGGTGCCGATGATGATCAGGCCGAGGCCGAGATAAAATGCGACCTCGCCCTGGAAGGCGAGCGTGAAATGTCCCGCCGCGATGATAATGCCGCCGATCACCAGAGACCTGCGCGTTCCGATCAGCCGGTCGGCGATATATCCGCCGACGAGCGGTGTGAGGTATACCAGCGCCATGTAATTGCCGTACAGCGTTGCGGCCCTCGCGGCGGTCCAGTGCTGTGCGTTGACGAGGTACAGCACGAGCAGCGCACGCATGCCGTAGAACGAGAACCGCTCCCACATCTCGGCAAAGAAAAGCAGGCCGAGTCCCTTGGGATGGCCGAAGAGCGATCGGTCCGAAAAAACCTCGGAGCGCGGTGTGGCTGGCGAAGACATGGCGGTCACTTTCCGTCCCAGAGGATTCGTTTCTTCTTTACTCTCGGATCCGGAACCGGCACCGCCGAGAGGAGCGCTTTCGTATAGCCGTGCTGCGGCGATGCGTACAATGTCGCGGCGTCCGCGATCTCCACGATCCGCCCAACGTACATCACGGCGACGCGCGTCGCGATTCGCTCGACCACCGCGAGGTTGTGCGCGATGAACAGGTAGGTGAGTCCGCGGTCGCGCTGGAGCTGCGTCAGCAGGGTGAGGACCTGCGCCTGCACGGTCACGTCCAGCGCGGAGACGGCCTCATCGAGCACGACGAACTCGGGTTCGACGGCGAGCGCACGCGCGATCGCAATGCGCTGGCGCTGTCCGCCGGAGAACTCGTGCGGAAGCTTTGTCGCATCGCTCGCGCGGAGCCCGACCTCCTCCAGCGCGCGTGCGACGCGCGCATCGGCGGCCGCACCCTCCGCGATCTCGTGCGCCTCGATCCCCTCGCGCACCGCACGCCCGATGCGCATTCGCGGATCGAGGGAACTCTGCGGGTCCTGGAAGACTACCTGCATCCTCCGCCGCAGCCGTCGCAGCGGTTCGCGCTGGAGGGCGAGCACGTCCGTTCCGTCGAACGTCACGCTGCCGGACGTGGGCTCGATCAACCGCAGGATCGCGCGGCCCGTCGTCGTCTTCCCGCTCCCCGATTCGCCGACCAGCGCCAGCGTCTCGCCGCGCATGACATCGAAGCTCACGTCATTCACGGCCGGAGCGTGTTCGCGCGCCGCGCCGAACAGTGTGTGCCGCGCCGGATACACATGTGTGAGATTCCGTACCGAGAGAAGGGCGCCTCCGGCCTCGGTCTTCGGTCTTCGGTCTTCAGTCATCGGTCCGCCGCCAGCCGCGGCACCGCACCCAGCAGCTCCATCGTGTACGGATCTCGCGGCGCATGAAAGATCTCGTCCACCGGCGCGTCCTCCAAAATCCGCCCTTCGCGCATGACCATCGCGCGCGAGCAGAGTTCTGCGACCACGCCGAAATCATGCGTGATCAGCAGCACGGCCATTCCCGTCTCCCGCTGCAGGTCGCGCAGGAGGTCGAGGATCTGCGCCTGCACCGTGACATCGAGCGCCGAGGTGGGCTCGTCCGCGATCACCAGCGCCGGCCGCATCATGAGCGCCATCGCAATAAGCACGCGCTGCCGCATGCCGCCCGAGAGTTCGTGCGGATATGAGCGCGCTCGCTCGGCGGGGTGATCGATGCCGGTCCGCTCGAGCATCGTCACCGCGCGATCCCACGCCGCGCGTTTCGAGCGCTCGCCGTGCAGCAGCGCGACTTCGGCGACCTGCGCGCCGACCTTCATCACCGGGTTGAGCGCGGACGCCGGCTCCTGAAAGATCATTGAAATCCGGCGCCCGCGAATGTCGCGCATCGCGCGCTCGCCGAGCGTGAGGAGGTCGGCGCCGTCGAACATCACGTGGCTCTGCGTGCCGATGCGCGCACCGGCGCTCATCACGCGCATCAGGGCGTACGCGATCGAACTCTTGCCGCAGCCGGATTCGCCGACGAGCGCGACGGTCTCGCCGGCATGCACGGCGAACGAGACGCCGTCGACGGCGCGCGTTTCTCCACCGCCTGTCGCGTAGCTCACGGTGAGGTCGCGGACGTCGAGCAACGGGGAGCCGGTCACGGCACGACCTCCTGCCGCGGGTCAGCCCACGCGCGCAGCCGCTCGCCTATGGTGTTCACCGCGAGCACCGTGCACACGATGGCGAGCCCCGGAAAGAGCACGACCCACCATGTGTCGCCGGGACGCTCGGCGGCGTCGCTGATGATGTTGCCCCAGCTCGCGGTCGGCGGCTGCACGCCGAGGCCGAGGAACGACAGCCCGGCTTCGAGCGGGATCACCGTGGCGAGCGCGAGCGTCGCGGAGACGAGCAGCTGCGGCAGCACGCCCGGGAGAATGTGCGTGAAGAACACCCGCCATTCACGCGTGCCGGTGGCGCGCGAAGCAACGACGAAGTCGCGCTCCTTCAATTGGAGTACTTCGCCGCGAATCAGGCGGCTCGTGCCGGGCCATCCCGTACATCCGAGGAGGAGAATGATCCCGCCCACGGAAAGCGGGCCCGTCGTCGCCACGAGCACGAGGAGCAGGAGCACGCGTGGCACCGAGAGCATGGCGTCGACGACGCGCATGCAGAGGACGTCGGTCCAGCCGCCGGCGTAGCCGGCCGCGGCGCCGACGGCGGCCCCCAGCGTCATCGCGAGCACGACGGCGGCCGCCGAGACGCCGAGCGAAACGCGCGCCCCGTACACCACACGGCTCAGCACGTCGCGCGAAAACTCGTCCGTTCCGAACGGATGGGCGAGCGACGGCGGAAGGTTCTTCTGGGTCTCCGACTGCGGCGTGGCGCGCGGATCGTACGGTGCGATGGCCGGCGCGGCGATCGCGACGAGGACGAACACCAGGAGCACTCCGGCGGCGAACTTCACGTGCCGATCCGCACGCGCGGGTTCGCGAGCGCCGAGAGCACGTCGGCCAGCGCGCTGCCGGTGACGACCAGCGTGCTGCCGACGAGCACGCCGGCGAGGACGAGCGGGTAGTCGTTGCCGCTGACGGCATCGACCATCATCCGGCCGACACCCGGCCAGCTGAAGATCGTCTCGATGAATACCGTGCCGCCGAACAGGGCGGGGAGCAGCAGCCCGACGATCGTGATGAGCGGGCCAAGCGCGTTCCGGAGGCCGTGGGCGACGACGGCCGTGAACTCGCCGGCGCCCTTCGCACGCGCCGTGCGCATGAATTCTTCGGGGAGCACGACGAGCATCGCCGCACGATGGTAGCGTGAGACCCACGCGGCGGTGAGCAGCGCAAGCGTGGCGGCGGGAAGTATCAGGTGGCGCAGAACATCGATGGCGCGCCCAAGCGCGCTCATGGAATCGTGCATCGCGGGATCGACGATGCCGCTCACCGGAAACCAGTGCCAGCGCGCGGCGGGTACCGCGAGCGCGGCAAGCGCGACGAGGAACTCAGGCACAGAGAGCGTGGCGACCGCGAGCGCGCTCGTCACACGCGCAGTGGCCGTGCCGCTCCGCGCCGCCTGCCAGGTGCCCAGCGCGATCCCCGCGAGGACGCCGACGACGAGGCCCGTAGCCGTGAGGAGCAGCGTGCGTGGAACGGTCTCGGCGAGCACCGCGGAAACGCGCCGGTTCCTCGAGTGCGACCAACCGAAGTCGCCGCGCGCGAGGTTGCCGAGCCACTTCACGTATTGCATCGGCAGCGGCTGGTCGTAGCCCCACTGGTGCATCTGCTGCGCGTGCAGCGCCGGTGTGTCGGAGGGATCGTCCAGGCTCGCGCCGAACGGGTCGCCGGGCGCGATGTGCACGAGGACGAATGCGAGCGTCGCCACGAGCGCGATGACGACGAGCGCCTGCGCGGCTCGCGCGAGGAGGAAACGGCGCACGCGTTACGGTGTGCCGGCTGCGCCGCGCGCCGGGCGCTTGCCCGCATCGACGGACCACGCCGGAATGCTCATCCACCACGCGTCGGCGCGCATCTCGCCCATGCGGACTCGCGTGTTCACGCCCGCGAGCATCGGCGGCTCATACAGCCAGATCGCCGGCGCATCGTCCACGATGATTTGGCTTGCGGCCCGGTAGTGCGCTTTTGCCGCGGCAACCACGCCCGCCGCGCCGGCGCTGTCGATCTGGGAGTCGAACGCCGCATTCTCATAGCGACCGTAGTTGAGCCCGCCGTGTACGGCCGCAGTGATCCACGTCTGCCTGACGCCGCCGGGCGATGGGGTGGAGTTGAAGCCGCCCATCACCGCGTCGAATTCGCGCTTCTTCATGCGGTCGATCATCTCGTTGATGTCGACCTTCTCGACGGTGACCTTTACCCCTGCAAGGCGCAGCTGCTCCTGAATGAGCACCGAGAGACTCAGGCGCGGCGCGCTGACCGTCGGCACGAGCAGGCTGAACGCAAGCTGGCGACCGTTGCGCGCACGGACGCCGTCGGCGCCGGTGCGCCAGCCCAGCGAGTCGAGCAGGCGCGCGGCGCCGGCGCGGTCGAACGCCAGTTGCGCGACGGTGGTGTCGGCCGCCCACTGCGCCCGAACGAACGGGCCGATGCCAACGCGTCCGAGTGGACCGAACACGCTGTGCACGAGCAGTTGCCGGTCGAGCGCCATCGTCAGCGCACGGCGCAGCGCACGATCGCCGAACAGCGGGTGTGGGTGCGGGCCCGGCCCGTCGCGGAGGTTGAACTGGAGGAAGTTGTATCCGTAGCTGCCGAGGGTCACCACGCGCAGATCGGGCTGCTTTGCAGCTGCGGCGGCTTCGTCCACGGAGAGGTTCTCCAGAAAGTCGGACTCGCCTGCCACGAGCTGCTTGAAGCGCGTCGCCGCATCCGGTGAGAACGTCCAGACCACACGGTTCACCGAGGGGCGCTCGTAGTACGTCGGGCTCGACACGAGCTCGAGACGCACCTGCTGGTCCCAAGTCCCGAGCTTGTACGGCCCGTCGCCGATCGGTTTCATGGCGAACGCCGACGTCGGGAGCGAATCGCGGCGAATCCCGGCGAGCAGATGCTCGGGGAGTGGCACGAGGGTAGAGACGAGGACGTCGAACCGCTCGGGCGCGCGTCCACGGAACCAGGCGGTGCAGGTGACCGAGTCGGCGATGGTGATAGAGTCGACTGCCGCCTTGAGCCCCTGCCGTTCGCGCGCGCCGACGGTCGAGTCGGCATACACGTCGTACGTAAACTTCACGTCGCGTGCCGTGACGGGCCGGCCGTCCTCCCAGCGCGCGCGCGGATTGATGTGGAATGTGACCCGCGTTGAATCAGGCGACCATTCCCAGCGCTGAGCCAGCCGCGGAACGAAGCCCGCATCGCCCAGCGTGTTGAGCGCGGTCCCCCGGTCGGCAAGCCGCTGGAAGATCAGGTCCGTGAGCTGGCGCGCCTGAATGTTGTCGGCGGTCGGCGGGAAGAGCGCTTTGGGATCAAGCCCCGAGCCGATGACCACCGTGCCGCCTGCGCCACCGCCGTCACGACCACTGCATCCGGTGATGAGCACGATCGCTCCGAGCATCGCGCACGCACCGCGCCGTACCGAATCAAGTCGCATGAGGCTCCGAGGAGAGACGGCCAACATTATTGATCTACCTGCGCCACGTCCACAGCGCGCTCGCGAATCTCTCGCGGTGCGGTGCGGCAAAGGCGTCGGCGTCGCTCGGCTCGAGTCGGGCCGGTTCGCCCTCTGTATCGACGAGCGAGGCGTGGAGTGCGTCGCGGATCTCCTTGTACGAGGGCGCGCGGCCGAGGCACGCGCGGAGCGTGGCCGCGGGAGTGGCGGGCACCATGGGCTCGGCGGCCAGCGCTGCGCTACGCGGCTGGTCATCGTCGATCAGGATCGAGCCGTGTTGCAGCAAGGCGCCGCGTTCCCTCAGCTGCGCGCTGCCGACGAGTTTGCGCCCGCCGACGACCAGTTCGCCCGCGGATGGTTCCGCAAAGCAGGCCGCGCCACCGGGGCGCCGAGCTGTCGTCGTGGCCGCAGCTTCGGCGACGTCCACGCCGAGTTTCGCGATCGCAGCGACGAGAATCGCATTGATGCGCGCGTAGCTCTCCTTCAGCCGTTCATGCTCTGCCGCCGGCGCGGTGACGCTGTACGTGACTTCCCGCTGATGCATCAACACGCGCCCGCCAGTGGGCCGCCGCACGGCGCCGACGTTTTCCCGCTCGAGCGCTTCAGGAAGGAATCGGTCGCGCACCGACTCGTGGCGTCCGAATGACAGCGTCGGCTGCGACCATTCATACACCCGCAGCACGGCCTCGCCGGTGGCGCGCGCGCGGTCCATCAGTCCAGCGTCGAGCGCCATCTGTTCGGCGCCGCCGAGGCCGCCCGAGTCGAGGAATCGCCAGCGCACCGCCGGTCGCCCGCGAATCGCCCGCTCAGCGCGTAAGAGCGTAGTAAATGACGTACAGCCAGCTGAAGAAGCCCTGGATGATGGCCCAGAGGATTGAGTGGTGCTTGGTCCACGAGATGACTATCGCAAGCGCACTGCCAAAGCTGATTCCGGCTCGTGCGGCTTCGGATCGGTAGGACATGACGGAGATCCTCTGGGGTGAGTGCACGATTTGAATCTACGGCAAGGGGCAACGACGACTAGAAGCGGGAGTCGGGACTTCCCGGCTGATGCGAGAAGCGGGGTTGGGAACCGGGAGTCGGGACGCTCCTCGATGCGAAAAACGGACGACCCGCCTCCCGCGTCGAGTGGCGTCCCGCTTTTCGCATCCCCACCCCGCTTCTCGCATCAGCCGGAGAGTCCCGCCTCTCGCATCCCTGCCCTTGCCCCAATCATTAGTTTTCACCCGCAAGTATCTACCTCCTTCGTGAATACCCGGCGCCACAAACCGCGCCGTTCTGGAGATCCCAATCAGTGTCCAAGTCCATTCCCCAGCCCGATTCGTTCGTCTCGCGCCACA
>JBOHTH010000119.1:0-2990 GCA_050733535.1 Gemmatimonadaceae bacterium | reverse complement strand
CCTCATATCCTGGCGCTGACCGTCCCTCACACCTCTGACTGATCGTCCCTCTCGAATGCGGCCGCCACGCGGGACCGCATTCCTTTTTTGCATTGTGCATTTGCTGGCAATCCCGCATCACGCCAATAGATTCCGTGCGAAGCTCCAATCCAAGCGCCTATCTCAAAAGACCTCATCACCCTCGCCTCCCCAGCCGAGCGCGCAATCATCGTAGGCGCCCCGCTGAAGCGCAGCAATGCCCGTCACCTGGTGAACGAGCACCTCCGCGAGTTGGAGCGGCTGGCGGACACGGCAGGGGCCACTGTAGTCGGCGAGCTTACGCAGAACATCGACCGGCCCAACCCGTCGACGTACGTCGGGAAGGGAAAGCTCGACGAGCTCAAGCTCCTCGCGGAGGAGAAGACCGCGAGCGTCGTGATATTCGACGACGAGCTGAGCCCCGCGCAGGGGAAGAACCTCGAGCTGGAGCTCGGCAAGCGCGTGATCGATCGCGCCGAGCTGATCCTCGATATCTTCGCCGTGCGCGCGCGCAGCGCGGAGGCCAAGATGCAGGTGGAGCTGGCGCAGCTGGAGTATTCGCTGCCGCGGCTGACCAACCTGTGGACGCACCTCGAGAAGTTCCGCGGCGGCATCGGCGTGCGCGGGCCTGGCGAGACGCAACTCGAGACCGACCGCCGGCTGGTGGGCCTGCGAATCAAGTTGCTCAAGGACCGGCTGCTCGACGTGCAGCGCTCGCGCGAAGTGCAGCGGCACTCGCGCAAGAACGTCTTTCGCGCGTCGCTGGTGGGCTACACCAACGCGGGGAAGAGTTCGATACTCCGCGCGATGAGCGGCGCCTCTGACATTTTCGTCGAAGACCGTTTGTTCGCAACGCTCGATCCACTGACGCGCGACGTGGGCATCGGCGAGAACCAGAAAGTGCTGCTCACCGACACCGTCGGGTTCATTCGCAAGCTGCCGCATCATCTGGTGGCGAGCTTCCGGGCGACACTTGAAGAGGTCGGCGAGGCCGATCTTCTGTTGCATGTGATCGACGCGAGCCATCCGACGTGGGAGGAGCAGCGGCTGGTGGTGGACGAGGTCCTCGCTGACATCGGCGTGAACGAGACGCCGGTGGTGCACGTGTTCAACAAGATTGACGCGCTGAGTGCTGAGGACGCAGAGGCGTTGCGCGTGCGGATGGGGAACCTGCTGCCCAACTCGATCTTCGTCAGTGCGGCAAGGAAGGGCGGAGCGTCAGTCGAGCCGCTGCGCGCGCTGCTGCTGAAGGCGGTGCGAGATCAACGTCCGCTGGTGAAGCTGCGGCTGCCTGCGGCGAGCGGGAAGCTGATCGCCGAGATCCATCGCGACGGTGAAGTCGTCAGCAGCGCGAACGACGAAGAGACGGGTGACGTGATGATGAGCGCGCGGGTGGACTCGGCGCTGCTGGGGAGACTGGAGCGGGAGGGAGTGGTGGTGTAGATCTTCGGTCTTCGGTCTTCGGTCTTCGTGTCAGTCGTCCAGCGCCTCGCGAAACAGGGCGGGTAGATCGATCACCAGCGGTTCACTGGCTCCGGCGGGAGACCAAGTAACGAGATCGCTTGCCTCGACGTCCGGTTCTCCACGGCGAACGATAACAACGCTGCGCTTCTTGTGGTCTACGATCCAGTACTCGCCGATTCTCGCGCGCATGTAGAGCTCGCGCTTCGGCCCGCGGTCGCGCCGAGCCGTAGTGCTGGACAGAACTTCAACGACGAGGATCGGCCGCGGAGCTTCGCGCCACGTCGCGGGTATCCCCGCAGCAGTGCGGGGTACGACAAAGATGTCCGGCTGGACTTGGTTCTTCGTGTCCATATGCACGTCACCCGGCGCGAACATCACCCAGGCGAAACGTTTCTGATTTGCGACGAACGCATAAAGGCGCGTGTAGATCGCCCCCATGACGCGCTGGTGCGCGAACGACGGCGCGGGTGTCACGAACAACTCGCCATCGACGACCTCGTACCGGTTCCCGTCGTCGGGGAGCAGGTCGAGGTCGTCTGCGGTCCAGTTGTATGGTTGCGTGAGCATGAGCACAGGCTAATACCTCTCGGCCGAGGAATGCAATAGGGCGGCATTCGGCGAGAATAACGCGCGGGTTTCGCAAATGTGTCACCGAATTATTGCAGCGTGGCGCAGAGGTACGCAGACTCTTGCGATGCGCGAGATAGTATGAGGCTTTTCGCTCAGGCCGATCGATTTGAGGAAGGCCAATGGCCACGAGTGAACTTAGGAAAGCGCGCGTTCTTCGGACTCAGCAATCCGCGCACGAGTTCGTCCGCCAGCGCGGCCCATTCCGCATCGCGCAAGAGGAGAATTAAAATCGGAATCGGTGACAACCTCCATTCGCACTTGCTACGGGATAGATTGAGGCTTGGCGTTCTCCGGCTACGTGCATGACCGCTCAAGGCCCTGACTCTCCCTGACCACCGTGTCGCTGGACTTGAATGGTACCCGAGTGTTGAATCCGGCGACTGCGGCGGGCGACGTTCGCGTTCCCAGTCTCCGTAGCCTGCTGGCCGTCGGATTGGCGTTCGGATTGGCGCTCCCGATTCCTTTGGTCATCGGTGATCTGGACGTCAGCGCGGGGCCCGCTCAAATAATCGCGGTGAGCACCGTGCTCCTGATTCTTCCGACCCAGATCATGGGGGACATCAGACACTGGCGGCGTGGAAGCGCGATGCGCGTGGCGGTGCTGGCGATGATCATCGCCAGTCTGATCGCTTGGTTGCTCGGGGCGTTTCAACGCGGCTTCTCGCTGGCTTCCCTATTCTCGCTCGTCAACTGGGCCGCTCTCGGTGGGCTGGTGGTGATGGGCCAGTTGATCGCGGGCGACCTGCGCCGGATTTCTCTGGCGATGCGCACGTGGCTGGGGGTACAGACCGTCATCGCCGCCGGTAGCATTGGCTATTTGTTGAGTCGGTTTGGGTTCGGCCTGTTCACGCATACAGTTCGCAGCGATTTCCAAACTG
>JBOHTH010000118.1:0-2581 GCA_050733535.1 Gemmatimonadaceae bacterium | reverse complement strand
GGGTTTGGCACCATCGCGCTCAAGTGGGCTGGTGTCATCAGCGGTGACTCTGTCGTCGCCAGATCAATCGGAGTTCATGCCGCGCTGCTGCTCGGGTCGGCGATCGTCGTCGCGTACCTCGCGTTCGTCGAGGCAATGCTCGCCGTGGTCGCGAAGCGCGGAACCGCCGGACACAACGCGGCCATCATCGCGGTTGCGGCCGACATGGCGCTCTTGTTCGGCACCGTCTACGTCGTCACGCCTCCGCAGGAATACACGCGGGCACTGATCATCGCGATCTTCCCCGTGCAGTTCACCCTGCTGTACTTCGGGGCGCGCACGACGGTGTACAACCTCGCCTGGGTGGCGGTGCTCTACACGACGATCGCGCTCGCCGCGTCGAGTCACGGAATGCTGCCCCACCGTTCAGAGGGGATCTGGAACCTCAGCCTGTTTCTGGTGGGCTCGCTGCTGTTCGTGCTGCTCCAGGGGCACATCGCGCAGCGCCTGCAGCGCATCGTCCACGTGTTCGAGCGCGTGCAGGAGGGTGACTTTTCGCTGGAGTATGACGAGTCGCTCGACCGGATGCCGGACGCCATCACGGTCGTAGGCCGCGCCTACAACAGAATGCGCGGACACCTGGAAACGATCGTCCTCACCGACCCGCTGAGCGGCTGCTTCAACCGGCGCGGATTCGGCCAGCTGACCTCGCGTGAAGTTTCGCGTGCGGTGCGCGCCAGCCACTCGCTGTCGGTGCTCGCGCTCGATGTCGATCACTTCAAGCATATCAACGACGAGTACGGGCACCTCACCGGCGACGAGGTGCTGCGCGAGATGGGTCTGCTGCTGCGCGAAACGGCGCGGCTCGGCGACGTGGTCGCGCGCTACGGCGGGGAGGAGTTCGAGATCCTCGCACCCGACACGAACAACGAGGGTGCACGGATCCTCGCCGACCGCATCCAGCAGGCGTTCCGCACGCGGCCGTTCGCGGCGGTCGGCGTGGATCACGCCGTGACGGTGAGCATCGGGATTGCGTCGGACATCGCGCGCAACGATCAGGTCGCCGCGGTGCTGATCGCGCGGGCGGACGAAGCGCTGTACGTCGCGAAACGAAACGGGCGTGACCGCACGGAGCTTTGGCATCCGGGGATGCGCGCGTTCGACGGATCGTTGCCGGGGCGGCGGTCTACAGAGGTGCGAGAGTAAGCGTCCCTTCCGTCACCATCACCGCGCTCCCGCCAACTCGAATTGCCGTGACCGCACCCGCCGATTTATCGGCTTCGATCTCGATGCGGCTGGGTCGTCCCATCTCGACTCCTTGATCAACGGTCCACCGCAGCGTGCCGTCCTGTTGCGGCGCGCGGGCGGCGAGGTAGCCCGCGAAACACGCGTTCGCTGATCCCGTCGCAGGATCCTCGGGCACGTTCACGCCGGGGCCGAACATGCGCGCATGAAAGTGCGCGTCGCCTCCCTCGGGTTTTCTCGCGAACAGGAAAACGTCAGGAGCCCACGCCGACTTCAGTGTCGCTTCCCACTTCTCCATCTGTATCCGCGACCGGCTGACGGCATCCACCGACCCGAGCGGCACCAGCAGAAATGGAAGGCCGCATGAAACATTCTCCGGCGCCATCTGCGTCGCGAGACTGTCCTCTGCGCCAATCGACAGAACCGCGGCAAGAGCGGCACGGCTTGGCGGCGGCGGTCCAACCTCAGCGAGTTTCGCCGTCGAGAACTGGGCGAACGGCGCCGCACCGCGCACACGCGTCACCGCGACCGGAATCGGGCCGACGCCCTCCTCCAGCACGAGCTTGGCGGTGTCGCCGGAGTGCGCGCCGGCCAAGCCGAGCTCGATCAGCGCGATCGCCGTGCCCACCGTCGGATGCCCCGCAAAGGGGATTTCGCGCGCCGGCGTGAAGATCCGGACCCGTTTGGTATGCGCCTTGTTCGCCGGCGGATAGCAGAACGTGACCTCGGCGAAGTTGAACTCGCGCGTGATCCGGATCAGCGCGTCCTCGGGGATCCCGCTCGCGTCCGGAAAGACCGCGAGCTGGTTTCCACCGAATGCGCTCGACGTGAAGACGTCGAGCGTGACGAAGCGATGCCTACTCGGCATCCATGAACGGATAGTGGTGCTCGGTGGCCGGAGCGAACGTCTCCTTCACCGTGCGCGCGCTCGCCCAGCGCAGGAGATTCATCTTCGATCCCGCCTTGTCGTTGGTGCCTGACGCGCGCGAACCACCGAACGGCTGCTGGCCCACGACTGCGCCGGTGGGCTTGTCGTTCACGTAAAAGTTGCCCGCGGAATTGCGCAGCGCCGCGTGCGCCTCGTGAATCGCCTTGCGGTCACGCGAGAATACCGCGCCGGTAAGCGCGTACGGCGACGTGGAATCAACGATCTTGAGCGTCTCAGCCCATTTGGCGTCATCGTACACATACGCGGTGACGACCGGTCCGAAAATTTCCTCGCACAGCAAGCGGTAGGACGGATCTTCCGTCTGAATGAGCGTCGGCTCGACGAACCAGCCTGTCTCCCCGTTCGCCGTGCCGCCCGCGAGGACTTTCGCGTTCTTCTTGCCGTCGGCGAGGTACGCGCTGATCCGGT
>JBOHTH010000117.1:0-4596 GCA_050733535.1 Gemmatimonadaceae bacterium | reverse complement strand
ATTCCGCGGCGGCGCGTCGTGCCGCTCGCTGACGCGATCCGCCTCGCGCTCGAAGCGGCATGGTCGCACAAGCTCCGCTCGTTCTTTACCCTGCTCGGCATCATCGTCTCCGTCGCGTTTCTGGTCGCCGTGGTGGCGATCATTCAGGGGATGAACGCGTACGTAAAGGAGAACATCGCCGGCGCGGTGGTCGGGACCAACGCGTTCCAGGTGCGGCGCACCCCGCTCCAGATCGGGCTCTTCGACGACGAGATGATGAAGCGCGTGCAGCGGCGCCCAAGCATCACCGTGGCCGATGCGGACGCCGTGCGTGACGCCATCCCGGACGCAAAAGACGTGGGCCTCACGACGGGCTTCCCCACCCCGCAGTCCGATATCGCGTGGCGCGACCGCGAGGTGGGCGATGTGCTCGTCTACGGCGTCACGCCGCCGTATCAGGACGTGCAGGATTACCGCTTTGAGGCCGGCACCCCGCTCACCGACCTCGACGTCGCCCAGCGGCGGCCGGTGGTTGTCCTCGGCCACGACATCGCCGACAAGCTGTTCAACGGCGTGAGCGCCATCGGCCAGGACGTGCGGCTCGCGGACCAGCACTTTACGGTGATCGGCGTCATCGCGCCCAAGGGGAAAGTACTCGGCCAGTCGTTCGATGCGTTCGCGCTCATTCCGTTCACACGCTACGAAATGCTCTACGGTCGCCGCCTCACGACGACGATCTCCGTGAAGATGCGCGACGCCGCCAGCGTGGCGCCGGCGATGCAGCGCGCCGAGGAGGCCATGCGAGTCGCGCACCGCCTGCGGCCCGGCCAGGAGGACAACTTTTCGATCGAAACGGCCGACGCGCTCGTGGATTTCTGGAAGCAACTCACGGCCGTGCTCTTCAGCGTCATCCCCGCGGTGGTCGCGATCGGGGTTGTCGTCGGCGGGATCGTCATCATGAACATCATGCTGATGTCCGTCACCGAGCGCACGCGGGAGATCGGGATCCGCAAGGCGGTCGGGGCTCGCTCGCGCGACATCGAGCGCCAGTTTCTCGCGGAGGCGATTGCGCTCGCGAGCACCGGCGGCGTGATGGGCGTCCTTGGCGGCTGGGCGTTTGCGGAACTCGTGGCGACGGTTTCCCCGCTCCCCGCGCGGATCACGGCGTGGTCGGTGCTCCTCGCCGTGACGCTCGGCGCCGGCGTCGGCGTGCTGTTCGGCGTGTATCCGGCGCGGCGCGCGGCGCGGCTCGACCCGATCACCGCTCTGCGGGCCGAATAGTGCGCTGGATATCGTTCGACCAGCTCCGCGAGAACGTCGCGATCGCGTTCGATGCGCTGCGCGTCAGCAAGATGCGTTCGGCGCTGACGATTCTTGGAGTGGTGATCGGCGTGTCGACCGTGATGACCATGGCGACGATCGTGCAGGGGATTCGCGACCAGATCCTGAATACGATCCAAGTCGCGGGGCCGACGACGTTCTACGTGATGAAGGTCATCCAGACCACGCCGGTGAACCCGGACAACCTGCCCAAGTGGATTCGCATCCGCCCGGATCTGAACGCCGAAGAGGCCGACCGCATCGGGCAGCTGCCGCAGGTCGAATACGCCGGCATCTGGGCGCAAATCCAGCTGCGGCTCGACTATCAGGGAACGCGCACGCAGAGCCTGGCGGCGTTTGGCGCCGACGACCGGTATCAGGAGATCCAGGGCGGCGAACTCGTCGAGGGGCGGTGGTTCACCAAGGCCGAGATGCGGAGCGGCGCGGCGGTCATCGTCGTGGCGGAGACGCAGGCGCTGCGGCTGTTCGGCCGGATGGATCCAATCGGCAGGACGATTCAGGCCGGTGGACGGCCGGTGGAGATTATCGGCTTGTACCAGCCGCCCGCGAACATCTTTGCGCCGCCGGGCCAGGAGATCGGCGCGGTGATGCCGTACCAGTACGTGATCCACGGCTACCATGTGGACAAGACGAACGCGCTGTTCATCTGCGTAAAGCCCAAGCCGGGCGTGAGCGTCGCGGACGCGGAAGACGCGGTGACGATCGAGCTTCGGTCGATGCGCCGCCTGCGGCCGGCGGATCATGACAACTTTGATCTCATGAGTCAGGACCAGATTTTGGACACGTTCACGTCGATCACGGACATCTTTTTTCTGGTGATGCTGGTGCTCGCGTCCGTGGCGCTCATGGTGGGCGGCATCGGGGTGATGGCGATCATGATGGTCTCGGTGACCGCCCGGACGCGTGAGATTGGCGTCAGGAAGGCACTGGGGGCTACGCGGAGGGATATCTTGCTGCAGTTTTTGGTCGAAGCCGCGACGCTGACCGGAATCGGCGGGGTGCTCGGGGTCGTTGTAGGACTGGGTGCCGGGCGGGGTGCGACGATGCTGATGAACATTCACGCGCAGACCCCGGTTGGACTCACCCTGATCGCGGTGGCGGTGAGTATTGCCATCGGCTTGGTATTTGGGGTATTGCCGGCGCGGCGGGCGGCCCGAATGAATCCCGTCGAGGCGTTGAGGTACGAGTAGCGGATGTCGGGTTGGAACCAGGACGAAGCTGTGGGAAAGAGGCTATGGGACGATTGCCATGAGATGAGCGGGCGCCAGCTGTTGCCCGTTGCATAACCCCCGCCGGCCAGCAAATTTCGGGGGCTCAGTCGGGGTTCTCTGGCCGTGGGTTTGCGGGGTCTAACGCTGGGGCGGAGCTATCCGTCATTAACCCGACATATGTCCCGCGGGAGCGGCACCGGGCCGTTCCCGATAATCACCGGTGGTCTTGGAGGAGTTACAATGCGGAAGATTCTTGCGGCAGCAGCGATGATCGCAGCGATGGCCGGTACGGCCGCCGCGCAGGGCGGTGGTGGCGGTGGACGTGGCCCGATGACGCCGGAGCAGATGGCGGCGCGCAACGCCACGACGGTTGAGACGATGTTCAAGGGCATCACGATCACCGACGCCGTCAAGGCGAAGGCCGTCGAGATCGTTGGGAAGGCGCAGACGGACATGCGCGGCATCGACCGCAGCGCGGCCGACGCGATGGACCAGCGCAAGAAGCTCACCGAGACGCGCAACTCCGACCTCGCCGCGCTCCTCACGAGCGACGCCGACAAGAAGACGCTCGCGGACAACATTGCGGCCATGCCGCAGCGTGGCGGTCGTCCTCCGGTTACGCGCTAAGCGGATAGCACCAAGAAGGCAAAGCGGCGGACGGGAGAGATGCCGTCCGCCGCTTTGTTTTTCGGTCTTCGGTCTTCGGTCCTCAGTCCACCGCCCCGATCGCCTGAATCTCGATCTGATAGCCGTAGTGCAGCGGCCCCACCGGCACGACAGCGCGCGCGGGCTTGTGATCGCCCATCACTTTCGCGTACGCGGCGTTCACGCGGGCCCAGAGCTCCATATCGCTGATGTAGATCGTCACCTGGACCGCCTTCGCCAGCGAACTCCCGGCCGCTTCGAGCACCGCGCCGACGTTGCGCATCGTCTGTTCGGTCTGCTCCTCGATCGTGCCGACGACATGGTCGGTGCGACCGGGCACCACAGGCAACTGGCCGGAGACAAACGCGAAGCCGCCATGGACGATGGCCGGCGAGTAGTGACCAGCGGGCGGCGGAGAACCCTTTGGAAGAATGGATTGCATTGGAGGAAGGGGTGGGTGTGAGGCGAAAGTTATAACGGCATAACTGTCAGGCGACACCCATCAGACTTCTAACGGCATAACTGTCAGACGGGAACTATCAGACGACAACAACTGTCAGAGCACCACGTTGTTTCTGATAGTTGCCGTTGCTGATAGGTAACGTCTCACAGCATTGCCGTTTGTAGCCCATCCGCGCGTATCTTTCACGATGCCTACTGCTGATCTTCTCGCTATTTTCGCCCACCGGGACGACGCCGAGCTCAACGCCGGCGGGACGATCGCCAAGCTCGCCGCTCAAGGCCACCGCGTCGCCATCCTCGATCTCACTCAAGGCGAAATGGGCACGCGCGGGTCCGCCGCGACGCGCGCCACCGAGGCCGCCGCCGCCGCAAGCAAACTTGGCGTCGCCATTCGCGAGAATCTCGAGCTGCCCGACGCGGGCATCACCAACACCCCGGCCACGCGCGCCGCGGTCGCCACGGTCATCCGGCGTCTCAAGCCTCGCGTCGTCATCGCCCCTGCCCTGCGCGGCCGCCATCCCGACCACCATGTCACGGCGCAGCTCGTGCGCGACGCCTGCTTTGTTGCCGGGCTCGCGAAAATCGCGCCGGAAAATCCTCCTCACCGCCCAGTGAAGGTCCTCCACGCGATGTCATTCCGCGAAGATCACGAAAAGCCGACGTTCGTCGTGGACATCAGCGAGCAGTTCGAAACCAAGCTCGCGGCCATCAAGTGCTATGCGTCGCAGTTTGATGGCGCCATTCAGAGCGGCGAGGTGTACCCCAACGGCGAGCCGCTGTACGACATCATCCGCCATCAGGCGGCGCACTATGGCTCGCTCATCCGCTGCCGCTACGGCGAACCGTTCCACACGAACGAAACCATGCGCGTGGACGACTTGATGGCGCTCGAGGTCGCGTCATTTTGAGCGCGCACGATTCGCACAGCACACCGCGTGAGGTGAACTACCCCTCGTAC
>JBOHTH010000116.1:0-20017 GCA_050733535.1 Gemmatimonadaceae bacterium | reverse complement strand
CGCGCCGCCAGTCGTGCGGTCATGGCGGTCGCAAATGCAAATGCGGCGCTCGTATGTTCCGAGGGAAACGACTGGAAGTCTTCGCTCGTGGAGATTCCGCGCCCAAAGCTGAAATTGTTCGCCCGCGTGGAGTCGACGTAGGGTCGTGCGCGACCGGCGACCCCTTTAATCAAGAACGTCACCGCACCACTCAGCGCGGCGGCCTCGAAGGCGGTTTCGCCGTCCGTGGCAAGATCATTGTTCTTCCAGATGCGGCCGGCGCCCCACATTGCCGCTTCGATCCCTAACGAACCGGGCCCGCCGACGAATGCCGCAGCGTCGAGCGCGCGGCCAGTACCGGGACTGTTGCGGAATGGCGTGAGTCCCTTCCACGCGGTGATCCGCGCGTCATAATGAATGAGGATCGCTGACCCGGCGAGCGCGGCGCCGAGGATTGCGGCATCAGACGAGCGAAAAATCGGAGCCGACGCAGTCGGCGTCTGCGCGAGCGCCGGCGCGGCCGCGAGCGCCAGAATCAGAGCGATGCGAACCGTCACGTCGTACCGTCCGCAACGCCCGCCATGAAGCGATCGAACGCAGTAAACGGATGTCGCTCGTGCCAGCGGGCGATCAGCGTCCCGGTGGCAGCGCCGAGGACGGCGCCCGCGATGACGTCGCTGAACCAGTGTTGATTCGTGTAAGTGCGTGCGAAGGCCACAAGAAATACAGAGGTGAATATGCCGAGGATCATCATGACCCTCGCGGGCCGGGGACAGCGCGCCGATGCGACGCTAATAGCCGCGGCGAATGCGATCGTAGCGGTGGTATGTCCGGACGGCATCGAAAAATAGCGCGCGTCCGTCCAGCCATGCAGAAAGTTCCAGTGCCACGGCTCACCCGGCGTGACGAACGGACGGGCGCGTCCGGCGAATCCCTTCACGATGCCGCTGATGGCACTGGCGACGGCGATCGCCTCGGCACCGCGCAGGCCGAGGACCGAAGCGCGCGCTTGCTTCAGCGCGCGTCCGCCGAGCCAGAGCGCAGCGGCGAAATAAATCACCCCTGACCCGCCCCACCAGTTGAATGCTCGCCCAACAGCGTGCAGGAGTTCGTTTTGCTGGAGCGTGGTGCTCTGCAGCGCGGCCGCGACCGCTGCGTCCGCGCGGTAGATCAGGTTGGTCATGCGTTCGTCACTTCGGCGCCGTCCAGCCGTTCCAGCCCGGCCCTCGCACCACCTGCCCCGGCTTCGCGCCGGTGTGCGTGCCGTCGCGAACGACCTCCACTCCGTTGACGAACACTTCGCTGATGCCGACCGAAAGCTGATGCGGCTTTTCGAACGTCGCCTTGTCCGCAATCGTGGCGGGATCGAAAACGAGGATGTCCGCCTTCATTCCGGGCTTGAGAAGTCCGCGGTCGCCGAGTGACAGCCGAGTCGCCACGGCCGACGTCGCCTTGCGCACGGCGTCCTCGAGCGTGATCACATGCTCGTCGCGCACGTACCGCCCGAGCAGGCGCGTGTAGTTGCCGTAGGTGCGCGGATGGACCATCACCTTGGCGGTCGCGGGATCGTCAGCGCCGGCATCGGTTCCCCACTTGATCCACGGCTGCTTGAGCTGGAGCCGGACGTTGTCCTCACTCATGCGAAAGAGAATCTCCCCCAGGCCGGCTTTCTCGGCGATGTTGAGATCGATGAGCGCATCGGGCCAATCCTTGCCCATTGCCTTGGCGATTTCGGTGAGGCGCATCCCTTCATACTTCTTGAGTTCCTGCCGCGTGAACCCGACGACCATCACATCCTCGGGCGCGTCCATGCAGCTGTTCTCGAAGCCGTCAATCCGGCGCTGGAGATCGGCCTTGATCTGCGGACGCAAGGCGGGATCCTGCAGGTTCTGGAGCAGCTTGCCGTCGGCCGCGTATTTCGGAGCGATGCAGCTGGAGAATCCGTTCGCGGCGGCTGAGTAGATGTACATGTCGGCCTGCACGTCCTGGCCTCCGGCCCGTGCCGAATCAATTTTCGCGATCGCGGCCGGCATCTTGGGCCAGTTCGCCTTGCCCGCCGCCTTGAGATGATAGATCTCGACGGGGACACCGCCCTCGCGTCCGATGCGGATTGCTTCATCGATCGCCTCGAGCAGGAAGTCGCCTTCGTTCCGCATGTGCGTGATGTACACGCCGCCATATGGCGCCATGGCCTTTGCGGATTCGATCAGGTCGGCCGTCGTATTGTAATTGTCGACCGGGTACATCAGCGCGCTCGCGACGCCGAACGCGCCGTCGGTCATCGCGCGGCCTACCATCGCGCGCACGGTGTCGCGCTCCGGCGCCGTGAACGCCGACATCGACGCGCCCTTCGCGTACGCGCGCACCGTACCGGACCCAACAAAGGAGCCGACGTTCTCCGAGAGTCCGCGCCGCTGCATGAAGTCGAGCCAAGTGCCGAAGCCGTGCGGGCCGGTGAAGCGCTGCGACATGCGCCGGTCGCCGGTATCAGTGACCGCCGCAAGCTGCGTCGCGCTCACGGGGGCCGGCGTGTCGCCTTCGCCGAGGATCGCCGTGGTGATGCCCTGCGTGACCATGGAGAGCGCGCGGCCGTCGCCGGTCATGAAGTTGTCGTACGACTGGGCCTGGATATCGATGAAGCCGGGCGACACCACGAGGCCATGCGCGTCGATGCGTTTCGTGGCCGGTGCGGTGGTCAGCATCCCGCGCGGTGTGACTCGGACGATGCGGTCGCCACGGACGGCGATGTCGCCCCAGAACCAGGCGTTGCCGGTGCCATCCACGATGCGGCCGTTCGTGATCACGACGTCATACGGGGCGCTGCTTGCCGTGACACCGGTCGAGACGGCAGACCGGCATGCACCGGCCAGGCCGGCCGCGAACACGGCGACAAATGCTGCCATCTTGCGCATGACGCACACTCCCGGCGGTATTGTAGGCCAAGAATTAAACACCCTCTGCCCGAATGAAGAACGTAACCCTCGCCGGCGGAACCGTCATCCGCGAGCTCACCTCTCATGACGAGCGCGCGAGCGCCGTGCGCCTCCAGGAAGCGACCTGGGGCGCGGCGTTCACCGAACGCGTCCCCGCGGCGATCCTGCTCGTCGGTGAGAAGCTCGGCGGCGTGTCCGCGGGCGCGTTCGCGGCGGACGGCATGCTTATTGGCTTCGTGTTCGGCCTCACCGGGCTGAAGGACGGCCGCCTCGTGCACTGGTCAGACATGCTCGCGGTGAGTCCGGAAGTGCAGGGTCGCGGCATCGGCCGTGCATTGAAGCTTTACCAGCGCGACCGCTGTCGCGCGATCGGCGCCGAGACGATGTACTGGACGTTCGATCCGTTCGTTGCGCGCAACGCGAAGCTCAACCTGTGCCGTCTCGGCGCCCGCGTCGACGAGTTCGTGCAGGACATGTACGGCGCGAACACGAACAGCCCCCAGCACGGATCGCTTGGCACCGACCGGCTCATTGCGTCTTGGCCGGTGAGCACCGAACCGGTCCCGCTGCCGTGCGGCGATGAACTGCTGCGGGGAGTGCCCGTAGCGGCCGGCCGCGCCGGTGATGCACCGGCTCCCGGCGCGCCGCTCCCCGACGCCGCCGCTGTGGCCGTCCGGGTGCCGGCCGACTACCACGCACTTCTCGCAGACGACCTCGAACTTGCGCGCGCTTGGCGGATATCGGTGCGCCGCGCGTTTCTGCATTATTTGCCGCTCGGATACCTCGTGAGTGCGCTCGCCGCGGACGGCGCGCGCGACGCCGCGTACCTTCTCACCCGTCCAGTATGACCGACATGCGCGTCGACCGGATCGTCCTGCGCGAGATACGGCTCGAACTCAAGGAACCGTTTCGCATTTCGTCGGGCGAAGTGCGCGAGCGGAGAATCCTCCTGCTCGAGCTGCATGATGCATCCGGCGCGTCGGTGTGGAGCGAGTGCGTCGCCGGCGAGGCGCCGAATTACTCGAGTGAGACGATCGACACGGCGTGGATCGCCATCGCGCAATGGGTCGCGCCGCGCGTGCTGGGGAAGACGTTCGAGCATCCGGGCGCCGTGCACGAGATGCTCGACGAAGACTTTCGCGGGCACAACATGGCGAAGGCCGCCGTCGAGATGGGACTGTGGGCGCTCGCCGCCACGATGGCGGGCGAGCCGCTCGCGCGATTCATCGGCGGCACGCGCACCGAGATCGCGACGGGAATATCACTCGGCATCCAAGCAAGCCCGGATGCCCTGATCACAAAGGCGCGCGCCGCGCTGGACGCCGGCTACCGCAAGGTGAAGATCAAGATCGAGCCGGGGCACGACGTCGAGTGGATCGGCGCCGCGCGCAGCGCGCTCGGTGCCGATGCGCACCTGATGGCCGACGCCAACAACGCGTACACGCTCGACGACATCGACCGGCTTGTCGCGCTCGACGCATTTGGCCTCATGATGATCGAGCAGCCGCTCGCGCACGACGACATCCTGCGCCACGCCACGCTGCAGAAGCGCCTCCGGACTCCGATCTGCCTCGACGAGTCGATCACCGGACTCGACAAGGCGCAGGACATGGTCGCGCTCGGCAGCGGGCGCATCGTGAACATCAAGGCCGGCCGCGTCGGTGGCTTCACGCCGTCCATCGCGATCCACGACTTCTGCCAGGAACGCGGCGTGCCGGTGTGGTGCGGCGGAATGCTTGAGAGCGGCGTCGGGCGCGCGTACAATGTCGCGATCGCCTCGCTCCCGAACTTCACACTGCCGGGCGACGTGAGCCCGAGTGCGCGCTACTGGGCACGTGACATTGTTTCGCCGGAGTGGACGATGGAGCGCGGCATGGTGCGCGTGCCGCTCGACCGTCCTGGCATCGGCGTCGACGTGGACGCGGAGCGCGTCGCCGCGCTCACCGTGCGCACGCAGGAGCTCCGGTCATGAACAGCTTTCTCGGCTTCAACGACGTCGAGATGGACCTGCTCACGGCGCTGCGGCGCGACCTGCACCGCCATCCCGAGCTGGCCTGGCACGAGACGCGCACGCAGGCAGCGCTCGAGCGCGCCTTGGGCGAGGCGGGGATCACGGATGTCCGCCGCGTGGCGCGCACCGGACTCGTTGCGAGAGTTCCGGGGCGGGATCCGAAGGCGGCTGTGGTGGCGCTGCGCGGCGACATCGACGCACTTCCGATCCAGGAGGCGACTGGCCTCGAGTTCGCGTCCGAGACCGACGGGATCATGCACGCCTGCGGACACGACGTGCACGCTGCATGGGCGGTGGGCGCCGCGCTGATGCTCGCGCGCGAACCGGCCGAGGGCGACGTGCTGATCGTGCTGCAGCCGGCGGAGGAAGTCGGCGAGGGCGCGCGTGAGGTGCTCGCGAGCGGCGCGCTCGACGGCGTGCACGCGATCTTCGGTGCTCACGTCGACCGGCGCTTCGAGGTTGGCCAGGCCGTCGCACAGGAGGGTCCGCTCGCCGCGTCGACGGACACGTTTCATATCGCACTCAACGGTGAGGGCGCGCACGGCGCGCGGCCGCAGGAGTCGCGCGACCCGGTCGTCGGCGCCGCCGAGCTGGTCATGGCGCTGCAAACGATCGTCTCCAGGCGGCTCGACCCCGCGCTTCCGGGCGTCGTGACCGTCGGCACGATACACGCAGGGAGCGCGTCGAACGTGATTCCGGAGACCGTGGCGCTCTCCGGCACGATCCGCGCGACGACGGCCGAAGCGCGCTCGCTGCTTGTCGCGGAGGTTTCGCGCATCACGCGCGCCGTGGCCATCACGCACCGGCTCACGGCGAGTATCCGCATCACCGAGGGGACGCCGCCGCTCGTGAACCCGCGCGAGGGCGTGGAGTGGGCGGCGCGGGCCGTCCGCCGCGTACTCTCCCCTCGCCAGCTCGTTCCGCTCGGCACGACCAACATGGGCGGTGAGGACTTCGCGTTCTACCTTGAGAAAATCCCCGGGTGCTTCCTGCGCATCGGCGCGCGCGAGCCGGGCGGCGAGCATCGCGCGGCGCATACGCCGCGCTTTTATCCCGCGGAGGAGGCGATGTTCATCGGGGCCGCGGTGCTCGCGCAGTGCGCCCGCGAAGTCGGATCTCCCTCGAGCGGCTGAGGTCGTTCTCGAACATCGCCTCGGCGGCCGCGCCGACGCGGGGATCCTCGACGATCGCGTCGAGCTCGAAATTGATGGCGACGCCGAGTGGGTTGAAGTCCGTGGAGCCGACGCGGGTCCAGCGCCCGTCGACGACCGTGGTCTTGGCGTGCATCATCTCGCCGCGCCATTCCCAGATGCGGACGCCGTTGCGCAGCATCCGCTTGTAGAACCCGCGCGTGAGCTGGTGCATCCACGGATGGTCGTACTTCGAGGGGACGAGGAGGCGCACGTCCACGCCGTCACGCGCGGCACCGTTCAGCGCTTCGATCTCCGCGAAGGACGGGACGAAGTATGCGCTCGCCACCCAGATCGAGCGCTGGGCGGCGGCGGCCTGCAGGTGCAGTGCCCGTCCGACGCGAAGCCGCCAGGGCTCACCCTCGACGATGCCGACGACGGACGGCGCCGCGGCGGCCGGATCGAGGCTGGCTCCGCGTGGCGCCCTGATGAGTTTGCGTTCGGCACGCGGAGGGCGCTCGCCGCCAGCGCGGCGCCACATGTGGTCGAAGGTGCGGGCGAGATCCGTTGCAGCGGGTCCGCCGATCTTCACGCACGTGTCGCGCCACGCGAGGCGGCGCCGGCGGAGCAGACCGCCCTGCCATTCGTCCCCAATGCCGATGCCGCCGGTCATTCCCTCGGCGGAGTCCACGACGAGCAGCTTGCGGTGATCGCGCGGGAACGCGCCGAGCCACGGCCTGAGCCCCGGTGGATTGAACACGCGGACGTGGGCACCCTGTGCGCGCAGGCTGCGCAGGTACGACGACTTGATGCCGCGCATGCCGAACCAGTCGACGAGCAGGCGCACGTCGACGCCACGCGTCACGGCGCGCACGAGTGCGTCGGAAAAGCGCATCCCGACGCCATCCGATTTCAGGATGTAGCACTCGAGCGCGACGGATTTCGTGGCGGCATCGATCATGCCGATCATGGCGTCGAAGGTCGCGCCGCCGTCGGAGAAGAGCGTGACGGTGTTGCCTTCGGAGACGTCGGCCGAGGTCATTCGCCAGAGTGCACGCGAGAACGACGGCCCGCCGCCAGGCGGAAGCGCGGGCGGAGTGACGGGCGGCGGGGTGGTCTCGACTTGGTGCGACTTGGGGCGCGTTGTGCGTCCGCTCATCCACGCACATTGCAGGATCGACCTTACGGGGGGAAGGGCGGTTGCATTTTGGCCCTTGCTTCGCCCCCAGCAGGCGGACATATCCCTGTATGCTGAACATCGATCTCCCCGGCCGCCGCGCGCTGGTCGCGGGCGTAGCCGACGACGGCGGTTTCGGTTTTGCCATCGCCAAGTCTCTCGCCGAAGCCGGCGCCTCCATTTGTGTCGCGACCTGGCCGCCTGCGCTCAACATCTTCAACAACCTGCTCGAGCGCGGGAAGATGGACGAGTCGCGCAGGATGTCGGGCGGCTCGCTCCTGAACTTCGAGCGTATTTACCCGCTCGACGCGGCATTCGACACGCTCGCGGACGCGCCCGAAGACATCAGGAGCAACAAGCGCTACAAGGAGCTTGGCGATTTTTCGATCGATGGTCTCAGCCAACGGCTTGCTGCGGACTTCGGAACTCCTTCTTTGGACATCGTTGTTCATTCGCTCGCGAACGGCCCTGAAGTGAAAAAATCGCTCATGGAGACAAGCCGGGCGGGATACCTCGCTGCGGTCGGTGTGAGCGCGTATTCGCTGGTGAGCATGGTGTCGCGGCTTGCTCCGCTCATGCGGCCGGCGGGTTCATTTCTCTCGTTGTCATACATGGCCGGCGAGCGGGTGATTCCGGGATACGGCGGCGGGATGTCGTCGGCCAAGGCCGCGCTCGAGAGCGACACACGTACCCTGGCGTACGAGGCCGGCCGCCGCTACGGCCTGCGCGTGAACACGATCAGCGCGGGGCCGTTCGCGTCGCGCGCGGCGAGCGCGATCGGCATCATCGACGCCATGGTCGCATACTGCGCGGCGAACACGCCGATCGCCGAGGCGCTGAGCGCGAGTGAAGTCGGCACGGCGGCGGCGTTCCTTTCGTCACCGCTCGCGAGCGGGATTACCGGCACCACGATCTACGTGGACAAGGGGTACCACGCGATGGGAATGGCAGTCGATAGAGGGACACCGGGAACTCTCGACCCGGTGCGGAGCGCGGAAAAGGAATCCGGGATGCGGGGTTAGCGGGGAGGGGCGAGAGGGACGCGGAGCGTGGCGCGTTCCATGAGCGCGACGGCCTTTGCGCCACCCTCGTCTTCGCGCACGCCGACGCGGGTGAAGCCCATTCGCTCGTGAAAGGCGAGGGACGCGGGGTTTGGGGGCCGGAGATTCACTTCGAGCGTGATGCGCGGCCAGCGGCCGCTCGCGGACCGGTCGAGGTCTTCGTACATCGCACGGCCGACGCCGGTGCCGCGTGCGCGCTCGTGCACGACGATCCGGTCGAGGTAGAGAAAGTCGCCGCCGCGGTCCGAGAACCAGCGGTAGTTCAGGCTCCAGTATTCGAGCCCCGGCCTCAGCGCGATGACGAACGCCGCGAGACCAGATTCATCTTCGGCCACGCGGAAGTAGTCCGCGCGCGACACGATCCAGCCGAACTCAGCGGCAGAAAGCTCGTTGACGTGGGGCGTGGCGCTGTTGTTGAGCGCCAGCACCGCGGCGTGATCGGCGGCGACTGCGTCGCGCACTTGGATGACGGCGATTGTTCGACCCTCCGGCGCGGGCGGCCGTGCGAGAACGAGCGACGATGGCGCGGCGCCGGCGGCGGCGCAAGTGGGACTCGGTTTTTTGTGGGCGACATGTGGCCGTACATTTGGGCATGCTGAAGAGCGGTGTTGGGCGATGGCTCCTCGTGGCGGCCTCGTTTGCCGCGACGCTGGGGATCTCCGCATACATCCTGTGGTCGGGGTGGGCAAAGGCCGGCGCGCCGCCGACGATCCCGCTCGCCGCGCACGCGCTCGCGCTCGCCGCGGTGCTGGCCGAGATTCTCACGCGTACGGTGAAGATCCAGTGGAGCGGCGCCGCGCTGCGGATCCCGCTGAGTTTCTCCGCAGCGCTGCGCGTCTGCCTCGGCGGAGATTTCGGGGCGTCCATCACGCCATCGCGCTCGGGCGCGGAGCCGGCGCGGTTCCTCGTGCTCGCCGAGGCGGGAGTTCCAGCCGCAGGGTCGATCCTGATTCTCTTCACCGAGTTGTTTCTCGAGATGACCTCGCTCTGCCTCCTCTGCGCAATCCTCGCGGGAGCGTTTCACGGGGCGGGGCGCGTTGTGTCGCTGATGACCGCGATGATCGGCGGGTACGCCGCGATTGTCGTGTCGATCGGCGCGTTCGGATATTTCCTCGCATACCGGAACGCGCACGGCCCGCCGCCGCAATGGGCGCAGTCGATCGGACTGCACGCCGGGCGCTGGCGCGCCATCCAGCGTGCGCTGCGGTCGCTGCGCTCGGGGATCACCGCGCTGAAGCACGCGCGCCTGCTGCCGATGGCGGGGGCGTTCTTCGCGTCCATGCTGCACGTCTCGCTGCGACTCGCAGTGCTTCCGATCGTCGCGCTCGCGATGGACCCGTCGCTTCCGCTCGCGAAGCTGGTGCTTTGGCCGCTGGTGTTCCTCTACGGCGGCGCCGTGGCACCCGCACCGGGCGGAGGCGGAGCGGTGGAGTTCGGTTTCAAGTTCGCGTTCAGCGGCGTGATGACGCCGTCGGTGCTGGGCGGAGCGCTCGTGTGGTGGCGCTTCTACTCGTTTTATCTCTACGTGATGCTCGGGGCGCTTGCGGCAGGAAACACCGTCCTCCGCGCTCTCCGCACAAAATCCCAGGCGACGGAGTCCGCTGTTCCACCGAAAGGCACTGGCACGCTCACGGCGCCGGGCACCGAACGCGAACCGCTGTAAAGCGTCCGTTCACCGCCGCGAGCGTGTCTCCGCCGCCGCGCAGCACGAGGGTCTCGAGGCGGATGCTGTCCGCGAGCGCGGCCGCACTGAGGCGGATGATCCTCGAAGCGGAATCGACGGGCTCGCGCTGAACAAAGCATGAAGGCGGCAGCCGGGTGAGTTTTTCCGGCGCAAACGATTGAGCCAGCGCGGCCATCGGCGCGTTGGCGGCGCGAGCTCCACCCGCGGCCACGTCCTTGTCGAGCGCACGTTCGGTGGGTTTCGCGGGGTTCGCGTTGGCGAGCTCGCTGGTGGCATCGCGGGTTTTCTTCGCGACGGCACCTTTCGCGTCCGCCGCCTGCTGTTGCTGCTTCACTTTTGGCGCGCCGGCAGAGCGCGCATGAGAATCAATCGGCGCCGACTGCGGGGCCGAAGCAGCCGGTTGCGCGGTCGCTGCGGCGACATCGGCCTTCGGCGCAGGCGGCACCGGCAGCACCGGCTTTTCACGTTCGAGCACGACCGCAGAACCGGTCATCAGCGCCAGCACCGCGGCCGCCTGCCATACCCAGCGCCGTGACGCGGGCCGCGGCGCCACGCGCGCCGCGGGTGCCGCGGGTGCCGCGTGCGGAATCACATTCGCTGGCACACGATCCAGCGCGCCGACGATTCGCGCGCTCGCCGCGATCAATCCGCGCGCCTCTGCTGCTGCCACTGCCCAGTCTGCGTCGTTTGCCACCAGCGCTTCCACGCGCGCGGCTTCGGCCGGGTCGAGCTCGCCGTCGAGCCACGCGTGAATGAGTCCTTCGTCAGGATGCAACATGGTGCCCCCTCCGGCGTTCGTCCTGCAGCGCCTCGTAAGTCTCCGCGAGCCGCCGCCGCGCGCGCGACAGCGTCGTCCCCACCGAACTCTTTTCGATGCCGAGCACTTCGGCGATCTCACTGTAGTCCAATCCCTCCTCCTTCATCAGCAGCGCCTGGCGGTCGCGCTCCGCAAGCGCCTCGAGTGCGCGGCGTGCGTCCGCCGTCTGCTGTGTCATTTCAAGCGTGAGCTCCTGCGTCTCTTCAGGCTGTGCCTGTTCCTCATCGCGCGCCTCGGCCGCCATCAGTTCCAGCTGGCGTCGCTGGCGCGAGACGCGCCTCGCGTCGTCGCGCACCAGGTTGTTGGCCACGGCGAAGATCCACGAGCGTTCATTCACGATGGTTTCCTGGCGCAGCGCACGCACGAACGTCTCTTGCGCGACCTCCTCCGCCCAGTCGCGATCGCCGAGCCGGCGCGTGAGATAGCGCACCAGCATCGCGTGGTATTCACGGAAGAGACGTTCGGTGTCGTGCACAGGTTCTTCCTGGCTACCAGTTTTTCACGACGGTCGCGAGCGCCGCCGCGTCGAGCTGCGACAGACCATCCGGTGCGACCTCGATTGCCGTGTGCCGTCCGATCACGCGCACCCGCTCACCGACCGCGAAAAGCGGCGCGAGTTCCGGCAGGTTCTGCACGAGCGCAAAGTATGCGGGCGAGAATGCTTTCACCTTGACGACCGCGATGCCGTCGAGCGGACGCGCCTCGGCCCACACGCTGTCCTGCAGCGTGAACGTCCGGTTTCCCGCGAGGCGGACCGATCCATTGTTGTCGCGCAGCGCGTCCTTGTCGAGATCTCCGAGCGACGTGGCCGCGCGCTGTTCCGACGCGACCTTCGCTGCTTCGAACTGCATGGCCGGCGCATTCGCGGCGCCTGCATTCGGCTGTGACGAAACAGACTGCCTGCGGATTCCCATGACGCCCGGCGCGGGCTGGCCGCCGGTCGCGGAAAGCGCGCCGTGCTCCGTCACCAGATACGACGTGAGCTCTGTTGGAATGCCGTAGCGCTCGCCGAGATCGCGGAGTTCGGCGTCGAGCTCCGGGTTGCCGCCGTTGCGGCGGCGCTCTGCGCTCAGATAGCCGACGCGCTGCGCCGCCCAGAGGCGCGGGACAAACGCGTTGCTCGTCGCATGCGCCGGGAATGAGACGCGGCCGGTCCAGCGCACCGGCCCGTCGCTCGTCGTGCCATCGATCACGAGCGTGGCGCCCTCACGGGCCCCGGTATAGCGCGCGAGCACGACGAGATCCTGTCCGGCAAATAAGTCGAGCGCGCCCTCCGGCTCGAGTCCATGCAGTCGTACCCCGTCCGCGTGAATGTGCACATCGGTTGCGACCGGCCGCGTCAGACGCTCGGCCACCACACCGACCGCGCGCTCGACCGACTCCTCGGGACGCACGAAGGTCGCCGTGCCGCGCCCCTGCAGCGCGAGCTGCTCGAGGAGCGATGCGTTGACGTCCGCGCCGATGCCGAAGGTGAAGAGCCGGCGCTGGCGGCGCAAATCGCCCGCGTGCTGGGCGATCACATCGGGACGCGTCTCACCAACGGTCGGCGCGCCGTCGGTAAGGAAGAGCACGAGCGGAAGCCGCCCCTCCGGCGTGTCGGAAGCGAACGCTTCGTCGAGCGCGCCCTGGATGTTCGTGCCACCGTTTGCGCGGAGCGCGTCAAGATAGTCCTGGGCCGCGCGGACATTGCCGGCGGTCGCCGTCGACCATCCATCCCGGAAGGTCCGCACGTCGCTCGAAAAATCAATCAGGCGGAATCGATCGGAGGGGGTGAGCGTCTGCAACAGCTGGCGGCCCGCTGCGCGTGCCTGCTCGATTTTCCGCCCGGACATCGAGCCCGAAACGTCGATCACCAGTACGATGTCGCGCGGCGTCGCACGCGCCGGACGGGCTGGGGGGGAAAGTGTGATCAGCGCAAAGCCGTCCTCGCCATTCGGCGCATTGGCGAGCAGCGACACCGCCGCCGTGCCGCGCGACCGCACCGGAACGAGTACGGTCAGCGCGCCGCGAGCGTCGTCCACATGGACGATACGCCGGTGCTGCTCGCGATCCGCGTGCAGGGAATGCGTCGGCGAGTAGGCGTCGCCAAGCGTACCATCATCAGGATAGCTCAGCGTGAAGCTGCTGTTGCCGTCCACGTCGCCGGCGCGTCGATCGCCGAGCCAGTCGAGGCGGAGTGCGTCGCCCTCGCGCTCGGCGATCGCGCTGAACCGCACGACGACACGCTTTTCTTCGCCCGGCTGGATCGGGAAGATGCGGGCACGCAGAAGGCCGTGCCCCATCCACTCGACCAGTGCCGGGTCGCGCAACTTGCGAACGATTTCCTCGTACACGCCGCGGGCGCGATCGGCGTTCATCGTCTCGCCGGTCACCATCTCGCCGTTGATCGAGAGCGCGAGGTCCTCGAACGCCGCCCCCTTTGGCAACGGAAGGAGGTAGTCGGCTTCGCCAACTCGCGTGCCGCGATTCGTGTACGTCTCGGTCACCTCATAGCGCACCACGCGCCCGTCGAGATCCGCACGCACGCGGCTCGACGTGCGCACGACCTGCGCCACCATCGGCCGGGCGCACGCGATCATCGGGCAGATGCGGTCGGGGCCGCACGGCGGCGGGCAGCGGACGACCGGCGCTACGCCCTGTGCCGGCAAAGTTGCCGCGGCGCATGCGAGCGCGGCGGACGCGATCAAGAGATGCAGAAAACGGCGAAACATGGGGCCTCTCCGTGACAGTGTTGCCATGGAGACGCCAGCCATCAAAAAACTTGCACACTATGCCCGAATGCGCCGAACGGGAGGGGTTACAGCTCGTCCAGATGACCCCGCTTGCCGGTGCGCTCGATCACGCGCACCGCCATCAGGTTCTGGTCTGCGCGGTGCATCGTCTGCTGGAACGATTCCCCGGGCTTTCTCGTCGCCCATCCGAGCGAAAACGGTACCGGTGCCGTGCGCAGCGCGGCCTTCTGCAGCCGGCGCGCGACCATTTCCGTGTGGGCCTCGGTCGCCCCTTCCAGCACGATGAGAAACTCATCACCGCCGATCCGCACGACGGCCTCTTCGGCGCGGACCTGACGCATGAGGAACCGACTCATGCGGATGAGCGTGTGGTCGCCCATCTGATGCCCGTGCTGGTCGTTGTACTGCTTGAAGTGGTCGATATCGATGAAGATGCAGGCCCATGTCGCGCCGGGTCCCGCGAGGCGGTGGTCGACATCTGCGAGATAACGCCGGTTGTAGCACCCGGTGAGCGGATCGCGCACGCTCTGCTCTCGCAGCAGCTCTTCCTGCTCCTTGCGCGACGAGATGTCCACCAGGATGCCGTGGTAGAACGCGTCTCCCGTCTCGGGATCGCGGCAGGTAAAGGTCGTGTCGAGCACGGTGCGGATCGCGCCGTCTGGGCGGAGGATCTGGAGCTCGAACTCGCGCACGGCGCCGTCGCGGTCCAGGATCTCGAGCTCCTGCATGCGCCGCGCGGGGTCGACGATCATGTCGCTGAGACCATACGAAACGAGGTCAGCGAGTTGCGTGACGCCGAGCATTTCGAGGAACGCCGGATTCGCGTCGAGAATCTCGCCGCGTTCGTTCGTGATGTAGATGCCCTCGCGGAGATTGCGCACGAGCGCGCGCAGGCTCTCCGAATCGTCGAGCGACGCAAAGCCCACCGATGCAGGCCGCCCTCCCGGGGTGGAGCGACGGCGGGTCATGGCCCGGTCGCTCCGGGCGTCGAACCTGCTGGCGCGGGATCTTCCGGCGGCAACAGCACGACTTCGGGGAGGTTTGCCGGCGACGCACCGCCCGGGGTCATGTGCGGAAGCGGCTCCTTGTCGTCCACCACGGCCACGCGGCGCTCCCATTGGCGCATCATCTGGATGAACGCCGTCGCGAGCTCGGCGTCGAAGTCGGGGCCGGCACCCGACTGAATGTTGGCCAGCACGCGCTCGGAATCCCACGCCTCGCGGTACGGGCGCCGCGTGCGCAGCGCGTCGTACACGTCGCAGATGTGCACGAGGCGGCTCGCCTTATGGCAGTCGCGGCGGAAGTGGCGCGCAGGATAGCCGCCGCCATTGATCATGATGTGATGCTCGTACGCGACCGCCGACGCGAGGTCGAGCTGACGGTCGCTCTCGTAGATGATCCGCGCGCCGTCGACCGGATGGCTGCGCATGATCTTCCACTCTTCGTCGGTGAGCTTTCCGGGCTTCGTGAGCACTTCGAGCGGAATGCGCACCTTCCCCAAGTCGTGCAGCAGTCCCGCCACGCCGAATCCGCGCACGTCCTTCGGACCGAGGCCGATGAACTCCGCCAGCGCCATTGCGAGCACGCTCACGTTCAGCGAGTGGGTGGTCGTGTACTGGTCGAACTCCTTGAGCTGCAGGAGCGGAATGACGATGTCGCGATCGCCATGCATGGCCACGGACAGCGACCGCACGACGCTCTCGGCCTCGATCAGCGGCAGCTCGCCGCTGATCTGCACCTCGTCGTGGAGCCAGCGGATCGTGTCGGCTTCTTCGCCGAGAGAGTACTGGATGGTCGCGGTCGGGAGCATCTCCTCCGGGCGCATGACGCCCTCCGATCCCTTCACGCCGATCGCGCCGAACTTGATCGTGGAGCGGCGCTCCGGGCTGCGCGTAGAGGAATCGATCGCCTGTGGTACGAGCCGGGTGAGCACCTCTGCCAGGAACGATTCGTATTCGTCGCGTCCGGTGTCGGCCGCGAACTCGAGGCGCTGGACGCCGGCCTCGGCGAGGCGCTGCCCCCAGTCCCATTCCTTCAGCTCGCGCAGCGCGACTTGGCCGTAGATGACGTCGAGGCCGAGAAAGGAGAATTGCGGAGTCGGGTCCTTCTCCTGGAGGCGGCGGAGCAGGCCGTACGACGCGTCGATCACGCGGTCCCGCGCCGGGTGCCCCTCGGCGTACAGGCCCATGGTCGAGATCGCCTGGGCGAACCCGTTGAGAAACTTCGCGGCGTCCGCGCTCATGCGTCGCTCATTGAATTCTCACGGCGTGCCGACGCGCCGCGACATGATATCCGAAATCTCCGGATCGTTGCTCTTGACCGCGAGTGCGATGACAGCCTTCGCATTCGGGTCGTCGCGCCAGTGCGTAACGATTCCCGCGAGCGACGCGAGCATCTCCGGCGTCTTCGGCGCCAGCGAGCGGGTGCGCAGAAACTTTTTCTTGCCAAGCGTCCGCCGGACGAGGAACAGGATGGTCTCCGGCGAACGGTTGGACGAGAGCGCGCGGATGCCCAGCGCGCGGAGGTCGGGCGAGAGCAGCGGGTCTCGCGCACGGTTCATGAGGATTTTCGCCGCAGCCGGCGGACAGTTCAGCATCGCGGCGCCCAGCGCGAAGCGTACGATGCGCTCGTCCGCGTCGGCGAGCGCCGACGCGATCGCCATGTCACGCATCGCCGGAACTTTCATGAGCATCCGCAGCGCTTCGCGGCGCACGGTGGCATCCGGGTGGTGGAGGAACTCGCGCGGCGCAAACCCCGCCGGCAACGCCGGCAGCTTCGCGAGAATCACCAGCAGCAGCCGCTGCACTCCCCAGCGCGCACCGGCAAATCGCAACGCGACGAGCGGCCCCACATCCACGCCGAGCGCGGCGAGCATGTCGACGTACGCCGGTGCCATCCGGTCGTCCGACAACTCGAGCGCATCGAGCAACGGTTCGGCGGCGGCGAGGCCCATGCGCGCGACGAGCCGCTGCACGACCGCGACGTTCACCGGGTCGCGCGCCAGCTGCTGGTGCAGGCGATCGCCCGTGGCGACGTGCCTCCACAGCGTCTCGCGCATCCACCCCTCCGGCGCCGCGTCGAGCGTGTCCAGCAGCGGTGCGAGCTCGGCGCGCGAGGCGAGCGCGTCCACCGAGCGCCACACCGGCTCACCGAGTATCCCGATCTCGATGCCCATCTGGAGCAGCCGCTCAGGTTCGCACGGCAGTGCATCATCGTTCTGCTGGAACACGGGTGCCGCGCGCGACATTTTTTCCAGCGCGAGCCGGTAGCCGTCGGGATTCGGGTCGTCGAGCTGCCAGCCGCTGATGAGCTGCTGCACCTGATCGCGGAGGGCGCCATCTGCGTTCGTGCGTGTCATGGCGCTTCCTTCGTCGGCGTGCACGGCGAGCTTCGAGAGCATGCGCACCAGGGAGTGCGAAATGTTCTGACCAGACGTATTCGCCGCAGCCTGCACGAGCTCGACGACCGCGTCCACTGCCATGCCCTGTGCCGCATCAATCACGAATTTCTTGCGCTGGCGCGAATCGCCGCCCATGTCCAGCAGGCGGGCGAGCGTCTGCGGCTGGAGCGTCGCCACCAGCCGCGAAATGCGCTTCTGGAGCGCGGAGGCTTCCTTCCCGCCCTTCGTCTTCAGCTCTTCCGCGATCTGCAGGAGGTAGCCGACCACAACCTGGTCGTATGCGGCGTCCTTCTTGTGCTCCTCGATCGCCTTCGCGACAACCACGGGATCGGTGGACTCCGCGGAATCGAGCTTCTCGTCGGTCGACTCCGCGGCGAGCGCTGCGCGCGCGAGTCCGATCCAGAGCTGGGCCGCGCGCCCGCCGCCACCGCGCATTTCCGCCTTCTCAGCGTCCGGTTCCGCGTCCTCAGGTTCCTCGTCGAGGAGCTGTAGCTGCTCGAACGTGAGCGGAAAGAGACGGACGTGAGCCCACTGCTGAAGGATTTCAGGGCCTTCGAGTCCCAGCGGTTTCGCGCGCCGGCCCGCGTCGACCGCGACGGTCTCGAGCACATCGGCAATCTCCTCCGCGGTCACTCCCTGCGTGAACTTCACCGCGCCGAGATGGTGCCGGTGGAGGCGCTGTGCAAGATCGCGCAGCACCGGATTGTTCTCCTCCGTCGCGACGCCCTCGATGATCAGCTGCTGACGCGCGACGCCCAGCGAGAGTGTCGGCCGGTCCTTCAGCAGGGCCTCGACGCGCCGCGCGATCCCGGCCGTGGCACCTTCGAGCAGCGGGTGTCCCGGCGGATAAATGGCGTTCTTGTGCAGGCCGATCGAAAGCTCGATCAGGAAGTCGGAAAGTTCCTTGGACAGTGCCGCGGAAGACTCCCCAACCGTCGTAAGGCGGCTCATGTCGGCAATATGGTTGTGCGGGGCGCACTGGGCTAGCTTTCGGGTCGCCGAATCACTGAGCCGTATCACGCTCCTGGGGAAGACCGACTTGTCCGAAACCGCCGACGCCGCGCTGCAGCTCCTTGCCATCAACACCGTGCGTACGCTCTCCATGGACGCGGTGCAGCAGGCGGATTCAGGCCACCCCGGCACGCCGATGGCGCTCGCTCCGCTCGCGTACGCTCTCTACCACCGCCACATCCGGCATAACCCCGCTGACCCGCACTGGCCCAACCGCGACCGCTTCGTGCTCTCCTGCGGACACGCGTCGATGCTCCTCTACTCGACGCTCTTCCTGTGCGGTTACGACCTCACGCTCGACGACCTCAAGCAGTTCCGCCAATGGGGAAGCAAGACACCCGGCCATCCCGAAGTCGGGCACACGGCGGGCGTCGAAACGACGACCGGACCCCTCGGACAGGGCCTCGCGAATGCCGTGGGCATGGCGTTCGCCGAGCGCCATCTCGCCGCGACCTTCAACCGCGACGGTCATGAGATCATCGACCATCACACCTGGTTCATCGCCAGCGACGGCGACCTCATGGAGGGGATCTCGCACGAGGCCGCCTCGTTCGCGGGTCACCAGAAGCTCGGCAAGCTGATCGGGTTCTTCGACAACAATCACATCACGATCGACGGCACGACCGATATCTCCTGCAGCGACGATGCCGCCGAACGCTTCGAGGCGTACGGCTGGCACGTGCAACACATCGCGGACGTGAACGACCTCAACGCAATCGATCGCGCGATCGATCTCGCGAAGGGCGAAAAAGACCGCCCGTCACTTATCGTGACGCGCACGCACATCGGCTACGGCAGCCCGCACAAAGTCGACACGTCCAAGGCGCACGGTGAGGCACTCGGCAAGGACGAGATACTCCTCGCCAAGAAAGAGTTGGGCTGGCCGAGTCAGGAGTCGTTCTTCGTCCCGGACGCGGCGCTCGCACACTGGCGCGAAGTGGGCGCGACGGGAGCGGCAGCGCAGGAGGCGTGGCGCCGCGAGCTCATCGCGTACGCCCAGGCCTTTCCCAACGACGCCAAGGAGCTCGGGCGCCGCCTCCACGGCGACCTGCCCACAGGCTGGGAAGCGCCGATCCCCGTGTTCGACGCAACCAACGGCAACATCGCGAGCCGCGCCGCTTCGGGCGCCGTGGTCAACGCGATTGCGGCGAAACTTCCCGAACTCGTCGGCGGATCGGCGGACCTCGCGGGCTCGACCCTCACGACCGTGAAGGGCGCGCCGTTCGCCTCTGCCGAAACGCCCGGCGGGCGAAACGTCCACTTTGGAATCCGCGAACACGCGATGGGCGCCGTGATGAACGGGATGTCGCTGCACGGTGGCATCATCCCATACGGCGGGACATTCCTCGTGTTCTCCGATTACATGCGGCCGGCGATCCGGTTGGCCGGCCTCATGAAGCATCAGACCATCTACGTCTTCACGCACGATTCGATCGGCCTTGGCGAGGACGGCCCGACGCATCAGCCGGTCGAGCAGCTCACCGCGCTGCGCTGCATTCCGAACCTGCGTGTTGTTCGCCCCGCCGACGCCAACGAAGCCGCCGAGGCGTGGAAAGTCGCGGTCAAACATCGCACGGGTCCCACCGCGCTGGTGTTCACGCGCCAGAAGCTCTCGCTGATTGACCGCACGAAATGCGCGCCCGCGAGCGGCCTCGCGCGCGGCGCCTACGTACTCGTCGACGCGGCGAGCGGTCCGCCGCGCGCGGTCATCATGGCGTCAGGCTCCGAAGTCGAGATCGCCCTCAAGGCGCGCGAACTGCTCGCGGAAGAGCGCGTGGGCGTGCGCGTCGTGAGCATGCCGTGCCATGAACTGTTCGCGGAACAATCCGCGGAGTACCGCGAGAGTGTGCTGCCGAAGGGGCTGCGCCGCGCCGCGATCGAGGCCGCTCATCCGATGTCGTGGTACCGGTGGGTGGGCTCCGACGGCGTGGTCGTCGGAATCGACCACTTCGGCGCGTCGGCGCCGTACCAGAAGCTCTACGAAGAATTCGGAATTACCGCGGGGCATCTTGTCGAGGCGGTGAAGACGATGATAGCGCAAAACTGAGGGGCAAGAAGAGGGGGGAGCGGGGAGCGGGAAGT
>JBOHTH010000115.1:0-23587 GCA_050733535.1 Gemmatimonadaceae bacterium | reverse complement strand
TCTCGTACGTGACACACCCGAGCGCATAGACGTCAGTGCGTGCGTCGAGCTCGCGCTCGCCCATCGCCTGCTCCGGACTCATGTACTGCGGCGTGCCGAGGGACATGCCGGTCTCGGTCATGCGGGCGCCGCCGGTCTTCGATGCGGCGAGCGCGATCCCGAAGTCGGCCACCAGCGCGTGCCCACCGTGCAGCAGGATGTTCTCCGGCTTGATGTCGCGGTGGATCACGCCGTGCCGGTGCGCATAGTCGAGCGCATCGGCGACTTCCGTCGTGATGCGAACGGCGTCCTCGATGCCGAATTGCGTCTCACGGTCCAGCCGCTCGCGGATCGTCTCGCCCTCGATGAAGGGCATGACGTAGTAGAGGAAGCCATCCGCCTCGCCGGAATCGAAGAGCGGCAGTATGTGTGGGTGCGAGAGCGCCGCGGTCGTCTTGATCTCCTGCACGAAGCGCTCGCCACCCAGGACAACCGCAAGCTCTGGTTTGAGGACTTTGATGGCGACGTTGCGGTCGTGCTTGAGGTCGTGCGCGAGATAGACGGTTGCCATTCCGCCCGCGCCGAGCTCGCGTTCGATGCGGTAACGATCGGAGAGTGCCGCGGTCACCGTGCGGATCATCTCGTCGGTGGTCAGGGGAAGGGCCTCGTGGGACTGCGGCGTCCAAATCGTTCGACCAACGTGGCCCTATCTTGGTCACGGGAGCCGAGCCAGTCAACCCACCCTGAGCGCGTGCTTTCGCCCCTCCGCAAGGTGCGAAACTGCAGACTGCGCGATTCCCTCGCGCGTGGCGGGCTAGGACTCCATCTTACCCCACCATGTCCGACAGACCAAAGCTGACCGCGGCCCTCGCCGATCGCTACCGCATCGAGCGCGAGCTCGGCGCCGGCGGCATGGCCACGGTTTATCTCGCCGAGGACCTGAAGCACGATCGCAAAGTCGCGATCAAGGTGCTGAAGCCCGAACTCGCCGCCGTGCTCGGCGCCGAGCGGTTCGTGGTGGAGATCAAGACCACCGCGGCTCTGCAGCACCCGCACATCCTGCCGCTCTTTGATTCCGGCATGGCGGACGGATTTCTCTTCTATGTGATGCCGTATATCGAAGGCGAGACGATCCGCGAGAAGCTCAACCGCGAAACGCAGTTCGGCGTGGATGAAGCCGTGCGGATCGCGCGCGAGGTGGCCGACGCGCTTGACTACGCGCACCGGCACGGCGTGATCCACCGCGACATCAAACCCGAGAACATCCTGCTGCATGACGGGCGCGCGATGGTCATGGATTTCGGTATCGCGCTCGCGGTGAGCGCGGCGGCGGGCGGCCGCATGACCGAGACAGGCCTCTCGCTCGGCACGCCGCACTATATGAGCCCGGAGCAGGCCACCGCGGAGAAGGAGATCACGCCGCGATCGGACGAGTACTCCCTGGCGACCGTCCTCTATGAGATGCTCACTGGCAACCCGCCGTTCACGGGTGCGTCGGCGCAGCAGATCATCATGAAGATCATCACCGAGCCGGCCGAGGCGGTGACGAAATACCGGAAGTCCGTGCCGGAGCACGTTGCCGCGGCGCTCGAGCGGGCGCTGGAGAAGCTGCCCGCGGACCGCTTCGAGAGTGCAAAGGCATTCTCCGACGCGCTCGGCGGCGCCGGCCCCGTCGCAGCGGCAACTCGGCGGACGCGCGCACGCGACGCGGTGGCGGTGGCCGCGGGATGGCGTCAACGCGTCGCGGTTCCGGCGATCGCTGCAATGATACTGCTGGCGATCGCGACAGGCTGGCTTGCTTCGCATCGCGCACCGCCACCCCCCGTGGTGCGCTACGCTGTCGACCTCCCTGAAGGAAAGCGCCTTGGTTCCACCAGCTGGTCACCCATGGCGGTCTCCCCCGACGGATCGAAGCTCCTGTACATGGGCGAAACGGGTCGACTGTTCCTGCGCACGCGCGACCAGCTCGACCCCGTTGAACTCGCGGGAACCGATGGAGCGTTCAATCCCTTCTTTTCTCCGGACGGCTCGCACATCGGGTTTATGAGCGGCTCGGCTGGAAGCGCCGAGATCAAGACGATGTCGCTCGCTGGGGAGCCACCGGTGCTGGTCACGTCGACCGGGGTTGGCGGTCCCGGCGTCGCGTGGGGATACGACGGGTTCATTTATTTCGACGCGAGCGGCGTCGGTCCCCTCCGTCGTATACGAGTCACGGGTGGCGAGTCCGAGGCTATCTCCCATCTTGATTCCGCCGGTGGAGAACTGCAGCACGTCTGGCCCGATCCGCTCCCGAACGGGCGCGGCTTGCTCATGGTGATCGACCGCGGCGGACCCGCGGTCACCTCGACCGTGAACAATGAGATCGCGGTGCTGGACCTCACGACTCGCCGTCATCATGCGCTCTTTCGCGGCATCTACGCGAGGTATGCCGCATCGGGGCACATCCTGTATGTCACCGCCGCGGGCGCGCTGATGGCCGTTCCGTTCAACGCCGATCGACTGGAGGTGACGGGGACTCCCGTCGCACTGCTCGAGGGCATCAATGTCCGAAGTGGCGGTGGTGCGACGGATCTGGCGATCTCGCGCACTGGCACGCTCTGGTACGGCGCCGGCGGCGGCGGGAGCGAGACGGAAGCCGTCTGGGCATCGCGCACCGGGGAAATCGCTCAGGTTGATTCCGGATGGCGAGGGGAGTTCGGCACCCTTGCGTTGTCACCCGACGGAACGCGCGTTGCGGTTTCCGTTTCCGACGCGACTGGACAACAGGTCTGGGTGAAGCAGCTCGGGACCCCACACGGAAGTTTCGCCAAGCTCACATTCAGCGGCACGAACGGTACGCCACGCTGGCGGTCAGGTGGCAACGAGCTTCTCTACATCGGAGCGTTCGCGGATGCGCAGGTGCGCAGTGTGCGAGCCGACGGGAGCAACGCCGAGCCTACGATCCTTTCGCGGATCAAGGGTCGTGTGTATAGCGCGCGCTGGAGCCCCGACGGCGCCTGGCTGGTCTATGAGACTTTCGGGACCGGCACGGGGAGGGACATTGCTGCGGTCCGCGCGAACGGCGATTCCACAGTTATTCCTCTGGCGGTGACGTCGTTCGCCGAGCACGACCCCTCGATCTCGCCGGACGGTAAATGGGTGCTCTACGACGCGAACACCACGGGAAGCAATGAGGTATACGTTCGGCCATTCCCGAACGCGGCCGCTGCGGTGTACCAAGTGTCGATCGCCGGAGGATCGCGAGCCAAATGGTCGCGGGACGGAAAGGAGATCTTCTTCGCCAACGCGAACGCAGAGATGGTGCAGGCGACGGTGGTCGTCTCCGGCAACTCGTTCACGATATCCGACCGGCACGTGCTCTTTCCTCTGCGCGGCGTGCGAGACTGGGACGTCTCGCCGGATGGCCGCAGGTTCATCCTTCTCCGTGATCGCACGGACAAGCAGGCGACGAAGCTTGTCGTCGTGGAGAACTTCTTCCAGGAACTGAATGCCAGGGTGCCGCGATGAAGAGCCCGGTCGCGTCGCAGACCGCGTCGCCGACTGCCTTGCGTGGGGTGGCCTAAACAGCCATACTCATACATATGAAAACGACACTCAATATTGACGACCACCTGCTCGACGAGGCCCGCCGGCTCACGCGGATCGACGAGAAGACGGCGCTCGTGCGCGCGGGGCTCGAGGCCCTGATCGCACGCGAAAGCGCGCGCCGACTCGCGGCGCTCGCCGGGTCGGAGCCTTCGCTTATCGCCGGCCGTCGCCGCAAATCCACGGCGCGCGCCGCGCGGTGACCGCGTGATCCTGGTCGACACGTCGGTTTGGGTCGATCACCTGCGCCGAGGCGACGCGGCGCTCACGGCGCTGCTCGAATCTTCCGAAGTCGCCGTGCATCCGTATGTGGTGGGAGAACTGGCATGCGGATCACTGCGGCCAAGGAGCGAGGTGATCCGCCTGCTCAACGAACTGCCGACCGCGACGACGGCGAGTCACGCCGAGGTGATGCACTTCATCACCGCGCACCGACTGTCGGGCCGCGGAATCGGCTATGTAGATGCACACCTGCTTGCGTCGGCGGCGATTGACGGCCTCTCATTGTGGACCCGAGACAAGGCGCTCAGCGCGGAGTCCGCCCGGCTCAAACTCGTCGTTAGTCCATGATCCGATGACGGATGTCTCGCCGTGCCCATGAAGATTGCGTTCGATCAGGCGAACATTGAGCGCACATGAAAGCATTCGTGGTCGAGAATTATGGCGGGCATGGCCTGCGCGCCGATGCGCTCCTAAAGTTCAGCGTCGCGGTATCCCATGCGCATCTCCCTCAGAAAGCCCAGCTGCGGTCACGTCCTCGTGCGCTTCGAGCAGTGCTCGGTCCTGCGCCCTTCTGGCCAGTGCCAGCGAGCCCGCGGCCGACCCCGCGGCGGCGACCGCGAAGGCGGGACCCACCACCAGGAGATTCTTTAGGAACGTGGGGTCCCCTCCGAGGGAGACGGCGAGGACAAACGCTGCGGAGAGCGCAAGCCCCACGATCGCCCCCCACGCGGCAAAGCGCGGAATGGACATCTGGTCAAGCCGACGGCGCGCTGCAAGCGCCAGCACCGCCGAAAAAATGACTCCGGCGACAAATCCAAAGGCACCAAACATGAGCGGAAAGGGCGCGTCGGGGCGGCTGCCGGTCTTCAGCAGAAACCCCAACGTCACCATGCTGCCCGCGACGCCCCACACTGCGCCCCAGGTCAATCCCATCCCAATGGCGCCGCGGATGCGTCTCAACCAGCGTTTCATGCCTACCCTCTTGCAGGAGCCTCTGTCTCACCACCAATAACCTTTACATGAAAAAGTACTTGCCGCGACGGTCCCCAGCAAGCCCTGGACGCGCGGTGTTATACAGTCCGCACGTTGCGTGCGACTGTATCGCTCGAATAGGTTTCATTTCCATCGGTGGAGCCGGTCATGCCAAAGACCCGTAGCATGCTGAAGCGAAAGAATATGCTCATGGACCAGCGCAAGCTGACTGCGGCGAAGGCCGCCTTGGGCGCCGAAACGGAAACTGCGGCGGTCGACGCGGCATTGGATCTGGTGGTGTTTCGTGCTGAAGTGTTCCGCGGCTTGGATGACCTGGTGGCAGCCGGCGGCGTGGCAAGCGTTGAATCATCACGGCGCGCCGGGTGATCTACACGCTCGACACCAACGTGATCGTGGACGCGCTGCGGCAGGAGCAGGAACTGGATCGCCTCAAGGGTTTTCTGAGTTGGGCCCTGCCCTCGACCGTCCTGTCCAGCATTGTCGCGGCCGAGCTGACCGCCGGCGCGCGAACCGAGCGTTCGCGGCGCGTCCTTGACGACGCGGTATTGGCGCCGTTCGATCGCCGGGGACGAATCATCGCGCCATCCGCGGCCGCGTGGCGGCGCACAGGCGCGATGTTGTCAAAGTCAGGTGCTGCCGGCGTCTCGGCCAGTCGTCAAAATGACATGTTGCTCGCCACCCAGGCGCGTGAATACGGATGGGTGGTGGTGACGCGCGACCACGATCTGTCGGCGTTGCGACCGACGATCGCGGGCCTCAAAGTGGCCGCGCCGTATCCCGAACGGTCGTGATGCGCGAACCCGGGTTTCGGCGCGCCGGAATCTCCCCCGCCCCCGGCCCCGTAGTATTTAGAGCACATGTACTCCGCCTGCATCTTCTGCAATAAACCCCTCGGCGCCAACGAGACGTTCGAGACGTTTCCCGTCGGCAAGCGCCTCGCGTTCGACGCGGCCAAGGGACGGCTCTGGGTCGTGTGCGCAGCGTGCGAGCGTTGGAACCTTTCGCCGCTTGAAGAACGCTGGGAAGCGATCGAGCTCGCCGAACGCCTCTACCGCGACACGCGACGCCGAGTGTCCACCGACAACGTCGGCCTCGCGAAGCTCCGCGACGGCACCACGCTCGTACGCATAGGCGATCCCCTGCGCCCGGAGTTCGCCGCGTGGCGCTACGGCGACCAGTTCGGACGGCGGCGCAACCGGCAGATGCTCATCGCCGGCGCCGGCATCGTCGCCGTTGGCGCAGTCGTGGCCGGCGGCATTGTCGCGGGAACGAGCGTCGGCGTGTTCGGCGGCTGGTACGGCAGCATTGGCCAGACACTCATCCGCGGCCGGCCCAACACGATCGTCGCGAGAATCCCGACCACGGACGGCGTGCTTGCGGTCCGTCGCCGGCACCTGGGCGCAACATCGCTCGCGTGGGGCGATGACGGCCACCTTGTGCTCGAACTGAGGCACGTGATGGCCGACAGCAGCCGCGAACAGAAGCGCATCGGCCCGCGCTACGGCAACGGACGCACGCGCTTGGAAGGGCGCGACGCCGAGCGGGCCGCAGCCATTCTCGTGCCGAAGGTGAACCGGTATGGCGCCGCCAAGCGCGGCGTGGCCGACGCGGTGGAAGAGATCGAGCGCGTCGGAAGCGCCGAGGCGTACCTCGAGCGGATCGCGAAGCTCTCCACGCACTACACGGAAGGTGCCGGCGTCACGCGGCGGCGCGGCTTCCTGCGCCAGCGCGGTGAGATGAACTCGGGGCTCTTCGGCCTGCCCAAAGAGCACCGCCTCGCGCTCGAAATGGCGCTGCACGAAGAGGCCGAACGCCGCGCGCTCGACGGCGAGCTGGAGGAACTCGAGCGCGCGTGGCGCGACGCGGAGGAAGTGGCCGCCATTTCCGACGACCTGCTCCTCCCCGAATCCGTCGCGGCGAAAATCGCCGATATGCGCTAGCTGGCGCCGCGCTTACGGCGCTTTCGCACCGCGCTTGATCTCGGGCAGATCACGGTCGAGGAACTGCTCAACGGGCTGGCGGCCCGTCATCATGCGCATGTCATCCATGAGGTTGATTGCCCTCGCGTTCGCGAGCGCCGCCGGCACATCCACGCCGCGATCCTTGATCAGGTACGCGGCCCACAAATGACTGGCACGCCACGCAATCGTGCAATGCAGGAGCACCTTCCCCTTCGCTGACGTCATCGCCGCCGCGAACGCATCGACGGTCGCCGGCGAATAGGGCGTCGCACTGTCGCCGCGGACGGGAAGGTAGACGTATGTCATTCCGAGTTCCGCCGCGAGCTTTGCCTCGTCAAACCCGACGCGCGCCATTTCAGGCGCTGTGCGCAGGTTCACGACCGTCGTGACGCCGCGCGCCTTGAGCTCGCGCAGGCCGCGCTCCGTGGGCTGACCGGCGATGAACAGGTCGTCGCCGACCTTGGCGAACCGCGAGTTGAACATCCCGGTGGTGTCCATCAGCACGGGCGTCGGGATTGCACCCTTCGGATTGGGGCCGGTCAGGTGCTGGCCTGCCGCAGGCATCGATACGACGGTCGCGGCGACGAACACCGCCAGAAATCGCTGAGCGAGCTTCATGGAATCTCCGGGTGCAGAAAGTGAAAAGCCTTGGTGAGCCTGGTGTCAGCCGCCACGGAATACGCGCGCGGGATCGGTGTTGAGCGCGCGCCGCGACGGAACGAAACACGCTACGGTCGCGGTGGTGAGAATCAACGCCGCCACCACCGCGTAGGTTGCAAGATCCGTCGCGCCAACATGAAAGAGCAGGCGCGCGGTGAACCGCCCAATCTCGAAGGCGATTCCCCACCCGACGGCCAATCCGAGCATGACGATGAGCAGTCCTTCGCGCATGACGAGCGCGAGAATGCGCGCCCTCGTCGCGCCGAGCGCGACGCGAATCCCGATCTCCGGCAAGCGCTGCGTGACGCCGTACGCGATCACACCCGACAGGCCGGTCGCGGTGAGCACGAGCGCGAGCACCGCGAACGCCGTGACGAGCGTGGTCGTGAGACGCGGTTCTGCGAGCTGCGCGCCGCGTGCCTGCTCGAGTGTCTGCACGCTCGACACGGGCTGCTGCGGGTCGACGTTCCGCACGATCGTGCGAAGTGCCTGCTCCACCGGCGGCATCGGGCCCGTCGTGCGCAGGAATGCCTGCAAACTCCCGGCAGGCGAGGCGAGGATCGGCGTGTACATCATATCAGTGACGTCCGGATCAGTGAGCGTGCGCCGCACGTCCCCGACCACCCCGACGACCGTCAGCCAGTGCTTCCCGCTGTCCGGCGAGACCCTCGTACCAATCGGATCGCGATCCCCCCAGTACTGCTTCACGAGTCGCGCGCCGACGATCAGCGGCGGGCTGTCGGGGTCGCGGTCCACGTTGGTGAACGTGCGTCCGCGCACGAGAGGAATGCCGACCGTCCTGAAATAGTCGGGGCTGACGGACATCACCGCGGCGTGAGGGTCACGAGCGCCTGCGGCCAGCCCGATCCCGTCAATCCGGAACGGCACGTCGTTCAGCCATGACGCGCCAAGCGGCGACGAACTGGCCAGTGCAAGCGTCGTCACGTTCGGTAGCCCCTCGAGGCGCTGAAGGAGATCGCTGGCCATGGCCAGCTGCTTCTCGCGCGTATTGTACTTGGTGAAACTCAGTGAAAGCTGCGCCGTGAGCACATTGTGCACGTCCACGCCGGCGTCCACGCGTTCGAGCGCCATGAGGCTGCGCGCAACAAGCCCCGCGCCGGCGAGCATCACGAACGACAGGGCGACCTGCGCGGTGACCAGGATGTTTCGCACTCGCAGGTCGCGGCGCGTCGCCGACGACCCGGTGTTCCCTTGGCGGAGCGCGTTCCCCACGTTTCGCCGTCGCAGCGCATGGGCAAATGGCGCCGCCGCAATCGCGAGCGCGATCACGACGCAAAGTGCGAACGCAAACGCGAAGATCGGCGCATTCATTTGAATCTCGGCGGCCCGCGGCGTAAACCGCGTCGCCAGCGACCGCAGCAGACCGATTGCGCTCGCCGCAATGCCGACGCCCACGACGCCGCCCGCGATCGTCAGCAGAAGGCTCTCGAGCGCAAGCTGCCGGTACAGGCGCGAGAGCCCCGCGCCGAGCGCAATGCGCAGCGCAAGTTCGCGCGAGCGGCGGAGCTGCCGCGAAATTGATAGCGTGGAAACATTCGCCACGGCGACAAGAAGCAGGAACAGCGCGGTCGCCATCAGCATGTAGAGGATCGGCCGCGCGCGCTCGCTCATTTCCGAGCGCACGCTCACCGCAGCGTAGTGAATGCGCTGGCCGGCTGGATACGCCGCAGGATACGCCGCCTCGTATCGCGCGCCGACGGCGGCCAGTTCGCTCCGAGCCTGCGCCAGCGACACACCGGGTTTGAGCACGCCGAAGGCGGAGACCATCCGCATATTGCGGCCGTTCATCATCATCGGTGCCGACCGGAACGGACACGCGCCGGCCGGCATCCAGATGTCGTTCTCATTGGGATAGCCGGGGAGCGGCGGAAGCACGCCGACCACGGTGTGAACGCGGTCGTTCATGATGAACGTCGCGCCCACAATAGATGAATCACCGTGGAACTGGTTCATCCAGAACGCGTGACTGAGCAGCACGACCGGCGGGGCGCCGACGGCCTCCTCGCCTCGGCGGAACGTGCGCCCGATCGCCGGCTTCACGCCGAGCATATCGAAGAACCCGTCGGAGACGACGCCGGTCGTCACGCGGAGCGGATCGCCGTGCCCGTACAGCTGGAACGTCATGCTGTGGTACTCGGCGACACCGGCCATCGACGTGAGGTCGCGGCGAAGGTCGCCGATCTCCTCGACGAAGAAGCCTTCGTCGTCGCTGCGCGCGGACGGCTGCGTCAGGTGCACGAACCGATCCCCGGCGCCGATCGGGAGGCGGCGGAGGAGCACGCCGTCCACCATGCTGAAGATCGCGGTCGCGGCGCCAATGCCCACGGCGAGGGTGACGATTGCCGCGATCGTGAAGCCGGGCGCGCGGCGGAGCGTCCGCAGCGCATAGCGCACGTCCTGCGCGACGGCCTCCAGCAGAACGCCCGGCCGGACGTCGCGCACTTCCTCCTTGACCTGCTCCACCCCGCCGGTTTCCATGAGCGCGGCGCGGCGCGCCTCCCCCGGCGACATCCCCGCGGCGATCTTCTGCGCGGTCAGCAGATCGACATACGCGCGGAGTTCGTCGTCCAGCTCACGGTCCTGCCGTTCGTGGTTGAACATGGCACCCTCCTCAGGTGCGCTTGAGGGCGAGCGCCATCGCACCGGCGATGCGCGCCCACTCGGCGGTTTCGGTCTTGAGCTGGCGGCGGCCGGCGGCCGTGAGCGCGTAGTACTTGGCGCGCCGGTTGTTGGCGGATTCGCCCCACGACGCCTCGAGCCACCCGGCGTGCTCCAGCCGGTGGAGCGCGGGAAAGAGCGAACCCGGCTTCACCTGGAAGGCGCCACGGGTGATCTGTTCGATCCGCTGCGAGACACCAAGCCCGTGGAGCTTGCCCAGGGCGAGGGTCTTGAGGATCAGGAGGTCGAGGGTGCCCTGCAGGAGGTTGGTTTGGGCCATGGTGTCCTATAGACAGTCGATATGGGGGAAAGGTTTCCCCGGCTCGTATAGAATGTCAATAGGTCGGCTCGATAAGCAGGCATTCCTGTAGCGCAGTTGAGAAAGAAGAAAAAACTTGCCACGGATTACGCGGAAACGCACGGATCGCTCAGCGTACACTGAAAGATCCGTGCGTTTCCGTGTGACCCGTGGCAATTTTTTTCTTTTTTCTCTGAACCAAACTCAACTTCGCGCCATCTATGCCGGCACCGCCTCGGCCTCAGCCGGCTCCGCCACACTCCACTCATTGCTGCACTTGAGACATTTCCGGTACGACCCGCGAGCCTTGGAAGACTTCGACTCCGCCCCGACATAGCCGCACTCCGGACACGTCTCCGCCACCGGCTTGTCCCAGCAGACGAAATCGCACTTCGGATAATTCTCGCATCCATAAAACGCCTTCCCGCGCTTCTTCGAGCGCCGCGCGGCGATATCTCCGCCGTCCTTCGGGCACTTCACCCCCGTCGGCATCGACCGCGTACCGCGACATTTCGGGAACGCGCTGCATCCCAAGAACTCTCCTGACCGCCCGCGGCGCACGACCATCATCTTGCCGCACACCGGGCACGGGAAGTTCGTGAGCACCGGCGGCACCCGCTCACCCTTGAGCGGCCGCGTGTACTTGCACGTCTTCGGGTGGTTCTCGCACGCGATGAACGGGCCGAAGAATCCGCCCTTTGCGACGAGCTTCCCGCCGCACACCGGGCACTTCTCGTTCTCGAGTGCTGCGAGATCGTGCGCCTCGTGGATCAGCGCCTCGTAGTTCACCGCCCCGAGTGCCTTTTCAAACGGCCCGTAGAACGTCTTGAGCACACGCTGCCATGGCAGCCCGCCGTCCTCGACCTTGTCGAGCTCGTGCTCCATCGACGCAGTGAACCCGACGTTGAATTCGTTTGGAAACTGCTTGACCATCACCTTCTCCACGCTCTCGCCCAGCGACGTGGGGAAGAACCGCCGCTGCTCGAGCTCGGCGTAATGCCGCTCGGTGAGCGTCGAGATGATGGATGCGTACGTCGACGGCCGGCCGATGCCGAGCCGCTCGAGTTCCTTCACGAGGCTGGCCTCCGAGAAACGCGGAGGCGGCTCGGTGAAGTGCTGCGTCGGCTTGATCTCCTTCACCGGCACCTTGGCACCGGCTTCGATCGCCGGCAGCGCCTGCTCGTCTTCGAGCGCCTTGCTGTCCCCTTCCTCGCGCGTCTCCTTGTAGAGCGAAAGGAACCCCTTGAACTTGATCACGGACCCGGTCGCGCGGAAAAGATATTGGTGCGTGGCCGTCTGGATGTTGAAATCCACGGTGGTCGTGTCGAACACCGCCGGTGCCATCTGGCTCGCCATGAATCGCTGCCAGATGAGCTGATAGAGCTTGAACTGCTCGGGCGTCAGGAACTTCTGCACGGAATCGGGCGTCCGCGTGGGATCGGTCGGGCGGATTCCCTCGTGCGCGTCCTGCGCGTTGGCATCGCCAGCGGCGCCATAGAGCATCGGCGTCCTGGCGAGGAACTCCTCCGAGTATTGCGAACGGAGAAAATCACGCGCCTGCGTCACCGCGCTCTCCGCGATGCGCGTCGAGTCCGTACGCATGTACGTGATGAGACCGATCGAGCCCTCGGCTTTGCCGAGCTCGATGCCCTCGTAGAGATTCTGCGCAAGCCGCATCGTGCGCTTGGAGCCGTAGCCCAGCTTCTTGGCCGCTTCCTGCTGGAGCGTGCTCGTCTTGAACGGCTCCGCCGGATTCTTGCGGCGCTCACGGCGCTTGATGTCCGTAACGTCGAACGTCTTCCGCCCGGAGAGATCGCCGACAATGGCCTGCGCGCTCGCCTCGTTTGGAATGAGCGGCTTGTTGCCGTCCATGTGGTGCAGCTTGGCCGTGAACGCCTGCTGCTCGTGCTCCAGCGCCGCGGCGATCGTCCAGTATTCCGTTGCCTTGAAGGCGCGAATCTCACGCTCGCGCTCCACGAGCAGACGCAGCGCGACGGTCTGCACACGTCCTGCTGACAGGCCTTTCTTCACCGTCTTCCAGAGCACGGGACTCGCCTTGTAGCCCACGAGCCGGTCGAGCACACGACGCGCCTGCTGCGCGTCCACTTTTTTCTGGTCGATGTGACCCGCGTGATCGATCGCGCGCGTAACCGCGTCCTTGGTGATTTCGTGGAAGAGCACGCGGCGGATGGGCGGTGCGGCCTTGCCCTTGATCTGGCTCTGGACGTGCCACGCGATGGCCTCGCCCTCACGATCCGGGTCGGTCGCGATGAACACGGCGCGCGCAGACTTCGCCGCCGCCTTGAGATCGGCGACCGTCTTTTCCTTTCCGGGAATCGTGACGTATTCCGGCTCGAACTGATCCTCGAGATCGATGCCGAGGGTCTTGGTCGGGAGGTCGCGGATGTGGCCGACCGTCGCCTTCACGCTGTAACCGGACCCGAGGTACTTGCCGATGGTCTTGGCCTTTGCCGGCGACTCGACGATCACGAGCGCCTTGCCATTGAGGCTCGCACCGTTGCTGGACTCGTGCGACTCCTCGATGTCCTCGACGACGGGGGCTTTTGCTTTGGCGCGCGACTTGACTGCCGCGGGTTTCTTGGGCGCCGCCTTTGCCTTGAGCGCCTTAGGGGGCGCCACCTTGCGGGCAGCCTTTGCCGCCTTGGGTGCTGCTGACTTTTTCTTGGATGCCATATGATTTTATGACCTGCGTGCGCAGGCCGGGTTGTCGATGCGAGGGGCCGGAAACCGCCCTGACGGCGACCCCGGCCCACATTAGTACACCAGTCGTCCACTCTATAGTTGTAACACCAATCGCTTGACGCCTATCCTAGTCCCCCCGTCAACCCCTCGCAATGGCAACTATACATTGGACGACGGCTTCTTGTGTCATCAAATCAGTGCTAACCGTATGATCTGATTGCATATACAGGAGCTCCCTTGCCTCCAAAAGTCGCTGGACATCCCCCGCGGCGTCCGGCCGGCGCAGGAGCGGCCTGTCGGCGGTTGCCGCCCCCATCCGGGCTACGGCGACCTCCGGCCGGACCTGGAGATAGACGGTGACCGCCGGCGGCCGGAGCATCGCCAAGCACCCTTCGTTGGCGATCCAGCCCGCTCCGGGCGAGAGCACCATTCCCCCGGTTTCCCGCAGCTCCGCCGTCAGCTCGCGCTCGAGCGTGCGGAAATGCGCCTCGCCCTTGGATCCGAAGATTTCGGCCACGGACGAGTGCTCGCGACGCGAAATCTCCGCGTCGAAATCGAGGACGTGGCGACCGAGCACCTCACCCACACTGCGCGCGACCGAGGTCTTTCCGGCGCCCGGCAGCCCCACCAGAATCAGGTGGGGTGAGAGGTGAGGAGTAGGCTCAACTACGAAGGCGGGTTGCGATGTGCGAAAGGTAGGCATCGTGATTCCGGCGCATTTCGGACAGGGAGTCTCCGCCGAACTTCTCGACGAATGCGTCGGCAAGTACGAGCGCGGCCATCGCCTCTGCAATGACGCCCATGGCGGGCACGGCCGTGACGTCGCTGCGCTCCGCAGTGGCGGCGGCCGGCGCGGCAGTCTTCGTGTCGATCGTTCCGAGGGGTTTCATGAGCGTGCTGATCGGCTTCATCGCGACGCGCACGACGAGCGGCTCGCCCGTCGTCATGCCGCCCTCCAGTCCGCCCGCGCGATTCGTCTTGCGGCGCACGTTTCCCGTGCGAAGGCGATCGGGCGCCATTTCGATTTCGTCGTGCACCTCCGAGCCCAAGCGCCTGGCCGCCTCAAAGCCCATGCCGATCTCGGCGCCCTTTACTGCGGGAATCGAGAGCATGGCCCCGGCCAGCCGGCCATCGAGCTTGCGGTCCCAGCTCACATGGCTGCCGAGCCCGACCGGCAGCCCGTCGACGACGACCTCGCAGATCCCACCGAGTGTGTTGCCGTCGGCTTTGGCCGCGTCGATGCGCGCGATCATCGCCGCCTCGGCCGCCGCGTCGAGCGTGCGCAGCGGCGATTTGTCAGCCGCGGTGTTGATGTCGGTTGGAAATGGAACGGGACGCACGGCATCGACGCCACCCAGGTGCACGAGGTGCGAGCCGATCGCGACGCCGAACTGCGCGAGGAGCTTCCGGCAGATCGCGCCCGCGGCGACGCGCGCGGTGGTCTCGCGTGCCGAGGCGCGCTCGAGAATGTCGCGGGCGTCGTCGCGATCGTACTTGAGGACGCCGGTGAGATCGGCGTGGCCAGGCCGCACGCGGGTGACCTTGCGCTTGCGTCCCTCTTCGGAATCTTCGGGGCGCGGCGCGGCATCCATGATCTCCTGCCAGTTCTTCCAGTCGCGATTCGGGATGAGCATCGAGATCGGCGACCCGAGCGTTTCGCCCGCGCGGACCCCGGAGAGGAACTCGGCGTGGTCCTGCTCGATCTGCATGCGACGGCCGCGGCCGTAGCCCTGCTGGCGGCGGACGAGCTGCTCGTCGACGTCGGCGGCAAGGAGCGGCAAGCCCGCGGGACAGCCCTCGACGATGGAGATGAGGGCTTTGCCGTGGGATTCTCCGGCGGTCGTAAAGCGAATCGTCAAGCGAGTGATCGGTTATCGGTCATCGGTCTTCGGTCTTCGGTCTTCGGTCTTCGGTAAACAGCACGGGCCCGGCGAACTCTCGCCGGGCCCGTCAAAGTTAGCAGGGGAGCGCCGCTTTTACGGCTTCTTCTCGGCACCCGTGCCGATGACCTCGCCTTCGTCCACGATGTGCGGCGTGACGAGGATCAGCAGGTCCTGCTTGCGCTCCTGACTGTCGCTCTGCGAGAAAAACTTCCCGATCCCCGGAAGGTTCATGAGGAACGGGATGCCGGTACGATCCTTGACGATCTGCGTCTGTGTGAGGCCGCTGATGACCGCGGTTTCGCCGTCCGCGACGAGCACCTGGTTCGTGCTGTTGCGCTTGGCAACTTGGGGACCAGCAACCGTCGTGGTCTGGAGCACCTGCTGCTCCGCATACACGTCCATGAGCACCTGACGATTGGCCGTCACGTGCGGGGTGACCTTGAGCGTGATGCCGATATCCTGCGACTGGATCTGCGGCGCGATGGCCTGGATCTGTCCCGGAACGATCGGCGGCGTGAGCAGGAACTTGATGTTCTGGCCCGCGAACAGGATCGCTTCCTTGTTGTCCACCGTCGTCACGCTCGGTTCCGCCTGTACATCGGTGAGCTGCTGCTGGCTCATCGCATCGAGGAACGAAGTGAGGTTGAAGCCGCCGAGCGTCATGTTATAGATGAGCGACAGCGCGGACGACGACTGGTACTGTCGGGTGGCGTTCGCAACGCCGGCGAGTCCGTCGCCGGACAGGTTCACGCGATAGTTGCCCGGGACGGGCTGCGTCCCTGCGGCGTCGATGAAACGCGTGACGAGCGTGTTCGAGAAGGTGTTCGCGCTGCCGAGGTCGTAGCTCAGGCCGAGCTGCTCCGTGGCGGTGCGGTCCACCGAAATGATCTTGGCCTTGATGGACACCTGCGGCGTGCGGATGTCGAGGTCATGGATGTAACTCTCGATATCAGCGAGGCGCGACGGCGTGTCGGTGACGATCACGGTGTTCGTTTTTTCATCGAAGCTCGCCGACCCGCGCGCGCTGCAGGTCGTCGCTCCGGCACCGCCGCCAGCCGCGGCGGGACCAGCGTTGCCGCCGCCTCCACCGCACCCGGCGCCCAAGAGCGACTTCACGGTATTGGCCATCACCTCGGCCTTCGCGTAGTTCACCGCGATGACGTGCGTGTACAGCGGCTCGACCTTTGCGCGGTCGGCGATGTTGGTATAGCTGTCGACCGTGATGATCCCGGTGGCGTCCTCGACCGCGTTCAAGCCCTGCGCCTGCAGGATGGAACGCATCGCGACGTCCCACGGCTGGTCCTTGATGCTCGCGGTCACTACGCCCGTCACGCCCTTGCCGACGACGATCGTTCGCCCGCTGTACGACGCGAACGAGGTGATCACGTCGCGAATGTCGACATCCTGGAAGTTGACCGTGATCGTGCGCTCCTGCGACTGCTGTGGCCCAACTGTCCGGGCTGCGGGCAGCGTACGGACGGCTGTGCGCGCCGGCGGATCCATCGTCACCGGCGGCAGGGCTGCGGCTGCAGGGGCGGACGGCACGACCGCTACGTCCGACACGACCGCTGCGTGCGCGCCGTCGATGCGCCATGCGGCAAAATTCGTCGGCCCGGTCACGGAGATCCTGACGTCGTGCTCACCGCGCACCGTGGTGTACTCGTGCGGCCCGTCGAGGTCGAGGACGACGCGCACGATATCCGGCTTCCACTGTGCCATGCGAACGTTCGTGATGCCGCCGCGGCTGACCTTGTCGTAGAGGCGCGCGGGCATCGCCAGCGTGGCTCCCTTGAGGTCCACGACGAGGCGGTGCGGGCTGTCGAGCGTGAAGTCGATGATTTCGATCGACGGCCCATCCACCGCGATGACGACGTCCGCGTGTCCGGCCGCCGGCACGACGCTCAGCGCGGTGACCGATCCGGCAGGCGGCGTTTCGCGGCCAAGCGAGGCAGCGTCCGCCGTGCGGCCGGCAAAGGGCATCGAAAGCATTGCCGCAAGTGCGGCCGATCTCCAGACTCGCTTCATTGCGGTCTCCTGGCGCCTGTCCGCGGATCACTGTCGATCAGGAGCGTCTCCTGACGATCGAATCCGAATTCGTCAACGTTCACGGTGACTTCTTTGTCGGTGATTCTGGTGACTCTGATGCGGCCGAGGCTGTCGCCGACTTTCTTGCGGTAGGTCTGTCCGCCGGCGGAGGCATCGACCAGGATCGCGACGGAGTTCCGTCCCGATTCATCGTAGATGATCCCGACGAGCGTGAGGTCGGTGATCATCGGGCGCAATTCACCAGTCGCCATGAGCGACACGAACGGATCGCGCCTGCCATCACTGCTGTATGAGAACGTTTCGCGGTAGAAGGTCACCGCGGCCTTCGTGCCGTTCTGCGTAACGCTGCCCGTCTGCGCAGCGGCGGCCTTTGCCGGCGCCTTGGCCGCGGACTTTGCAGCGGTCTTGGCGGGCGCCTTTGCTTGTGTCGCCGGAGCCTGCTTGGGCGCGGCGGTCTTGCTTCCCTGCTCGCTCCCAACCTTCTGCTCGGCGTTGACCTGCGCGCTCGTCTTGCTGGCCTGACGCTTCGCGGCGTCGATAGGGCCCTTGATGGACGGCGGCATCTGCGCCGACGCGGGGACCGCGGCGGCAAGCAGGACGAGAATGCTGAGTGTACGGCGCATCATTGCGCCCCTCCCGGCGGCTTCGGTCGCGCGTTGGGCGCGCCCGGCGGCGTTGGCCCCGGCGCGGCGGCTGCCGCAGCGGCGGCTGCGGCCGCAGCGGCATTCTTGGACACCGGCTTGGCGCGCGGCGCGGTGCGGACGACGTACGTCTGAATCTCGAACGTCGACGCGAGCATCTGCTTGCCCGCCGGCGTCGGAACCGCACTCTGCGGCGAGGCCAGCTGCACGTTGAGCGACGTCACGATCCGGTTGAGCGACCCGATGTTCGTCAACATTTCCGCGATATCGTTGTACGCGCCGGTCAGGCGCAGGCGGTAGCGGTACGTGTCGAAGAGCTCCCCCTGGATGACAGGCTCAGGCTCGAGCGTGCCGATGTCGAGGTGAGCGCGGCGCGCGGCGATGGAGACCTGATCGATCAGGTTCGGGACTTCGTTGGCGGCCGGCACGAGCGTGCGCATAAGGTCGAGATTGTCGCGAGAGGTACGCGCCTGCTCGCGAATCTGCTCGACCGTGCCCTTCGCCATTTCGGCCTTGGCCTTCTGGTTCAGCTGGTCGAGCGAGTCGACGTGGAGCGCCAGCTTGTCGAGATCGGAACTCTTGGGATCGTACACGAAATACCAGAAGAGGCCCACGAGCGCGGCCGCGAGGATCGTGACAAGGATCATCGCCTGGTCGCGCTGCTTCGTCGGAAGGATGGCCATGGTTACCTCACCGCCACGGAGAGCGGAACCGTCTTGATGGCCGACGAATCCGGCTTCTGCTGCTTCATGTCGAGCGTGAACTCGATGACCGTCTTGTTGCCGGGCTGCGCCGGGACGTTCTCGGTCTTCACGAGCACGACGTTCTCGATCCAGGGCGAGGCCTCGAGCTCCGTGATGAAGTGCGTGAGCGCCTGGATGTCGATCGTCTGGCCAACGATGCGGAACGAGAGCTGCGCGGCCGCGACTGCATCCGAGTCCGCCTTCGCCTCAAGCTTGGTCTTTCCCTTCGTGTCACCCGTTCCGAGGCCGGCCGCGATTTCGGGAGAGAGGCCGGACACCGCGCTCGTCTGCTGGAGCGACTTGAGCCACGTGTATGGCGGGAGCGCGCGGTTCACTTCGTCGAGGAGGTGCGGCCACACGAACCGCGTGCCATCGATGGCGCGGATGATGGCGATCTGGCGGACCACCGAATCACGCTGCTGCTCCGCGGCGCGCCGCTGGGCGACCACCGCCGCATAGCGTGTCGAGTCCTGGGTGGACTTGGTCTCGTGCTCGGTCAGGTTGCCAGCCTTGTGGTTCTGGTACCAATACATACCACCGACGACACCGAGACCGACGACCGTCGTGGCCACGGCCACGATGAGGTACGGATCCCGGATGCGGGACGCAATGGTTCCGAAGAACGCGCCGAAATCGAAGGCGGCCGAACGGCTCCGCTTCTGCTTGCGCGCGCCGGGCAGGAGGTTGATTTCGATCATCGTTCGCAGGTGACCGTCGTTGATGTGGTATTCACGGTCAATTGGGCTGGCGCAGGGCCAACCCGATGGGCAGCATCAGGAGCGGAGCCACTTCGTCTGTGACGAGCGACTCGAGAGCACCGTCACGCACGCGCAGGTTGGTCAGCGGGTTCGCCTGCTCGACCTGCAACCGGAGCCGCGTGCCGAGCGCATCGGCGAGCCCCGGAATCCGGGACCCTCCGCCGCAGAGATACACGGCGCGCAGCGCGCCAGCGGACCGGGACGACGACGCCAGAAAGGCCGCCGCGCGCTCGATGCCCACGGCGATTTCTTCGCTGCGGCTCTCGGTGACGGCGTCCAGATGTGGTGACCGGTCGTATCCCTGAATAAGCGCTGCCGCGTCATCGGGGCTGAGACCACGCTCGCGCTGGAGATCTTCGCGAAAGCGCCGCGTACCCACCGTGATGTCGCGCGTGAGGATCGGGATGCCTTCGTCCAGGATGTTGATGTTGGTGACTTCGTGACCGATGTTGACGAGTGCGACCACCCCGTGCATGGCATTGGGATAGTTGACCTCAAACGCGTTGTGGAGCGCGAACGCGTCCACGTCGACAACGCCCGGCGTCAGGCCTGCCTCGGAGAGCAGGAGCAGTTTGGCTTCGACCAGCTCGCGCTTTGCCGCCACGAGCAGGACGTTCATTTCCATGCCTTCGCCGTCCGGATCGAGAATCTGGAAGTCCAGTTCGACCGATTCCATGTCGAAGGGCACGTGCTGCTCTGCTTCCCACCGCATCAGCTCGCGCGCCTGCTGCTCCTTGACGCGCTCGATTTGGATCTTCTTGATGATCACGTCGCGGCCGCCGACGGCGGTCACCACGTCACGCGAGGTCACGCCGGCCGCCGCAAGGCAGCCCTTGATGGCGTCCGACACAATGGCCGGATCCATGATCTCGCCCTCGACGATCGCGTCCGCGAGCAACGGAGTAATCGCGACCTTGACCAGCTCCGGTACCGTCTTCGAATGATCGATCACAGCCACCTTGACGAGGCCGGAACCGATGTCGAGACCCACCGTGGTCTTCTTGCGGCCGAAAAGTGCCATGAGCTGTCGCCGGTCCTGAGACTGATGTTGGCTTGCGATCCGCGCCGCCCGAAGCGCCACAGTAGGACGTAAACGGACGGCCTGTCACCATGACACGAACGGCGGGCTGGAGAGGTAACAGGTGACCGGCGAAAGACCTACGGATTCTGGGCCCACCACCACCCCGGAAGTCGCTCGTAACGGAGGCTCCCGGGCGCCCCCGACGAGTCGGCGACGATCCTCATCCATCCGACATTCGAGACGTCGGCTCGCACCCCGCCGGCCCAGACCCAAGCCTCGATCACCACGCGCACGAGACCGCCCCCGAGCGCCTGGACTGCCACACGGGTCGTATCTCCGCCGGCCACAACGATCGAGGGCGTGACCGTACCGCGGGGAAGCGCGAGCATGGCGCTGTCGGGGATGGCGCCGAGAGCATCGGACAGTGCAGATCCCGCGGCGGCCTCCGCCCGCGCGCCCGCGACCTCACCCCGTGCGATTCGAAGCTCCGCGACCGAATCCTCGAGCAGCAGCGCGCCGAGCAACCCGAGCACCGTCAGCATGAAGAGCGCGAGCGGCAGGACAAACCCCGGGCGCGCGCCGACGCCGTCGCCCGTCATGGAAGACCATCGCTTCGATTGCGAAGCGCGATCCGAAGCACGGCGGACTGTGGCGGTGCCCCTGGCGCGGCGGCCGGCGTTCGGAGCGACACATCGAGCCGGCCTTCGCCCGCCATGTCCATGAAGACGAGCCCCGAGTCGCGTGGCGCGGCGAATGGACCGGCGACTGGCTGCGCGACGCCGCACGCGGAGCCGTCGCACCTCCGGTACGAGAGCGACCAGGTCCCGTCGGCCGCACGCGTGAGCGCGTAACGCGCGCTCCTCACGACGCGCACAGGGCTTCCCACGCGCGCGGCACCCGCAAGCGAAGCCGTGAGCAGCACTCGCGTGACGGCTCGCCTCGCCGCGCTGTCGGTCGCCGAGAGCAGGCCGGTCGAGGGAGTGCAGCCAGAGCCGTCGGTGGACGCCGACGCGGTATCGACAGTCGCGGCGTGCCACGCTCCGCCCCCGGCGCTGTCGAACACGGCGACGAGATCTCCAGGCTCCGGCGCCGCGCGCCACGACGAATATGGATAGCCACCCGACGCGACGTCCGGCGGAAGCACGAGCTCGGCGCCCGACGAAGCGCATACGACCGAGACGCCAACAAGGCCGAGGTAGTCGACCGCCGTGTCTCCGCGGACGCGCAGCGAATCTGCCGTCGCCGCGCCGAGCTCGGACACGAGAACGGCTTGTGCCTCCCGCAGCGTGCGGCGCGCGGCCGCTTGTGCACGGGCGACGCGCGCGTACCGCTCGGCGCCTGCAAGCGCCGTCGCCCCCGCCGCAGACACAACCGCCGCCAGCACGAGCGCGACGATCATCTCCGCGAGTCCGGCCCCGCGGCGGCATTTCATCTGGGGCACGCGATGCGGGCCACGATGACGACCGGCGCGACCGCGGCCCCCGCCAACGGCCGCGGGACAATCGAGTCTGTCAGCCGCCACACCGGCGGTGACGCCTGCGCACGCCAACGCTCGACTCCCCAGACCGACGTGGTGGCACCCGACGCGTCGCCGGAACAAGGGAGCATCGCCAGCACATCGAGCCGCTCGCGCGCCCGGCCGGCGGCAAAACTATGAGCCGCCGCTGCTGCGCGCAGCCGGTGATCGCCCGTGAGCGCCGTGACGAGGCCGACCGCGGCAACGCCCGTGAGGACAAGTGCCACGAGCACTTCGACGAGGGTGAACGCCCGGCACGACTGCATGGCGCACAATGTGCAACCGCTGCGACCGCCGAGCGTCACCGCGCGAACGCGCGGCGAATCGATTTAGCGCGCGGCGTACACCGGAAGCACGATATGAAATGCGGCGCCGCCTTCGCGCGAACGCTGGACCCACACCAGGCCACCCATCGTGTCGACCATGCCGCGCACGATCGAGAGGCCGAGCCCGGTGCCGTGGGCTGGAGCCTTGGTCGTCACGAACGGCTCGAAGATCCGTTCCTCATGCCCGTCCGCGACGCCGTGGCCGCTGTCGGCGACGACGATCTTCACCACCTGCGCAATCTCGTGCGACGTAATCCAGCGTTCCATCCGCTCCTCGCGGCGGAATGGAACGGGCGCCGACGCGTCGCCGGAGCGCCGTGGCGAACCTTCCACGAGCGACGTGCGCGCCAGGCGCTTGGTCCACACCGCGAGCGTCCCGCCGCCGGGCATCGCGTCGACGGCGTTGAGGAGCAGGTTTGCGAACGCCTGCTCCAGCTCGAGCGGGGTCCCTGGGACGGGGAGTTCGGCGGCGTCGAGTTGCTCATCCACGGTGATCCGGCGCAGGACGCCCTGGTCGCCAAGGAAGCTGAGCGTTTCGCGCAGCGCGACGTTCACGTCGGCGCCGGACGCGCCGGGGTCGCGCGGGCGCGCGTAGTCGATCATGCCATCCATTATCCGCTGGATGCGCGCGACTTCGCGCTGGAGCGATTGCAACACGGGCCGCAGCTCGGGTGCGACTTTCGGCTCCAGCGAGTGCGCGTAGTTGGTGATGGCGCAGAGAGGATTGCCCACTTCGTGCGCAAGGCCGGCGGCGACCCGTCCGGCGCTCGCGAGGCGGGCAACCGCCTCGCTCTGCGCGCGGGCCGCCTTGAGTTCCGCCTCGAGCGATGACACACGGGCGCGAAGCCGCCGCCCAACCCACCACCCGCCGGCGAGAAGAAGAGCCGCGGCACCCGCGATGGTAAGAAACGCGCCGGACATGGGTGGGAAAATAACGCGGGCCGGGCAATGTCGCCCGGCCCGCGTCGTTTTATTCAGCCAGCCAAATCACGGGCTGCAGATCGGGTCGCCCTCATCCGTCGAGCCGCTGCCCAGCGTGATGTAGCAGGTCCTCGCCGTCGAGACGCTCGTCGCCGTCGCGAACCAGCCGGTTCCCGTGGCGCCCGAGATCGCGACCGTGATGCCGCTCGACGCCTTGTAGTTCGTGCCCAGGTTCGCGGTCCCAGCAGCGTACATGCTGTTGTTGTCCGAGAAGTAGGCTTCCTGCGCGGTGACCAGATTGCGCAGGTCCGACTTCATCGACGCGACGTACGCCTTCTCCTTCGTGTTGGCGAACTTCGGAATCGCGATCGCGGCAAGAATGCCGATGATCACGACAACGATCAGAAGTTCGATCAGCGTGAAGCCCTTCTTGTTCGGCTGCATTATCATGCTCCAGCGTGAGATGTGTGGGTCGATGTCCCCGAACTTTGTATCCAATCGGGGATGCCCCCAGGATCCTGCATTGGGCTTCATCGCCCTCCCAGCACTTTGAAAACTTGCGGGCCCGGCGCCTCGCCGGGCCCGCGTCGTTTTATTCAGCCAGCCAAATCACGGGCTGCAGATCGGGTCGCCCTCATCCGTCGAGCCGCTG
>JBOHTH010000114.1:0-55575 GCA_050733535.1 Gemmatimonadaceae bacterium | reverse complement strand
CGCCGCGTCCTGGAGTTGGTCGGCCCCGGTCAGCGCCTCGCGCGCCGCGACGGCGGCGACGTCGGCGGCGGCGAGCGCAACGGCTTCGCGGTCCTGCGTCGCGATCCCCTCGGATACACGGGCGGTGAGTTCGTCACGACGTCCGCCGAGGCGCTCGGAAAGCGCGACGGCGTCGGCGAGTTCCCGCGTCGTGCGCAGGTTGTTGCGTTCGCGCTCGGCGCGGGCCTGCGCGCTCTCCTGCATCACGCGGTGCGCGCGCGTGGCCGCGTCGGCCGCTGCACTCGCGGCTGCTTCGGCGTGTTCGAGGCTCGCGTGGGTGGTCTGGAGCGCCGCCGCGGCTGCCGCGCGAATCGCGTCCATCGCCGCCGATGCGGCCCGGAGCTCGGTGAGTTCCGCGCGGCGGCGCAGCGGCCCCGCGCCGGCCTGCGTGCCCGGGAGCCAGACCGCGCCGCGCGCGTCGATGAACGTGTTCCCGGAGTCGTCCGCATGCACGTGACCGAGCAGCGCGCTCACCCATGCGCGCACGGGGCCATCCGTTTGCACGAGCGTCGAGAGGCCGTGGATGTCGGAGTCGGCGCCCGGCGCGGCAGCCCTGGCGTCGAGCGGGAGGAGCAGCAGCGGGCCCGGGTTGGCCTGCGCATGCCACTGACGCACAGCGTCCGCCGCGGCACGGTCGCGCACGACCACAGCGTGGACCGATGGACCAAGGAATCGCTCGACGAGCAGCGCGGTCGCCGCGTCGGCGCCGATGAAATCCGAGAGCGGCCCGAGCACGGCGCCGGCTCCGAACTGCTCGCGGTCGCGCAGGAGGCGAGCCGCCGCGGGGGCGAGGCCGACGCGTTCGCGCTCGAGGCCTTCCAGCGCGCTCAGCTTGCCGTGCATTCCGGCGTGCTCTTCCTCCACGCGGCGGACCTCCGCACGCGCGCCCGCATCGCGCTCACGCCAGTCGCGCGCGGCCTCGTGGGCGGCGGCGAGCGCGGCGTCGGCTTCGGTGGCGGCAGCGGTCGTGACGGCGAGCTGGTCGCTGGCGATCTCCAGTTCGCGCTGCGCGAGGCGCTGTTGCGCGGCGAGCTGTTCGTGCTCGCCGGCAAGCTGGTGCGAGCGTTGCGCGACGTCCGCGAGTTCGCGCTCTGCGCCTTCGCGCTCCAGCTCGAGCCGGCGCAGCCGGTCGCGGAGTTCGCGCACGAGGCGGTCGGCGCGCTCGAGTGCATCGCGTCCTACGGCCACGGCGCCCCGGGCCTCCTCCTCGGCGCCCACATGGTGCTGCAGCGCCGTGACGGCCTCGCCGAGCGAAGCTTCGGTGCGCTCTTCTTCTTCCCGTGCGGAGGCGTACTCTGCCACGACGCGTTCACCCAGCGCCGCACCCTCGCTGCGCTCGTGTTCGGCGCGCGTGCGGCGCGCGAGAGCATTCCGGTGGCGTTCTTCGGCGACGGCAATCTCGCCCTGCAGCGTGAGGAGCGCTCCACGCGCCTCGCCCACCACTTTGTCGCGCTCGTGGCGCCGCGCTTCGGCGGCGGCACGCGCGGCGTGCGCGGAGTCGCGGGCCTGCTCGGCTGCGAGCACGACCGCGTGCGAGTCGGGCGCCTTCGCGCGAAGTTCTTCGAGTGTCGCATCGAGGCGGCCGAGTTCGTCCTTCCACGCGGCCATTTCGCGCGACGCGAGCGTGAGCTCGACGGCGAACCGGCGCGTGGTAATCTCGCCGTGGCGCTCGGCGCGCTTGCGCTGGCGCGCCAGCGAGCGCACCTGGCTCGTGACCTCGTTGACGAGATCGTCCAGGCGCGAGAGATCGGCGGTGGTCTGCTCGAGGCTGCGCTCGGTGCTGCGGCGGCGGTCGCGATACAGCCCGACGCCCGCAGCCTCTTCAAACAGCTCACGCCGGTCGTCCGGGCGATCGGAGAGGAGCGCGTCGATCATGCGGCTCTCGATCACTACGCCGCTGTCCGCGCCGAGGCCAGTGCCGCGCACGAGGTCGTGAATGTCGCGCAGCCGGCAGGGCGCGCGGTTCAGGAAATACTCGCTCTCGCCGGCGCGCGACAGCCGGCGAGTGATGACGACTTCCTGGAACGGTACCGGCAGTCCGCCGTCCTCGTTGGAGAAGTGCAGCGAGACTTCGGCGAGATTCACCGGCTTTCGCGCGGACGATCCCTGAAAGATCACTTCTTCCATCTTTGCGCCGCGCAGCATGCGCGCGCGCTGCTCGCCGAGCACCCAGCGGACGGCGTCCGACACGTTCGACTTGCCGCAGCCGTTCGGGCCGACGACGGCCGTGACGCCCGTGTTGAAGAGCATCTCGGTTTCGTCCGCAAACGACTTGAATCCGTGCAACTCGAGTTTCGTCAACCGCACTTAGTACGTTCTCCCGGTTCTGTATGCGAGGACCGGCGCCACTCGCGCCGCGCGGAGCGCAGCGGCCAGCGACGCGGCCTGGGCCGCTGTCTCGAACGCGCCCGCGAACAGGCGTATCGTTCCGTCGTCCTGCACCAGCAAGTATGAGTTGAATCCGCGCTGCCGCCACGCGTCGTGGAGGCTGAGCGCCTTCGTTTTGTCCAGCTTGTCCGCGATCAACAGCGCGTACGGCACCCGCACTACGCGTCCCTCGTCGCCGCGCACCAGCCCGTCGTGCCGCAGCGCGGCGAGGAGCGAGTCGGCGCCCGCGCGAACGTGCCACGCGCCGACGACAACTCTGTACCACAGACTCGCAGATCCGCCGACGATCACCGGCGACACCGACGCGCCGCGGAGCACCGCGCTCCGCGCGTGGTCGGCGAGATATGAATTTGCACCCGCGAGGGTGTTTGCCGCCATCACTTCCACGGCGAAAGGCGTCGTGCCGGATGTATCCGCGGGGTTGACAGGATCGGCGAGCCGCACGGTGTCCGCGCGCAGCGGTGCGACCGGCGAAGTGGTGCGCGCGCCTGCCGGTGCCGCGGCACGCGGCGCCGGAGCCGGCACGACCCGCACGCGGTGCCGCGCCGACCACGCCGCCGCCACGACGGCGACTGCGACAAGCGCGGCGCCGCCGATGACGGCCATCGTGCGGCGGCTGCCGCGAGCCGTGGGGGCGCGCGGAGTCGGCCGTGCCTCGGGCGCGGCGGAGACCGCCGCGAGCACGCGCGGATCCCTGGTGCGGGCGGCCTGTGCATCGACCAGCACGATGCCGCCTGTCGCCTCGGCGAGCGCGTCGAATCCCGGCCCTCCCGGCGCCGCGACCAACAGGAGGAGCGCGCCGGTCTTGGCGAAGCCGTTCACGAGCTTGCGCCAGCGTTCGTGCCCGAGGATTTCCTCGCACGCGACGGGTGGTGAGCCTGCCGGGAGAATGAACAGCGAGTCGCGATCCGGCGCCGGCCGCGCAATATCGTTGAGCGGAAGCCCCTGGCGGAGGCAATCGGACAGGCCGAACGCGTCCTCACCGCCGGCGACGGCGTACAGCGGCGCGAGGTCGCCGACGAGATCGCCGAGCGCGACGTGCCGGCGCTCACTTTCCGCGCGAGCGATGCCCAGTGCGACGCGCGCCGAATGGTCTGCGTTTGGTCCGACGACCAGCGCGGCGGACACCTCGTGCAGCTGCCCAGCGATCCTGCGCCCTTCGTCTTCCCACCACGTCGTCGCCGACTGCCGCGGGTGGCGCGGAGCTGTCACGGCGCGCCCTCGTACACCCAATAGGGAAGGCCTGTGCGCTTGCCGGCGCGATCGGCGTCCTCCTTGGTGTCGTACGGCCCGTACACCACACGGTAAATCGGAACGCCGCCGCTGACGCCGGGCACGACGCGCGCGGTGTGTCCGTCCACGGTAATCGAAGCCGCGAGTGTCCGCGCACGGTCCGGGGACAGGAGCGCGGCGAACGAAAGCGTGAAGGTGCCGTGGACGGGAGCGCCGATGATCGGTCGCTGCGCCGGGTTCCCCGCCGGCGGCGCGGCCGACGATGCTGCAGGCGGACGCACTGCCGAGCCTGCCGCTGCGGATGCCGCGGCGGCGAGCGCCGCGCGCGCGCTGTCCGCGGCAATGCTGTCGATCGCGGTGGAATCGGAGTCCGCGTCGAAGACCACCGGCACGTCGAGTCCCTTGGCGCGCGGCCGGAATCCGTTCCAGCGAACGAGCGCCCAGAGATCCGACGCGCCGCCGAGGAAGCGCGTCCGCTCCCGATGCGATTCGGCGTCCAGGATTACCACGTCGCTGTCCTGGAGCACCGCGATCCCGCCGTCCGGCCCGACGAGCGGAAGGTCGGCGCGCCAGCGCGAGCGGACCGCGCCGATCGTGCGTGCGGTGCCGATCGCGATAATGCGGATCGAGTCGCCATCACTGGTCCGCGCAAGCAGGTAGCGGCCGTCAGGGTCCATGCGGAGCGCGATGACGGGCTCGTCGGTGTCGATCGTGCCGTCGACCGCCTCTTTGAATCGGTCGATCACGGTGACCGACTTCTTGCCCTTGAGCGCGACGAAAATCCGGTCGCCGCTCGGCGTGGCCACCGCGTCCACGGCGTGGCCGGAGAGACGGATGTTCTTGGTACGCGTCAGGTCGCGTGTGCGCACGCCCGTGACGCCGGAGTCGCCGATGAAAAAGAGCCGGTCGCCGAGATCGGTCCGCACGACGAGGTCCGCGTGAGGGACCGACGTCGTCTCGGTGATGCGTGGCTCCGGCGGGTGCAGGCGGCGAAGGTCGTGCCGGTTGCCGGCGTCAGTCAACAGCACGAGCGATCCGTCAGGGAGCGGAAGGAGCCCGCGCGCACGTGGACTTGGACTGAACGTCCAGGTGCCGCTCGGCGTCAGGCGGCTCACTTCGTGCTTGGGGGTGATCCCGTAGATCGCCCACCCGTCCACGCTCGTGAGATCGGTCAGCGGGGTGGTCGCCGCCGCTGACGCGCTTCCGACGCGCAGGTCGAGGCGGCCGGGTTCACCGCGCGAGTCAACGTAGGCGAGCGAGCCCTGCCCGTCGTCGAACGCAAGCGCCTCCGAGACCGCGGGCACGCGCTGCGGTGACGACCAGAGAACGGAGTCGGAGTTCCAGCGGTACGCCTTCGCGGTCCCGCCGCCGCTCACGAGCCTGAGCAGGATGGCGTCAGGCCCGTTGGTGCCGCCCGGGAGCGGAGGGTGCGAGCCCGGCGTGCCGTGAGAGCACGCGCCGAGCGTGGCGGCAAGGGCGAGAATGAGCGGGTAGCGCACCCCGCAAACTAACGGGCCGTCAGAACGCTTGCCCGATCGACCACCACCAGTAGCCCTTGCTGTCGAACGAGTCATGGGGAATGGCGTAGTCGAGTTTCACGAGCGCGATGTTGAACACGTTGATCCGGATTCCGTAGCCGAAGCTGCGCAGCGGATAGCGCATCGTGCTCGGGTCATAGTTCCCCGGTCGCGTGAGCGAGATCGACTGGCCCCCCGACCACGCCATTCCGGCGTCGTAGAAGACTTCTCCGTCGATCGGCGGCATCGAGAGCGGGATGAACCCGAGGTCGAAGCGCCGGATGAGCGGGACTCGGAGTTCCACGCTGGCGGCGACCGTCCTGCTGCCGAGCAGTTGCTGCGACGAGCACGCGGACGTCACGCCGACCGTGGTGGTGCCCGCCGCACCGCAATTCGACTGCAAATACTGTTCGCGATCGTACCCTCGCACGTAGCTGGGGGCATAGGGGTTGGCGAGGTACTGCGGGAAGAGCGTCTCGCCGCTGCCGACGTTCACGTTCGCGTACAGATGTGTGGCGATCGTCAGGTAGCTGAAGATGATGGCGTCGTAGCGCCTGAGGTCGGCCATGTAGCTCATCCAGTTCTGCGTGCCGAGGTTTGTCCCGACCTGGTAGCGATAACGGTGGCCGTAGATGCCGGTGCCGGTGCCGTTGAACAGGGCGTTGTCCGACACGTACGCGACGTATGGCGACGCGAAGTCGAACGCGCCGGTTCCCTTGATGCTGTCGACGTAGAAGCCGGTGGTGTACCCCGAGTTGAGATCGGCGATCTCGCTCACGAACTCGGCAGACCGGTCGATGTTGGTGGCAGACGCACCGATTTCGAATCGCTGGAAGCGGTTGCGTGGGTAGATCGAGGTGAAGAACGCCGACCGAATGATGAAGCGGTCGAGCTCCTCGGAAACCTGATACTCATTGGAGGGCAGCGCGCCCTGCGCAGCGCCCGCGAGGAAGAAGTAGGGCTGCTGCTGAAAGCCTGCCGACCAGCTCAGGCGGTGCGAGAGGCTGACATAGTCGACGAGCAGCTGCGCCTCGTCGACGCGTCCGTTGATCGCCGCCGCCGTGGTGAGTTGACGATTGCCGAGCAGGTCGCCGAAGATGATGCCCGTCCCTCCAAATATGCCCTGGCCATAGTTGTCCTGGGCGTATCCGATGGATGGGCGCTGGACGCCGATCGGCTTGAGCGTTGCTTTGTACGGCTCATCGGTGAACGTTGCCGGATTCGGGAGTGCCAGCGCGGTGCTGTCGAGCAGCGCCGCGACGGAGACCGGGGACTCGGAGCCCGGCTGACCCGCCGCAGGGAGTTCATCCGACGCGCGGAGTCCGGATGGCCCGCGATACACCGAGACGCGACGCCCCCGCATGCTGTCCGGCTGCGCAGCGGCGGGCGGATTGGCCTTTGCCTCCTGCTCGCGCGCGATTGCGTCGATCGCTGCGGCGGCCTGTGATGCGCGCTGCACGGCCGAATCGGCCGGCGTCATCTGCGCGACGACGGTGACCTTGGGCGGCTCGCGGTACGGCTCTTTCTTGAGCTGCCGCGGATTGGACAGCGTCCAGATGGTGTACTGGCCGTCGTCCATGAAGGTGAACGCGATCTTGTCGGCTTGCCGCGCCCACGTGATGGCCGGCGAGTTCTCCGTCATCGACTGCACGCCGCCGATGAACTTCGTGATCTGGTAGTGCTCCTTGGCGTCGAAGTCATAGATGAAGAGCTGCGCGATCCCGGTGCGGTCGCTGACGTAGGCGAGCGACTTGCCGTCGGGCGCCCACTGCGGATTGATGTTCTTTCCGCCCTGGCCGGGGATGACGTCGATGTTGCCGGTTTGCAGGTCGAGGACGTTGATCTCCCACTTGCCGAACTTGAGCGTCTGGAAATCGGTGTTCGGCCCGCGATCGCTCACGAACGCGACGCGGCGCCCGTCGGGGGACCATGCCGGCATCAACGCGGCCCAGTCTCCCGTGGTGATCTGCTGCAAGTTCCGGCCGTCGGCGTCGATCTTGTACAGGTTCGTGAACCCGCCCTTCGCACCGCTGAAAATTATCTGCTTACCGTCGGGTGAGAACGTCGGTCCGATCATCCCGTCGAGGCCCGTGTCGAGGCGGCGTTCGATGTCGAGATTTTTCACGTTCTCGAGATAGATGACGTCCTTGCCGCCGGTCTGTGCGGTGAACGCGAGGATCCGGCCGTCCGGTGAGAACGCGCTTTGCGAATATGCGTAGCGGAGTTCTTCGAACTCCGGATTGAGCGCGCTGTGGGTGAGGCGCTTGATCCGCTTGCCGGTGGTCGCGTCGGCGAGGTACAGGTCGAGGAAGACCTCCGCGCGCAGCAGGCTGCCACTCGAGATGTAGGCGATCTGCCGGCCGTTGGGGGAGAACGCCGGCGCGACGTAGACGGGGATGACGCCGCCGGTGCGCTTCTCATTGAGCAGCGGCTGCGCCACCTTGCGCGGCCGGTCGAGGTTGGCGATGCCCGGCAGGTACGTGGTCTGCATCGTCTCCTTCCACTCGTCGTTGAGCTCGGAGAGGTCGAAGCCGGTATGGCGCTTGAAGGCGCGGTCGATGCCGAGCGTCGGCGTCGACGCGAGGATCTCGCCGATGATCTCGTCGCCCCAGCGCTGGCCGATGAAGCGCCAGAACGATTCTCCGAAGCGGTAATCCAGGTACTGGACGGGTCCGTTCTCGGTCGCCTTGATGGCGGGAAGGTTGCCGTTCAGCGCTGCGTCCCGGATAATCGCTTCGTCCGCCGGGTGATTTGGGCCGATGGAGAGGTACTCGGCCATGCCTTCCATGTACCATCCCGGCGGCTGCGTCTGCGCGAGCGACTCGATGCCGTTGCCGGCGTGACCGCGCGAGAAGACATCATACTGGAACTGGTGCACCATTTCGTGCGTCATCACGTGCTCGGTCTCCGAGAGATCCATCTCGAGGAAGAACGTGGCGCTCTGGTGCAGGAAGTCGGTGACGCCGCCGGTGCCCTCGCCGAGATCGCCGAAGACATTGCTCTGCGCAAAGTCCCCGCGCGACGCGAAGATGACGATCGGCTTGCGCTCCTTGAACGTGTAGTTGAGCACGCGCGAGAGGCGGGCGTACGAGCGTTCGGCCATGCGCGCGGCGATCTTCGCGCCGGCGGCCTCTTGCGGGTAGTAGTGCACGTCGAAGTGCTCGGTGCGCAGGACACGCCAGTCGAACTGCTGGTACTGCACCTGATTCTGTCCGTAGTAACCCTGCGCGCCGGCGACAGACGCGCCGAACAGCAGGGCGCCAGCAAAGACGGCGGCGGAGAGCGAGCGGAGAAGATCGCGACGCGTGCGCATCAGCAGAGCCCCCTCAGGGCGAGACGGCGAGGGCCGGGGCATCGCCCCAGAGCCGCTCGAGTTGGTAGAACGAGCGCAGCGACGGATGAAACACGTGCACGACGAAATCGACGTAGTCGAGCAATACCCAGCGCCCTTGCGACAATCCCTCGACCGAATGCGCGCGAACGCCGTCTTTCGCGAGCGTCTCGACGACGTGCTGGGCGACGCTGCGAACATGCGTGTCCGACGTTCCGGAAGCGACGATGAAGTAGTCGGTCATGTCCGTCACGCCATGCAGGTCGAGCAATACGACATCGCTGGCTTTGTTGTCGGCGCAGATCGCCGCGGCGCGGCGGGCGAGAGTGGTCACGTCGTTATTAACCGGAGTCGACTCCATGTGGGGCGGGGGATGACTCTTGGACTTGTCAGATAGTAGACGCGCTAACAGCGAAAGTTCCGTCGAGTGCAACAATAACGGTTTAGCCGCCGGATGGTGAGTTCAGCTCACGGCTAACCGCTCACAGGTTGCCGCTCACAGCTTAGTCCACAAAGCCTGCAGCCCATGGCTTCCGCGAGGAAGCTTTGAGCTGCAGGCTTTGTGGATTCAAGCTGTGAGCAGCAAGCCGTGAGCGGCAAGCTGTGAGCCTGACTGGCTACGCCTTGATGACCCAGACCTTGATCTCGGGCTTCACATCGGCGTGGAGCTTGATCGGCACCTTGTACACCCCGAGCGCGCGGATCGGCTCGTGCAGGTCGATCATCCGCTTCTCGACGTCGAGGCCCTGGGCCTTGAGCTGCTCGGCGATATCCGCCGGTGTGACGGAGCCGAAGAGTTTGCCCTCGTCACCGACGCGCGCCGAGAAGGTCAGCGAGACCTGCTCGAGCTTCGCGGCGAATTCCTGCGCCGACGCGACGCGGGCATTCTCGGCCGCCTGGAGCCGATCCTTCTCCTGCGCAATGCGCTTCTTGTTGCCCGCCGTCGCCTCGTACGCGACGCCGCGCGGCAGCAGGAAGTTGCGCGCATATCCCGCTGAGACTTTCACGATATCGCCCGGATGTCCGAGCTTGTCGACCGCCTGCCGCAGAATGACTTCCATTGTAATCCTCGATCGTTAGGTTTTCGGCCTGGCCCGGGCGCGCCAGTTGATCCACGTATCCCCGACTCCAAGCCCCACGCCCAGCACGCCCAGCACGGGGGGAAACACCAGCGCGAACACGATCAAAAACGTCATCATGATGGGGCCCGGTGACAAGAACCAGAGACCCACGCCGACGCCGCGCAGCGCGTACAGCGCGCCGAAGAACACCAACAGGTTCGCCCCGACCGCACTGATCGGCGCGAACCCCGGCACCACGACCAGCGCCAGTCCCGCAACCAGCCCCCATACGAACTGATCGCTGAACCGGAAATCCCTCAGCCTTGCGAGCGGCGGTCCCAGCCTTTCGCGTCCCATCCGATGGTACAGCGCCCACGCGATGGCGAGCGCAATCAGCGACTCGAGTGCGACGAGCGACGGAAAGAGGGTCGCGGCCACAGCGGGAGCCGCTTCGAACTGCGACTCCATCCCGTCGATGATCGTCTTCGCATCCGGCTTGCTCGCGAAGAAATCCATCCACTCCTTCGATGACGTGGCCTGATGCCACTCAGCGATCGATTGCTCACTGCGCTTCGATGCTTCGGTCGACACCATCTGCACGATCGTAGCCGGTCCCTGCTTGGTCGCGAACGTCGCACCCGCGGCGAGCACGAGCGTCACCGCGATCGTCGCGAACGCTTGCGGCGATAACGGCCGCGCTCCCTCGCGCCGGGTGAAGATCACTTGCGCCGCGAACGTTGCCGCAAGCAGCACCGACCACCCGCACACGAGGTAGCCAAACGATCCCGCCGACGCGCTGAACATCACCAGCACCCAGCCCGCGATCGCGACCCACGCGAGCGCCAGCGGCAGGCGCCCGCCGGCCCACCATCCCGCCACCGCACACGCTGCGATCGCCGGCGCGATGAGCACCACCACCTGATCCACCGGCAGAAGGATCCGCAGCATCGGGATCGCCGGCGCGAACAGGAACAGCAGCGTGGCCAGCCCCAGGCGCCACCATCCCCGCTCGCGATCCGCCGGAGTGGGTGACTCGGAGGCGACGTGGGTCATCGTACTTGGTTGTCCAGCTTACGTCTGAGCCCCGCGGGTGTACGGCAGCAGTGCCAGATAGCGGGCCTTCTTGATGGCCTTGGCGAGCTGGCGCTGGTGACGGGCATCCACGCCGCTCAGGCGGCTGGGAAGGATCTTGCCGTTGTCCGTGATAAAGCGGGCGAGAAGGCGTTCGTCCTTGTAGTCCACGAAGCGGATCCCCGCCTCGGTGATCGGACACGACTTCTTGGTCCGCCGCATCGTGTCAGTCCTCATCGTCATCGTCATCGTCTCCCTGTTTGCGAGCGGCCAGCTGCTCTTCGGTCATTGGCGGCGCACCGAGCTCGTGCTCGTGCACCGAGATCAGATAGCGAACGACGCCGTCATCGAGCTTGAGCGCGCGCTCGAACTCGGGAAGCGTCTTCGACTCGGCGTGAAAGCGGGCGACCACGTAGTAGCCTGTCTCGCGCGTTCCGATCTTGTACGCGAGCTGGCGGCGACCCCAGTGGTCGAGCTTGATCTCCTGAGTTGAACCCAGAAGCCCATGAAACTTCGCGATCTTGTCGTTGATGGCGGCGTCTTCGAGCGCAGAGTCGAAGATGTACACCGCCTCGTATTCACGAGACAATGCGGCAATCCTCCTTTGGTCGTATAGCCCCCCGCGGGTTGCCAGCGCGGGAGGAGGGTGGCTCCAGCCGGGCAGGCGCCCAGTCGGACAAGGCCACTATTTCCTGACAGCAAATGAAGTTAGCTCACAGCGAGCCGCGGGTCAAGAATGGTTGGAGAGACCCACAACCCCGAGCGCAGAACCCCTAGCCCAACACGCCTTTGCCGTTACCCATATCCCCGAACGCGGAACTGTTTGGGCTTGAGCGTCATGGGTAACAGCGACGGCGTGTTGGGCTAGGGGTGGTGTGCTCGGGGTCATGGGTTTCCCCTACGTCCTGCCGCCGCTGGTTGTTCTTCCCTCTTGTTGGTAAACTGCCCCCTATGGCCGGACTCGAGAGATCAACCATCACTGAGCACACGCGGGTCGTCGCATCCCGGAGCCAGCTCTCGACCCAGCTCGCCGGGGAAGCGGTTATCCTCGGCCTGAAGGACAGCGTCTATTACGGCCTCGCCGGGACCGGCGCGCGGATCTGGGAACTCGTGCAGCAGCCGACGGCGCTCGGCGATCTCGCCGACACCGTGAGCCGCGAATTCGATGTTGGGCGGGATGTCGCGCTCGACGATCTGCTCGCGCTCACCGGCGATCTCCTCTCCCGCGAGTTGCTCGAAGTTGTTCCCGGCGCGGCTCCGTAACTTTGCGCGGCTTCCTGCCGCGGAAAAGATGCTCGCGATGCGTGCCGTCGCCTGGCTTGCCCTGACGCGCACGGGGCTCCGACTGCTCCCGTTCGACCGCCTCCATGCGATGGTCGTCGGCCGTGTGCCAACGGACGCGCACGCGGATGACGCGTGGCCGCGCACCGTCCGCCGCGCGGTGCTCCGTGCGTCGAGGTCGCTGCCGGGAAGCAGCTGCCTCGCGCAGTCGCTGGTGGCCGAGCGTCTGTTGCTGCACGGCGGAGCACGGGCGCGCCTGAGCATAGGCGTCGCTCATGCGCGGGCGGATGGCGTATCTCACGTCACGCTCGACGCGCATGCATGGGTGGAGAGCGGCGGCGTGCTCGTCACCGGCGACGATCCGCACGACCGATACCGCGTGCTCGCGACGTTCGGGTCGGAGTGAGCACGTTCGTCGCCGAACTGCTCCGCGGCGACGGGCCCGTGAGTGCCAGCACAGCCGCAAGCAGCATAGCCGACGTGCGCGCCGGGAGCTGGATTGTCGGTCACGTGCGGCTCGACGGGCGTGACGCGCTCCGCGACGCGCTTGGCGGAGCAGGCGTCGCCACAGGCAACAGCGCCACCGACGCGGAACTGGTGCTCGCCGCTTGGACCGCCTGGCGCGAGACCGCCACCGAACGGCTCATCGGCGACTACAGCTTTGCGCTCTGGGACCATCGCCAGCGCACGCTCTTCTGCGCGCGCGACGCGCTCGGCGTGCGCCCCCTATATTGGGCAGAGATAGGACGCACGTTCGTGTGCAGCAACGTGCTCGATGAAGTGCGGGCACGCGCGCGCGTTTCGTCGCGACTGCACGCACCGGCGATCGTCTCGTTCCTGCAGCACGGGTACAACGCCGACACATCAACGACGTCGTTCGCCGACGTCCGGCGGCTTCCGCCGGGGCATCAGTTTGTCGTTCGCGACGACTCGAGTTCGATTTTGCCGCGGAAGTACTGGTCGTTTCCGGTCCCGGCACGGCTCCGCGTCGGGCATGACGACGAGTACGTCGAGCGTTTTCGCGATGTACTTGGCGAGGCGGTGCGCGACCGCCTGCGGACGGATCGTGCTGCGATCCTGCTCAGCGGCGGGCTCGACTCGACGAGCATCGCGGCGACGGCGCGCCGCGTGGCGCCGGCAACCCGGCTGAGCGCGTGGACGAACGATGCAGGGGCGGCGCAGCCTCCGGATGAAAACCGGCTTGCGGCCGCGGTCGCGGCGACGCTCGGCATCGCGCATGAGGTGGTTCGCGCAGAGCCCGCGCCGTTCATGGACCCGGACGACACGGCGTTTCGAACGCCAGAACCGCTCGACGAGCCGGAATGGCGTGACTGGGTGCGGCAACTCGGGCAGATTTCGTCCGTCGCGCCGGTGCTGCTGAGCGGCGAAGACGGTGACGCGCTCTTTCGTCCGCCGGGACTGCTGACAATGCTGCGCAGCTGGCCCGTGCACGACATCCTGCGCCGCGTGCTGAGCTACACCATTTCTCATCGTCATCATCCCCATCTGGGCCTCTGGCTGCGCCGCCGACTTCTGGCGCCATTCGTACCGCGAGCGGACAGGGTTTGGCGCTGGATTCGGCGGGACGCCCGCGCGCGGCTGCCTGCGCTGCCGAGCACGGTGCCGCACGCAACCCGGCCCGACGCGGTCCGGTACCTGGCGGACCCGATATGGCAGGGTATGCTCGAGTCCGCGCAGCCCGCGTACACGGGGGTGCCGCTGGAAATTGTCTGGCCATTTCTCGACGTGCGGGTCATGGAGTTCGTCTTCTCCATACCACCGGTGCCGTGGTGCCAGCGGAAGGAGCTCGTACGCCGCGCGTTTCGCGGTGAACTGCCTGACGAAGTGCTGACGCGGCCGAAGGAACCGCTCCGCGGATTTTTTGAGGAACAGGCGGCGCGCTGGAGCGCTGCTGCGCATCAGCCGACGCTCGGCGACGCCGTGCGCGAGTTCGTTGACACTCGAAGCGTCGCGGATACATTGAAAACAGGGTCGGTGGACGAGGTCCTTGCCGTGCGCCGCGTATTCGTCCTCGATCAGTGGCTGCGGAATCTCGAACGATCGCCCGCAGCGCGGTCAATCAGGGGAGGGTGAAACCATGGAACGCCGAGAGGACGACAGGATGGAGACGGATCGGGTGCCGCCGTCGAATGCCGCGGCGCGAAAGCCCTACGTTCCCCCGCGCTTGCACGTCTATGGCAACGTCGCGGCGCTCACGCGCACCGTCGGCAACATGAGCATGAAAGCCGATGGCGGCAGCATGATGACCTCCAAGACGGGCTGAGGCGCGCGAGGATTGATCCGGCAGGTACCGCGTCGTGTATGATGTTCCGGACTACGACTCGATGTTCGCCGATCCGGCGCGAACCGCGGCGTACCTCTCGGCAATCCAGCTGGCCGTCCGGCCGGGGAACGCCGTGGTCGAGATCGGCACCGGTGTCGGCTATTTCGCGGTGGCCGCGTGCCGCGCTGGCGCGCGGCATGTGTACGCGATCGAGCTGAATCCCGCGGTCGAACTCGCCGCGCAACTCGCCGCCGACAACGGCTGCGCCGATCGCATCACGTTCATCCGCGACGACTCGCGCCGCGTCACGCTGCCCGAGCAAGGCGACGTGCTCCTGAGCGACCTGCGCGGAGTACTGCCGCTGTTCGAGGCACACATCCCGACGCTCGTGGACGCGCGCACGCGCCTCGTGCGGCCGGGTGCGACGCTGGTGCCCCAGAGTGACGCACTGTGGGCTGCGCCGTGTACGGCGCCCGAGAACTGGCGTCGCGATCATGCCGATATGGGTGACAGTCCACACGGTATCGACCGGCGCGCCATTGCCGCGCGCGTTCGTTCGGAGTGGTATGGCGGCCGCGTCAGCGCCGGCGACCTGATCGGCGCAGGCGTGCACTGGACGACACTGGACTACGCGACGATCGACTCGCCGAACGCCGTGGGACATGCCGAGTGGACCTTTGCGCACGACAGCGTCGCGGACGGCCTCGCGATCTGGTTCGAGGCCGATTTCGGATTCGGCGTGACGCTCTCGAACTCGCCGTTAGCGCCGCGCGCGCTGTATGGACAGGCCTTTTTTCCGTTCGAGCGTCCGTTACGCACGATCCCGGGAGATCGCCTCACAGTGGCGCTTACCGCCACCTGCATCAACGGCGAGTACCTCTGGGGCTGGGATTCGACACTGACTCGAGGCGCGCCGCGCACGGACTCCGTCTCGTTCCGCCAGTCGACTCTCGCTTCACATCTCGTCTCGCTCGAGCGCCTGCGCGAGCTGAGCGCAGCGGAGCGCGCCGGGGCGCGCAGGTGAGCGGGAGGGCGGGGTCGTCCGTCGACAGGGAGGGCGCGGCATTCCCGCCTATTCGATTTACGGGCTGACGTTCGCGTCCAACCTCGCGCTCTTCGGACTGCCCGACGCGCCGCCGTTTGCCGTGCCCGACGTCACGATCGCGCTCGACGACGTGCCCCCATGGCACCACGCTGCGGCCGATGGCGCCGCGGTGAGATATCGCACGCCGCCAGCCGAATCAACGCCGGACGAGACACTGGTCGTGCATGAGTGCGCCAAGGGATTCCGGCTGCGCTACGCCGACGCGACGGAGTTTCACATTGCGCGCGATGGGCGCGAGCTGTGGGCGACGTGGGCGCCGTCGTCGACGCTCGCGGACACTGAGACCTACCTGCTCGGCCCCGTGCTGGGGTTCGCGCAGCGCCTGATGGGCGTGCTGTGCCTTCACGCGAGCGCGGTCGTGGTGGATGGCATTGCGATCGCACTGTGCGGACCCGCCGAAGCGGGGAAAAGCACCACAGCCGGCGCGTTCGCCTCCGCGGGCTTCGGCGTACTCGCTGACGACATGACGGCAGTCCGCGTGCACGACGGCGCGGCCATGGCGATGCCCGGGTACGATCACCTGCGCGTCTGGCGCGATGCGGAGGAAATCCTCCTCGGCACGAACGGTGCGCTGCCACGACTGACGCCCACATGGGACAAGCGCGCCCTCCGGGTCCGCGCCCACGGGTGGACGTGGTGCCAGCAGGCTGCCCGGCTGGGCGCCGTGGTGCTGCTCGCCCCGCGGAGCGACGCGCCCGACGCGCCGCGAATGGAGCGAGTGCCGCCCGGAGAGGCGTTCGTCGAAATTGCGGCCAACAGCTACGCGAATTACCTGCTCGACGATCGCATGCGTGCGGAGGAATTCGCGGCGATCGCTCACCTGCTGCAGGGTGTGCAGGTCGCGCGCGCCACGCCGCACACCAATCCTGTGCGCATCGGCGATCTCGTGCGCGCGATCGCCGGAGTCGTGCGCGGGTGAGCGTTTCGCGCCCCGCGTACGGCCTGCTGCTCGCCTGCGCCACGTGGGACGCATCGAACGGCGAACTCGACATGGTTCGCGCGCGCGCGGCCGCCGCGGTGGACTGGACCGAATGGCTTGAACTCGCGCGCTGGCACCGGCTCATCCCGCACGCGCAGCGCGTGCTCGGCGCCGCGCGCGCGCCGTCACCCCCCGACTGCGCCGGGCGCGTGATGCAGGAGACGGTCACGATTGCGGCGCGCGCACTCGCGCGCACGCAGCAGCTTGCGCAGCTTCTGCGTGCGCTGGACGAGGACGGTGTTCGGGCGCTCCCGTTCAAGGGACCGGCGCTCTCGCTGGCGGCGTACGGCGAGCTTGGCGTGCGCGACTCGGTCGATCTCGACGTGGTCGTACGTCCGGACGACATCGAGCGCGCGCGCGAGACGCTCGTGCGTGCGGGCTACGCACCGGCGTCGGCGATGTCGCCGGCACAGGAGCGCGCGCTCCAGCGGAGCTTCGGCCACTTCGTGTATTCGCCGCGGGACGCCGGAGTGCCCGTGGAGCTGCATTGGCGGTTCGCGGCGCCGCGATATCCGTGGTCGATTCCAGCCGAAGAAGTGTTCGCACGCGCGATACGCATTGAGCTCGCAGGATTTGCCGCGCTGAGCCCGGACAATGCAGATCAGCTTCTGCTTCAGGCGATGCACGGCGCCCGCCACCAGTGGGAACGGCTGGAATGGCTCGTGGCGTTCGCGCAGCTGCTGACGCGGGTGGGCGCCGACGAGGAGCTGCTCATCGAGCGCGCGAACGCGAACGGATCGGCGCGTGCGCTGAGCCTGGCGCTGCGACTCGCGCATGATGTGCTTGGGGCACCGCTCTCCGCGCGCCTCGCGGCGCTCGCGGACGAAGATCGCACGGCGGCACGCGCGGCGCAGGTCGTGAGGGCTCTCGAAGCCGGCGTGGTGTCGACCGGCCAGCCCTACCGGTTCAACATGGGAATGATGGACCATGCGAGCGATCGCGCCCGGTACATCGCGCTGAGCGTGCTGGCGCCGACCCCGCGTGAGTGGGAACTCGTGAGGCTGCCGGCGTGGCTCGTCGTGCTGTATTACCCGATCCGCCTCCTGCGCGTGCTCGCGCTGCAGCCGGTTCGCCTTGCACGCGCTGCGGCCCACCGGCTGCGCGCGCCGGCGGTCAGACGTTGAAGCGGAAGAGCAGGACGTCGCCGTCCTGCACGACGTATTCCTTTCCTTCCGAGCGAACGACGCCCTTTTCCTTCGCGCCCTTCCAGCCGGCATTCGCGACGAAGTCGTCATAGCCGACGGTCTCTGCGCGGATGAACCCGCGTTCGAAGTCCGTGTGGATCACGCCTGCGGCGGCGGGCGCGGCATCGCCGCGATGGATCGTCCAGGCCCGCACTTCCTGCTCACCTGCGGTGAAGTACGTCTGCAGTCCCATGAGGTGATACCCGGCGCGGATCAGCCGGTCGAGTCCCGCGGACTCGAGGCCGAGCGAGGCGAGGAAGTCCTTGCGGTCTTCAGGCGGAAGTTCCGCGAGCTCGGCTTCGATGCGCGCGGAAAAGGGAACCACCTCTGCGCGTTCGTCGGACGCCGCGATCGCATCGCGCAGTGCCTTGATGTGCGGGCCTTCGTCGCCCGCGAGCTCGTGATCCGTGACGTTCGCGGCGTACAGCACCGGCTTCACCGTGAGCAGCTGCAGCGGGGCGAGCGTGAGCTTTTCCTCCGCTGAGAGCCTGGCGTGCCACAGGCCCTTGCCCTCGGTGAGTGCGGCGTTTGCCTTTTCGAGCGCGGGTAGTTCAGCGAGCGCGTCTTTTTCTCCAGTGCGCGAGGCGCGCTTCACTTTGTCGAGACGCTTCTCGACGGCGGCGAGGTCGGAGAGGGCAAGCTCGAACTCGATCACCTCGCGGTCGCGCACGGGGTCGACGGCGCCCATGACGTGCGTGACGTCGGGATCCTCGAAGCAGCGCACGACGTGAACGATCGCGTCGGTTTCGCGGATGTTCTGGAGGAACTTGTTGCCGAGGCCCTCGCCGTCAGCCGCGCCCTTTACGAGGCCCGCGATGTCGACGAACTGCACGACCGCTGGCACCGTGCGCTTCGGTTTTACGATTTCGGCGAGCGTGTCGAGTCGTGGGTCGGGGACCTCGACCATGCCGACATTTGGTTCCACGGTGCAGAACGGATAGTTGGCGGCTTCGGCCTTTGCGGACGTGAGGGCGTTGAAGAGGGTGGATTTGCCGACGTTGGGGAGGCCAACAATTCCTAGTTTTAGCATGCTCAGTTACGACGAGTTAACACGTTTCTCGTTGGTTGGTTAACTGAGGTATCTGGTCGGAACGAGAAGCCGACGATACCGAGTGCGCGGAAAGGTAACTGCGCGCAGGGAAATGGTGACGCATTCCTCCTCGCTTAGCCGCACTATGCAGCGCAACGGAGGCGGCTATGCAGGATTTTCGGAAACTCACTGTTTGGAACAAATCGCATCAACTCGTGCTGCTCATCTACGCGGCGACGGTAAACGTGCCGGAGAGGAAGTTTCCGGGACTGACCTCACAGATTCGCAGAGCCGCGGCCTCGATTCCCGCGAACATTGCCGAAGGCTGCGGTCACGCCGGCTCGCGTGAACTTTCGCGCTTCCTCGGAATCGCGCTCGCGTCCGCGTTCGAACTCACGTACCATCTGCAACTCGCCGTCGACCTCGGAGTGCTGTCCAAGTCGGATTACGCGAGACTGGATGCCCGCACGGACTTGGTTATGCGAATGCTGAGCTCGCTTCACTCGAGGGTTCGCCACGCCGCCGACCTTCGCGGCCCCAGAGCAAAGCCGTCGCAGCTAACGAAGAACCTCAGTTAGCCAAGGGACAGTTGGCAGTTTGACGCGTCTACTCGCCCTTGGGCTGTTCGTCTTTGCCTGAGAACTTGTTCATCACCGCCAGTATCCCCTCACTCACCCACAACTCCAGCGCTTTGACGAACCCCGGCATCAACTCCCGAACCGCAACCGCTTCCATCTTCCCGAAGTTTCCAAGCACATAATCCTTCATCACCGCCACCTTCCGCTCGGATTCCGCCGGCCCAACTCCAATCCTCAGCCGCGCATACTCCTGCGTCCCGAGCTGCCCCTCCACGCTCTTCAGCCCGTTGTGTCCACCCGCAGATCCCTTCGCGCGGAACCGGTAGCGCCCGACCGGCAGCTGGACTTCGTCCGAGATCACCATGAGGTCCTGCGCCGCTGACCAGAACGGGCGCCGTGCGTAGCGCACGAGTGCGTTGCCACTGAGGTTCATGTATGTCTGCGGCTTGACCAGGCGCACTCGCTTTCCGCCCACTGTGCCGGTTGTGACGAGTGCCTCGCCGTCTTTTTTCCAGCCGTCGAAACGCCAAACGTCGGCCAGGTGGTCTGCAACCCACCAGCCGACGTTGTGGCGGGTTCCGGCGTACTCGCGACCTGGATTTCCCAGTCCGACGATGACTTTCACCGGAACCCGTGCTCAGCGTTTCGCGAGCGCGCGCCTTACTTCTTCTTCTCGCTCTTCTCGGCTTTCTCGGCCGCGGGGGCTCCGCCTTCGGCCTCGGCGCCTTCCTCACCCTCCTTCGTCTTGCGGATGAGCTCCGGCTCTGCGGGCGCCGCCGCCGCATCGGCCGACGGGACTTCCTCGACCACTGCCTTCGGAATCGAGCAGACGCAGACCGTCGCGGACGCATCGTCGAGCACCTCGACGCCATCCGGCACCTTGATTTCGCCGACATGGATCGAATGCCCGATCAGCAGGTTGCTGACGTCCACATCGACGTGGTTCGGGATATTCAGCGGGTCGACGGTGATCTCCATCTCGTGCATCACCTGGTCGAGAATGCCGCCGCCGGTCCGGACGCCCTCCGGCGTGCCGACGAAGACGAGCGGAACACGCACGGTGACCTTCTCGCCGGCGACCAGCTCCTGGAAATCGACATGGAGGATGTGGCGCTTGTACGGATGGCGCTGGATCTCGCGGATCAGCGTCTTTGCGTTCGCCGCGCCGGCGATCTCCAGCTCGATGACCGTGGTCTTGTACGAGACCTTCTCGAGCATGCGCTCGAGCGTGTATGTGTCGATGGCGAGCGACTGCGGCTCGCGGCCGTGGCCATAGACGACGGCCGGAACTGCGCCAACTGCACGGAGCTTGCGGGCTGCGCCTTTGCCAGCGGTGCTGCGGACCTTCGCAGCGAGATTCGCGGTTGCCATATCAATCCACCTTCTTGATCGAACATCGTGCGCAACGTGGGTGCCCGGTCATTCGCCGGCCCGGCGGCGCAATAAACTGCAACTACGACCGAAGATGGAGGACCGAAGATGTTCGTGACTTCCGTCATCCTCCATCTTCCAACTGCGACCTTCCATCATCATTCGAACAACGATGACACACTCTGATCCGCGTGAGTGAATCGAATCGCTTTTGCCAGCAGCTCCCCGACGCTCAGCACGCAGAGCGTTGGAAACGTCCGCTCGTCGGGAATCAAAATCGAATTCGTGACCGCCACCTCGGTGATCGGCGCATCCGCGAGGCGGTCGCGCGCCGGTCCCGACAACAGCGCATGCGTTGCGCAGACGTAGATGTCCTTGGCGCCCAACGCCTTTAGCGCGCGCGCCGCCTCGCTCACCGTTCCCGCCGTATCGATCATGTCGTCGGGAATGAGGCAATCCATTCCCTCGACTTCACCCACCACGTTCACGACTTCCGCCACATTCGCCTTCGGGCGCCGCTTGTCGATGATTGCGAGCGAGCCGTTCAGCCGTTTCGCGAACCCGCGCGCCATCTTCGCGCTGCCGACGTCCGGTGCAACCACAACCAGGTTCTGCAGCTGCTTCTTGCGGTAGTGCGCCGTGAACACCGGTGCCGCATACAGGTGATCGACCGGAAGGTCGAAAAACCCCTGCAACTGGTGCGCGTGCAGGTCGAGTCCGAGAACGCGATCCGCACCGGCTGTTTCGATCATCCGCGCCATGAGCTTCGCGCCGATGGCAACTCGCGGCTGATCCTTTCTGTCCTGCCGTCCGTAGCCGAAGTACGGCATCACACAGGTGATGCGCGCCGCCGACGCCCGCCGCACCGCGTCGATCAGGAGCAACAGCTCCATGATATTCTCAGCGGGCGGATTCGTTGGCTGAACGATGAAGACGTCCGCACCGCGGACATTTTCATCGATGCGAACGAACACCTCGCCGTCTGCAAAGCGACTGGTCGTCGCTTTGCACAGCTCGACGCCGAGCTGTCCCGCGATTTCTGCCGCGAGCGCGGGGTTCCCCGTCCCCGTAAGGACGCGGAATCCGTGCATTGGGACCGACAAACCGTCCATGGCCCAGCCTTGTAAGCTAAGTGACGAAGCCGGAAGAGTGAAGCCGGAAGACCCGAGTTGCCCCCGGTGGATTCGAACCACCATTCGCGGATCCAAAGTCCGCTGTCCTGCCGTTGGACGAGGGGGCAGCACGACAAACCTAACGTGAATGGACGGCTTAGAGAACTGCGGACGGCGGGTTGAACAACAGCTTTGCCGCAGATTTCACGGATTGCACGGATCTTCGGTGCGCGCCGTAGACCCGTGTGTACCCGTGAAGACCCGTGGCAAAAGACCTTGTTTCTCTAACATCAAGGAGGACACGCGCGAATCAACGATTGCAAAGTCGGGACTGCTGATGATGAGGCTGATCGATCATTGGATAGTCGCTGCCCCCAAGATGGTCGAGCCTGAGTCGGCGAGCGTGCGGTCCAACCGGGACGGCTGCGATGGAGATTCCCGTGAGCACGCCGTGCTGCTTGACCAGGAAGAATGGTCCAAGAGGGAACTGCAACAAAGGTCTTTTCTTTCTTTCTTGGCGCGGTCGGTGCCGCGGCGCTGCGGACCGCCCACCGTCAACCCGTTTCGATTTCGGCTACCCGCTCGACCGTCGATGTCTCAATGATCTGAGCGCCGGTCGCCGCGCGCTGTGGAACGGCCGACTCGAATACCCCGAACACCACCGATCCGGATCCGCTCATGTGCGCCATGATCGCCCCCTCGCGACGAAGTGCGTCGCGGAGCGCGGAAATCTCAGGATGATGTTCGGCCACCACGCTCTCGAGGTCGTTCGCTGCAAGCGCGGCGATCGTCCTCCACTCGAGCTTGCGCCCCACCGGGAGCGTCGCGCGCGTGCCGGAGTGGCGCGAGGTCTTCTGCGCGTCATACCACCCGAATGCGTCGGCGCTCGACACGCCAAACTGTGGCACCGCGAGCAGCACCTTCCGGGCGGGCAGTGCGCCGAGCGGAAACAGCTTCTCGCCGCGCCCCGAGCCGAGCGCGAGCGCGTGCGTGGAGAGCAGATACGGCACGTCGGCGCCGAGCGAGAACGCGAGTGCGGCAAGCGTGCTGTCGTCGAGCGGGCGCTCCGCGAGTGCATTGAGCGCGCGCAGCACCGCGGCGGCATCTGCGCTCCCTCCGCCGAGGCCGCCGCCGACCGGAATCCGCTTCTCGATCTCGATCTGGAAGTTCGCCGGCCCGCCCGCCGCCTCGGCATACGCCACGGCCGCACGCCACGCCAAGTTGTTCTCCACTGGCCCCGTGCCCGCGCCACGGCAGTCCAGCGACCGTCCACTGCCTCCCGTCCGCACGGTTACCGCGTCGGCGAGCGCGATGCGCTGGAACAGCGTCTCGAGCTGATGGTACCCGCTTGGTTCCCGCGAAAGAATCCGCAGGAACAGGTTGATCTTGGCCTGCGCCTCAACGCGCGCGGTGCGCGAACCGGGCGCTCCCACCGTCACGCCGTTGCGGTCGGCGCGCCAGCCGCGCCGCTGAAATCGCGGAAATGGAGTTTCATGCGCGTCAGGTACCACACGCCCATGATGGTGATCGGAATGAATGAGAGGACGTGGAAGCCAAGCACCCAGCCGACTGCGGTGGCGCTGCTCACCCCGTACACGGCGAGCCCTGCCTTGCCGAAGAACTCAAACGGGCCAAAAAACCCGGGCGTGGAGGGAACCGATACGCCAATCGCGACCAATCCCTGAATCAGCAGGCCGGCCGAGAACGGGGTGCCAAGCCCCATGGCGCGGAATCCGAGCCAGAAGGCGAACGCGTTGCACAGCCAGTGCAGCACAGTCCAAAAGAAAACCTCGGCGATCAGGATCGGGCTGCGCAGTACATGTAAGCCGGACACGAATCCCTCCAGCATCCCGCGCACCTTCGGCTCAAGGCGCGGCGCGATACGCCGCATGATCGCGTCGGAAATCGCGAATACCCGATCCGGTGCGACCACGAACGCCACCAGACCGGCGAGCACGACCGCGAGAAAAATTGCCGTCGGCTTCAGATAGAATGCGAGCGTGTGATCGCCGATGGCCTGTTGCGATGGAAACGCGGGATCGAGCGTCGCGAGCAGCATCAGCAGGAGAACGACTGTGCCGTCGAAAAGCCGGTCGACCGCTACGGACGCGAATGCGGCGGTGAACTTCACCTGCGGCTCCGCGCGCGAGAGTGCGAATGCGCGCGCGAACTCGCCGGCGCGCAGCGGGAGCACGTTCGTCGCCATCATGCCGATCGCGGTCGACTGCCAGAGCGAGCGAAACGGAAGGCGGCCATAGACGGGCGCAAGCAGCGCCTGCCATCGCCGCGCACGCAGCGGGAATATCGCCGTCGCGAACACCATGCAAGCGAGCCACAGCGGCAGGTTCGACTTGGTGAGCACGTCCCACACGGCGGGCACACTGGTGTCCTTCATGGTCCACCAGAGGAGCAGCGCACTCAGGATAAACCCCAGTGCGCCGCGGATGCCGTTCTTCATTCCGCGCTACTCTGCCTCGGCGAGTTCGAGCAGGTCGTACAGTTCGGCGAGGTCGTCGGCGCTCGGTGCAGATGCGGCGCGACGGAACTCCTGCCCGAGCTGCGCGGCACGGCGCAGCGCCGCGCGGCCCCGGTAGAGCAGATCCTGGATCGGCACGACTCCGTCGTCTTCGACTTCCGTTGGTTCGGCGAGCGGCGTGCTCTCCAGTGCAGCGAGTCCGCTGATTCCGGTGCCAAGCAGTTCGTGCAGTGCGGGGCCGGATGGAGCGACAGAGGACGGTGGCGCAGCGGACGGCACGGGCGTAGCGGACGGCACGGGCGTGGCGGAGCGGACCGGAGTCGCGCGCGCGACGATATCGGCGATTTGCGGCGCGAGCGGCGTGTCGACACGCGACGCGAGCAGCACGCCCGCCTCGTCGAGGCCGGTGAGGGCGAGCGGATCGAGGTGCACCGCGCCCTCGATGAGCGCGTCAAGCGCGTGCGCGACTTGCGTTTCACCGAAGCTCGCCGCGGAGCGTGCGAGCGTGCGCACCGCGCTGCGCAGTTCGTGACCGAGACGCTGGCGTGACGGCGCGTCAACGGCGAGTCGCGCGTCGCCAACGAGCCGGCGCAGGTGTTCGGCCTGGCTCACCACCTCGAGCTTGAAGCGCGCGGCGGGCGTCGTCGGCGGGTTCGGCTCTGCGTGGACGACATGATTGCCGGCGTCGTCGGGAAACAGCGTGTGAATCGGGACGACCTGCTCGTCGTCGCCCTGGCCAGGGACGAAGCCCTTTGCCGCAACAGTGAAGGCGAAGACCGCGTCCGTGCCCGCGTCGGGTCGTCCGCCGGCTTTGAGGGCGACTGATCCTTCGCGCAGCACGATCGCGGCGGCGCGAAAGAGGCCGCGCAGTGCGTCGGTTGCTGTGGCGGTTCCTATTTCGAGTCCTTTCGCCGCGTCGTCGACGACCGCGACCACTTCGGCGAGCGGAGGGAGGTCGAGCAGCGCGGCCACGCCGCGGAGCGCGCGGATGCGCGCGAGGGTGTCCGCGAACGCCGCGGCCGGGGTCGGCAGGTCCGCGAACTGCTGGAGGCCGGCGGCGACGTCGGCGGTCTGCACGGCGAGGAAGCTCGCGCTGCCGGCGATGGCCACGGGGGTGGGCGCCGCGCGGCGCTGCGCCGGCGCGAACGTGCTCAGCTCTTTCGTGCATTGCGAGGCGCGCGCGCCTTCGGTGCTCCCCCAGGAGCGGGCGCCGCGCATCAGGATCTTGAGGTCGTCCACCGAGGCGACGAGCGCGGCGCGGAGTTGTGGTGTCCACTGGAGGCTGCCGTCGCGCAGGCCGCGCGCGATGCGCTCGAGCGCGTTGGCGATATCCGTGATTCCCTGGACTCTCGCCATGGTGGAGCTGCCGCGCAGCGCACGGGCGGTTCGGGCGAACGCGTCGATGTCCGGCGAGCCCGGCGCCGTGCGTGCCAGGAGCGCGTCGAGCTGCTCAACGCACTCACTGCCCTCGAGGACGAAAAAATCCAGCAAGCCGGTGCTCATGAGAACTCAAACACTAAGGTTGTGATGCAGGGGCGGCAACTTATAAGACGATTGAGCGGCATGGGGCGGAACAGGTAACGAAGACCGAAGACCGAAGACCGAAGACCGAAGGATGACTGACTTCGATCGCCCATCATCTTGCGGCATCCATCGCCTGCCGCATGGCCTTCAGCGCGGCCGCCAGCCCAACAAACACCGCGTTCGAGACGATCGAGTGCCCGATGTTGAGTTCCTCGATTTCAGGGATCGCGGCCACCTTGCCGACATTCCTCGCGGTGAGACCATGGCCGGCGTGCACGGCGAGCCGCAGCGACGCGGCCTGCCGCGCTCCGTCTCGCAGGGCGTTGATCGCGCGCGCGTCACCGGGGTGGTGCGCGTAGGTGCCGGTGTGCATCTCGATCGCGTCGGCGCCGAGCAAGGCGGAGCGTTCGATCATTACCGGTACGGGGTCGATGAACAGGCTCGTGCGGATTCCGGCCTTCTTGAGGCGCGCGATGGCCGCGGACAGCAACTCGGGTTCGCGCGTGACGTCGAGGCCGCCTTCGGTGGTGATCTCCTCCCGTTTTTCCGGCACGAGCGTCACCTGATGCGGCTTCAGCCGCTCGGCGATGCCGAGCATTTCCTCCGTGCGCGCCATCTCGAGGTTGAACGGCGTGCGGAGCGTGCGGATCAGCCCTTCGACGTCGGCGTCCTGGATGTGCCGCCGATCCTCACGGAGGTGCGCGGTGATCCCGTCCGCGCCGGCCTCCTCGCAGATGCGCGCCGCAGCGACCGGGTCCGGCTCGTCGGTCTTGCGCGCCTGCCGGAGCGTGGCGACGTGATCGATGTTGATGCAGAGGCGGAGGAACATGGCGGTGAAATCTATTGTGGATGGTCAGTGCTTGCTGGCATTCACGTGTCCGATTAGGTTCGCTTCATCCACCGAAATCGGAGCCGAGAGTGAAGCGAATCGCATTTGTGCTCGTGCTCGTCGCCTCCGCGTGCCGGACAGTCCCCGTCCGCGAGTCTGCCATGACCGGCGGCGCAACTCCGCGGGACGCGATCGACCGATTCCTCGCCGGGGCCCGCGCGCAGGACATCCAGGCGCTCGGCGCCGTCTTCGGCAACAATCAGGGCCCGCTCCGCGAGCACGCCGACCGTGCGATGGTCGAGCGCCAGCTACTCATCCAGGCCCAATGCCTGCGCCATGACAAATCGGTCGTCTCGGGTCCCGTGCGCGGCGCCGGCGGATCCGAAATCTTCACCGTGGACCTCACGCAAGGGACGCTGACCGCGTCGCCGCATTTCACCGTGGTGCAGGGGCCATCGAGCCGCTGGTATGTGGAAGTCTTCGAGATAGTCGAACTGCAGAACAAGGGATTCTGTTCCAAGCCGATCGGCTGAGCTGGGCACGAACACGGCACTTGCCCGGCCGGTTAGTATTCAGACAGTTCGACGAGCACTCCGCCGGTGGATTTCGGATGCAGGAAGGCGATGCGCTTGCCTTCGGCGCCGACGCGCGGTGTCTCGTCGATCAGTGTGATCCCCGAGCGGCGGCAGCGGGCGAGCGTGGCGTCGAGGTCGTCGACGGTGAAGCAGATGTGGTGGATGCCGGGTCCGCGCTTGGCGAGATACTTCGCGATTGGCGATGCGGCATCCGCGGGTTCAAGGAGTTCGATGAGCGAGTCACCGGCGGCGAGTCCGGCAATGCGGGCGCCGTCGCTGTCATCGAGCGGTGTCTCGGGCAGTCCGAGGACGTCGCGATAGAAAGGAATCAGCGCGTCGACGCTCGCCGCCGCGATGCCGACGTGGGCGATACGGGTTGGTCTCATGCAGCTAAGGTTAGCGAAAGTCTCACCGTGGGAGAAAGCAGCACAATGGCGAATGCAATTGCGGTAACCGACTCCGACTTCGAGTCGCAGGTCGAGAAGCACACCGGTGTGGTGGTCGTGGATTTCTGGGCGACGTGGTGTGGCCCATGCAGAATGATCGCCCCTATTCTCGAACAGCTGGCCGTGGAATATGAGGGCAAGGTCAAGGTGACCAAGCTGGACGTGGACAACAATCAGAAAACGGGAATGCGTTTCAACGTGCGTTCGATCCCGACGCTGCTGTTCTTCAAGGACGGCAAGCTCGTCGATCAGGTCGTCGGCGCGGTTCCCAAGGCGCAGCTGGCGGCAAAGTTCGACCAGCACGCAGCGTAAACACGTCGGCGGGAAGGTAGCGCTACCTCATGCCCCTTCCCGCCGCGACGCTGCACTACCCGCATGACCGCGTGCTGCTTTCACGCACGCGTCTGGCGTACGTCCATCTCCGCAACCTGCTGACCGACGCCAAGCGAGACCGCGCGGCGAAGGTGTACGGATACGTCGAAGTCTGGCTGCCGGAGGAACTCCTGCTGCTCTACCTGCAGGAGGGTGAGGTCGTGAACGCCACGGCGACGCTCGACGGCCTTCAGTTTCGCGCGCTGTCGATCGCCGAGGCGGTGGCGATGGTGCCGTCGGCGGCAGAGTTCGGCGAGATCTGTTTCTGCGAAGCGCACGACGAACAGCTCGCGACGATGTACTGGTCGCAGGTGGTCGATCCGCTCGCCTGGCCGGCCGAGCTCGACGTGCACGATCCCGCCGCGGTGTTCGCATACCTCCACGCGACGATGCACGACGGCGTGGTCGAGGTGCACGCGGAGAGCGGCAGCGTCAACTATGGCATGGTGCGCGGCGGCAGCGTTACCCGCGGTTTTTTTGCCGACGCGGGTCCCGCGAACGCGGAGGCGATGGTCACCACGCTGCTTGCCGGCGGCCGCCCCACGGAACGAAAGAAGACGCGCCTCTGGCCGGTGCCGCCGCCGCTGCCGGTGCAGGCGCCACCCGCGATGATTCAGGCGTATCGCGACCTGGTGACCGCGATCGTGAAGCGCCTCGTGGACGGCGGCGTGGACGGCGCGCCCTCGGTCACGGAGCATGCCCGGCTGCAGCTCGTCGATCGCCACCCGTGCCTCGACCGGTTTTCGCTCTTGCACCCCCACCCGCGCGACCCGGTCACCGAGACGCCGGAGCTGAGCGCCGCGATTGGCGCGTGGATCGGCGAGGTGCTCTGGACGGTCGCGCCGGAGGACGGCGCGACGCCGGCGCACCTGATCGGCGAACTCGCCCGCGAGCGACGGCACATGTTCCAGTCCGCGGGGCTCTTCGACGCGCTCCCGTGGAAGGTCGAGTGGTGAGGAGTGAGGAGGACGGCCAAACGGGCGGAGGGCGGGAAATTCGACCGGCCGTGCTTTACATCGTGAGCACGCCGATCGGACACCTGTCGGACCTGAGCGTGCGCGCGGTGGAAACGCTCGGCGCCGTGGCCGCGGTGCTCGCCGAAGACACGCGGCATTCGCGTCCGCTGCTCGAGCGCCACGGGATCGCGACGCCGCTGGTCGCGCACCACGAGCACAACGAGGCGAAGACGACGCCGCGGCTGGTTGCGCGCCTCGTGGCGGGCGAATCGCTCGCGCTGATTTCGGACGCGGGGACGCCGCTCCTTTCCGATCCGGGGGCGCGGCTTGTGCGCGCGGCGATCGATGCAGGGATCACCGTCTCGCCGGTTCCAGGGGCGTCGGCACTGCTCGCGGCGCTCGTCGCCTCGGGGATCTCCGCCGACCGCTTCACGTTTTTTGGCTTCCTCGCGCGCAAGGGCAGGGAGCGGTCGGCGGCGATCGCGGAGATTGTCGCGCTGACCCATACGGCGGTGGTCTACGAAGCGCCGGCGCGCGTGGGCGACACGCTCGGGGCGCTCGCGGCGGCGGGTGCGGGCGAGCGCCGCGCGGTGGTCGCGCGCGAACTCACCAAGCAGTTCGAGGAGTTCCGCCGGGGAACCGTCCGGTCGCTGGCGGAGTCATACCAGGAGGCGGCACCGCGCGGCGAGGTCGTACTCGTCGTCGAGGGCGCGACGGCGGCGGCGCCCGATGAAACCGCGCTCCGTGGGCTGGCGCGCGACCTGCGCGCGCAGGGGTTGAGCGCACGCGAGGTGGCGCGCGTACTCACTGAGGAGTCGCACGCGCCGCGCAACCTGGCATACCGACTGGCCCACGAGTGATACAGCTGCTGCTTTCCGTTGTCATGTACGCCGTCGCGGCCACGATGCCGGCGCCACGGCTGACGATTGCCCGCCTTCAATACGACGGCGGCGGCGACTGGTACGCGAACCCGTCGAGTCTCCCAAACCTGTTGCGCGCGATCCGCGAGCGCACGTCGTTTCCGGTCGAGCAGACCGAGGCGCGCGTCACGCTCATGGACGATCGCATCTGGGATTATCCGTTCCTGCACGTGACGGGTCACGGCAACATCAAGTTCAGCGACGCGGAAGTGGTGCGGCTTCGCGAATACCTCGCGCGCGGAGGATTCCTGCACGTCGACGACAACTACGGCATCGACGAGAGCTTCCGTCGCGAGATCAAACGCGTCTTTCCAGACCACGAGCTCGTCGACGTGCCGCTCTCGCACCCGATCTACCATATCGTGTATGATTTTCCCAAGGGCATTCCGAAGATCCACGAGCACGACGGCCACCCCGCGCGCGGGTTCGGGATATTCCTCGGCAACCGTCTCGCCGTCTACTACAGCTGGGAGAGCGACCTCGGAAATGGCTGGGAAGACGTGGGGACGTACAACGACCCGCCCGAACTGCACGAGGCCGCGCTCCGCATGGGCGTGAACCTTTTCGTGTACGCGATCACGAGCCGGCCCGCGCCGTGACCAGACCATGAGCATCTTCGAGCTGATCGCGCGGGAGCGCTCGCGCGTTGCGCGCCTCATGCGCGCGGGGACGTGGACGCGCGCGCTGGCGATGCTCGTCGCTGCGCTCACGCTGGGGGCGCTGCTGCTCGGCGGCTCACGCTGGATTGAACTGCCGCGCGCGGTGCCGTTCGTCGTGTGGGCTGCGGCAATCGGCGGCGCCGCGTACCTGATCCGGCGCGGCGGCAAGGCGCTGGGCAGCATGGCGGCGAGCGAGGCGATCGCCGATCAAGTCGAGCGCGAGCAGAACATGCGCCGCGGCGCCGTGCGCGGCATCGTCGAGCTCTCGGACGACACCAGCGCGTTCGTCGCGCGCGCCGCGCAGCGGCTGGGCGACACGCTCGGCGGTTCGGTGCAGCGCGGCGCGGCGCTCGCCCCCGAGCTGCAGCGCCGGCTGCGGCGCGCGGCTCTCATCGCGGGCGCAACCCTCGTCCCCGTGGTGCTGATCGCCAGCTTTGTCGCCGCGCGGCGTCCCGACGGGTTTCGCGCGCTCGCGCACCCGGTCGATGCCTGGCGCGGCGCGCTCCTCCCGCGCCTGCAGATCATCGACGCGCCGACGCGCGCACTCCGCGGGTCGACGCTCTCGCTCACGGTCCGCGCGACCGGACGCTCGACCGTGTCGCTGCGGCGCCGAACGACAGGGAACGCGTGGGTCGAGACCGCTCTGGCGGTGTCGAACGGCACGGTGACCACCGAACTCGGTCCGCTCGATGCCGACCTCACGCTCGTGGCGAGCGATGGACGCGCGGTGAGCGATTCGGTGGTCGTGCGAGTCGTGGACCGGCCGTTCGTCGGTGACGTCGCGGTGCGCGCGACCTATCCGGCGTACCTCCACCGAGCGGTCGAGGCACTGCCCGGTGATGCCCCGATCCGCGTGCCGAAGGGCACCGAGCTCGCGATCGAAGGGCACGCGTCAGAGGCGCTCGCCTCAATCTGGCTCGTACAGGAGCGCGACAGCATCCGGCTCGCGCCGCAGGAACGGCGCTTCAGCGGGCACTTCACACCTGCGGCGAGCGGAAACTGGACCTGGAGTGCGCGCGGCGCGAGCGCGGCGATCGCCGACGTCCCGCCGCCACTTTCAATTGAAGTCGTGCCGGATTCCGCGCCGAGCGCGGAGATCCTCCAGCCGGCGTCGGACAGCCTCGTGCTCCCGACGGCGAAAATCGAAATGCAGCTCGTGGCGAGCGACGATCATGGGCTCCAGTCGGTGACGCTCAAGACGTGGCGTGTGACACGCGACGGAAAGCCGCAGCCGCCCAACGCGCAGAAGCTTGCCGGCGGCGGGATCCCTGACTGGGCCGGTGTGGTGTCGCTCGACCTCGGCGCGTGGCCACTCGATCCGGGCGACGCGGTGCATGTGCAGCTGATGGCGCGCGATGAATCGCCCGCCGGACAGGAGGGGATGAGCCGCGAACTCATCCTGCGCGTTCCCGCAACCGACGAGCAGCGCGCGGCAGCGCGCGCCGCCGGCGACTCCGCCGCAGCCCGTGCGGAGGCCGCGGCGAAGGCGCAAGCCGGACTCGAGCAACGGACGAGCGCCGCTGCGCGCGCCGCCCAAACCGCGGCCCAGGCACCCGGCGCACAGCCCGGCGATCCTATGAAGTACGACGCGGCGCAGAAAGCCAAGGCGCTCGCGGGCGAGCAGAAAGACATGGCCGCGCGCGTGCAGCAGCTCCAGCAGGCGTCCAAGGCGCTCGAAGACCGGCTGCGCGCTGCCGGCGCGCTCGACACCAACCTCTCCGCGAAGCTTCGCGAAGCGCAGAAGCTGCTGCAGGAAGCGCTGACGCCGGAGATGCTCGAGGCGCTCAAGAAGCTCGACAATTCCACGCAGCAGCTGTCGGGTGATCAGGCGAAACAGTCGCTGCAGCAGCTGGCTGACCAGCAGAAGAAAATGCGCGAGGCGCTCGAGAAAAGCGCCGAAATCCTCAAGCGTGCGGCGCTCGAGGGTTCGATGCAGACGCTGAAGGATGAAGCGACGGAGCTTGCCAAGGCCGAGCGTGCGCGCGCGGACGGCGCGAAGTCCCAGGCACAGCAGCCGGACGAGGCGCAGCGCCTCCAGCAGCGCACGGACCAGCTCGCCAAGGATCTCGAGGGGCTCAAGGAACGGCTCAAGCGGGAGAATGCGGATCCGGCAGCCAAGAAGGCCGACGAGGCGCTCAAGGACGCGGAACAGGCAAAGGACGCACTCGACGGAAAGCCGCCAGCTCCCGGCGCACAGGGACAGCAGCAAAACGGTCAGCAGAGCCAGCAGACCGGCAAAGCCGGCGGACAGCAGCAGACAGGCCAGCAAGGTGGGAAGCAGTCCGGACAGCAGGGGAGCAAGCAGGGCGGCCAGCAGCAAGGCGCGCAGCAGGGTAACCAGCAAGGCGGCCAGCAGGGCGGCACGCAGTCCGCGAATCAGGCCGCCGACGCGATGGAGCGCGCGTCGCAGGCGCTCGGCGAAGGACGCAAGCAGCAAGTTGACGAGTGGAAGCAGGAACTGACCGGCGAGCTCGACCAGTCGCTCCAGGAAATGCAGCAGCTGGCGCGCGAACAGGACGGCCTCGCGGAGAAGGCAAGGAAGAATCCCACGGAGCCCAACCTCCGCGGAGAAGAGAGCGCGCTCCAGCAGGGCGTGGAGAAGGCGTCGGAGCGGCTCGCCTCGCAGGCCAAGCGGTCCGCGCTTGTCTCGCCGCGTTCGACGCGGGCGATGAGCGACGCGGAGCAGAAAGTTGCGCAGGCGGCGCGCGACGCTGGCGATCCGCGAACGGCGTCGCAGGCCCCGCAATCGATGACCGACGCTGCATCTGCGTTGCGCGAAACGGCGGCGGCGCTCGCGCGCGATCGTGAGCGGGCCGGCGCGTCGCAATCGGCGTCCGGGCTCCCGGAGCTTCTCGCGCAGCTGCAGCAGCTCGCGCAGCAGCAGGGATCGCTGAATGGGCAGATGCAGACACTCGTGCAGCGCGCCGGCGCCGAGAAAGGCGGTCAGGGCGTGTCGCCCGACATGCAGTCGAGCGCGCGATCGCTGGCCAAGGCGCAGCGCGACGTCGCGAACCAGCTCGATGACGTCGGCGACGCCGACGCGAGCGGTCGCGCCGCGGAACTCGCACGCGAGGCGCGCCAGCTCGCGCAGACGCTCGACCAGGGCGCGGTGGACCCGACGGTCCTCGCGCGCCAGCAGCGCCTGTTCCGCCGCATGCTCGATGCGGGACAGACGCTCGAGAACGACCAGAAGGAAGAATCGGGAAAGCGCGAGTCGCGGCCCGGCGATCAGAGCAATCCGTTCCTCCCGCCGGGTTCAACCGCGACCGGCAAGGAAGCGCTCAAGTATCGGGTGCCCGAGTGGAATGAGCTGCGCGGGATGAGCACGGATGAACGGCGGTTGGTAATCGAATATTTCCGCAGGCTCAATGGCGATAAACCGTGACTAAGAGGGGGGAGGGGGGAGCGGGGAGGGCGAGGGGGGAGCTCATTAGGTACTTCCACGTTCGCGCGTGTGGCATCTTGCTGGCGGTCGGCGTGTTCGCGCCGGCGACGCCATTGCTCGCGCAGGCGCAAAGTGTCACGGTGAACCATGCGCTCGACCTCGAGCAGGCGGGACGGGCGCGGGAGGCGATCGCGGCGTGGCGTGAGGTCATCGCGGCGGGGCAGGCGGCGCAGGGCGTGCTCGGCCTCGAGCGGATTTTTTCCCAGCTCGCGCAGGACGACTCCGTGTTGCCGACGCTCGACTCGCTGCTCGCGCTGGCGCCCACGGACAAGACGCTCCGCGGCGTTCAGCTGCGCGTGCTGCGCTCGCTCGGGCGCGAGGGCGACGCGCGCGCCGCGTTCGACACATGGGTGAAGCTTTCGCCGCACGATCCGGTCCCGTACCGCGAATACGCCGGCGACTTGCTCAACGACGGGCGCGCCGGCGCGGCGGACACCGTGCTCCAGCAGGCAACGGCGTCGCTCGGGTCGACGAAAGCACTGACGATCGAAGTCGCACAGCTTCGCGCGGCGCTCGGCCTCTGGCCCGGCGCCGCCGCCGCCTGGCAGGAGGCAATGGTCACCGAGGAATACCTCGAGCAAACGGTCGTGTATTCGCTGCAAGGGACGCCGATCGCGCAGCGCGACTCGGTGCGCGCGGTCCTCCGCACCTCGCCGGCGGCGTCGTCAAAGAAGGTGCTCGGGTCGCTCGAGCTCCAATGGGGTGCGGCGCGGGACGGATGGCGCGCGATCTCGACGCTCACTGTCGCCGATTCGGCCTTCGATACCTGGAACGATTTCGCGCAGGAGGCGGCACGCGAGGGCGCGTGGCTCGCCGCGCGCGACGCGTTCGCGGCGATGAATCACATGCGCCCCTCGGCGGCGACAGCGCTCCTTGCGGCGTCCTGCTCGATCTCAGGAGGAGAACCTGCGCCGGCGCTCGACCTGATCGTTTCGGCGCGCGCGCAACTGAAGCCGGCCGCGATCCGCACGCAGGTGCTTCCCCTGCAGGTGCGGGCGCTCACGCAACTCGGCCGTGCGGCGGAGGCGGAAACGCTCGTCGCGCACGACAGTGCGGAGCTCGATGAGGGGACCAAGCGCGCCTATGCGCGGCAGATCGCCTGGGGATGGATCCGTGCCGGCCAGGTGGACAAGGCGCGTGCCGCCCTTGCCGGTGCGAGCCTCGACGACGAGGACGAAGTCGGGGCGTGGCTCGCGCTGTACGACGGCGATCTCGCCAAGGCGCGCGCCGGCTTGCGCCATCCCACGGACATCACGGCCGACGTCGTCACCGCGATGGCGCTCCTCAGCCGCACGAAGGCCGACAGCTCGCGCGCCGCCGGTGCGGCGTTCTTGGCGCTCGCGCGCGGTGACAGCGCCCAAGCCGCCATGCGCTTCGAGCGCGCCGCCGATGAGCTCCCCGACGCGGCCCCGCTGCTGCTCGCGCTCGCAGCGCGCGTGCAGAGCGCACGCCATCAGGACGGTCCCGCGATCGCGATCTGGCAGAGAATCCTCACGCAGTACGCCACCGCGCCCGAAGCGGCCGAGTCCGACCTCGACTGGGCGCGCACGCTGCGCCGCAAGGGCGACGTGCAGGGCGCCGTCGACCACCTCGAGCACTTGATCCTCACCTATCCGCAGAGCGCTCTCGTGCCGCAGGCCCGGCGCGAGCTCGACGCCGTGCACGCAGGGAACGCGACATGAAAAGTGTGATACGCCGGGCAGTCGCGGGGGTCGCGGGGCTGTTGATCGCGGCGGCCCCGCTCGCTGCGCAGCACCTGCTCGTCCCGATGGACGACGCACAGCAGAACCACCTCAAGGCGTACGGCCTCACGTACTTCGCGCTCAAGGCCGGCGACAGGGCCGAGTGGTTCCTGAATTACCGGGGCGGCAGCTTCCTGCTGCCTGACGATCCGGCACTGCGGCGCAAGGCGGCGCTCGACGGCGTGACCGTCTCGCCAATGGATGACCCCTCACTCGTCGCTGTGCGCAAGGAAATCGCCGCCGCCAACATGGACGCGATCACGCTCGAGAAGGCGCCGCACATCGCGATCTACGCGCCGGCCAAAGCGCCGCCATGGGACGACGCGGTCACGCTCGCGCTTCAGTACGCCGGCATCGAGTACACCCGGATATGGGACGACGAGATCCTCAAGAGCGATCTCTCGAAGTTCGACTGGATCCACCTGCACCACGAGGATTTCACGGGCCAGGAGAACAAGCTCCAGCTCGGCTTCCGCGATGCGCCCTGGTTTATAGAGCAGCGCGACAATGATCTCGCGGCGGCCCAGCGCAACGGCTTCTCCAACATACCGGCGCTGAAGAAGGCCGTCGCCGCGCGGCTGCGCGACTTCGTGGACAAGGGCGGATTTCTTTTCGCGATGTGCGGCGCAACCGAGACGCTCGAGCTCGCGATGGCCGCGCAGAACGTGGACATCGCCGGCCCGTTCTTCGACGGAACGCCCATGGATCCCGACGCGGATTCGAAGATGGACTGGGTGCACACGTTTGCGTTCCAGGGCGCGCACCTCGAAATGTCGCCGGGCGTGAATTCCATGAGCGATATCGACGGCCATCAGGTGAACGTCCCCACGCGCCGCCAGCCGCTCGGCCAGTTCACCCTGTTCAACTTCTCCGCGAAGTTCGACACGGTCGCGTCGATGCTCGTGCAGGACCACCGCCAGGTGATTCCGGATTTCTACGGCGTGACGACGTCGTTCAACAAGGCCGTGCTCAAGCCCGGCGACGTGATTCTCGCCACCGAGGACGGCGCGCCCTGGGTGAAATACATTCACGGCGACTATGGCAAGGGATCCTGGACGTATCTCGGCGGTCACGATCCCGAGGACCCGCAGCACAACATCGGGGCGCTGCCGACCGATTTGTCGCTGCACCCGAACTCGCCCGGCTACCGGTTGATCCTCAACAACGTGCTCTTTCCGGCCGCGAAGAAGAAGCCGCTCAAGACGTGAGCGCGGCCGGCACCGCCGAAGAAAAACGGATCGGAACGGGACCGGCGAAGGCGATGCGCACGACGATCGCGCTCGCCGGCGGCAATGAAGTCTGCTTCGCCTGCCAGGTCGGCCCCGACGGTGCGATCACCGGCGCGCGGACCGTCGCGCGCGGCGACGTCAGCAGCGTGCTCGCGCTCCCGGGCTTCGCGCAGCGCGGCGAGATGCTGGTGCACAACCATCCGAGCGGCGTGCTCGAGCCCTCGGGTCCGGACATGGAGATCGCGGCGCGCGTGCATGGCGATGGCATCGGGTTCGGGATCATCGACAATGCCGCAAGCCGCATGTACGTCGTCGTGGAAGTTCCACGCGAGAAGGAGCGGGTGGCGCTCGATCCCGCGGAGATCGGCGCGATGCTCGGACCGGACGGGCCCGTCGCGGCGCAGCTCGCCGCCTCGGGCCGCTATGAGGACCGTCCCAGTCAGCGCGAGATGGCCGCGCGCATCGCGCGCCTGTATACGCTCGGCGGCATTGGACTGATCGAGGCCGGGACCGGCGTCGGGAAGTCGCTCGGATACCTGATTCCCGCGCTCCGCTGGGCGGCGGCCAACGGCGAGCGCACCGTGGTGTCGACGAATACGATCACGCTTCAGGAGCAGCTCGTCGGGAAAGACCTCCCGTTTCTCGAGGAGGCGCTCGCGGGCCAGCAGGTGCGGTTCGCGCTCTTGAAAGGGTGGCGGAATTATTTGTGCCTCCAGCGCCTCGATCAGGCGCGGAGCGGCGGGCACACGCTGTTCGACGACGGCGCCGAGGCGCAGCTCACCGCGTTGTCGGAGTGGGCGCAGCGCACGACCGATGGGTCAACCGCCGACCTCACGGCTCCGCCGCGGCCAGACGTGTGGGATGAAGTCGCGGCCGAGCCCGACCTCTGCACGCGCCTCCGCTGCCCGCATTTCGACAAGTGCTTCGTGTTCGTCGCGCGGCGCCGTGCAGCGCAGGCGGATGTGGTGGTGGTCAACCATCACCTGCTGATGGCCGACATCGCGGTCCGACGCGCGTCGCAGAACTGGAGCGAATCGGCCGTGCTCCCGGCGTACACGCGGCTGGTGATCGACGAAGGACACCATCTCGAGTCGGCCGCATCCGCGCACCTGGGTCAGACGGTCACCCGACGCGGGCTGCAGCGGCTGTTTGGACGTCTTGAGCGCCGCGGAAAAGGGCTGTTGCCCGCGCTGCAACGGCGGCTGGGATCGGCCAAGGACCTGCTCAGCGTCGCGAGCCTCGATCTCGTCAACGCGCGGCTCGTCCCGTCGACCGGCACCGCGCGGCGCCTCGGCGAGCAGCTCTTCAGCCTGCTCGACGAGTGGCTCGCCGTGCAGTCGGACAGTCAGGTGCGTCTCTCGGATTCGTTCGACGACGCGCCGGTGTGGGCGGCAGGTTTGGGCCCGACGCTCGACGATCTGCTCCGCGAGGTTGAGCTTATTGCCGAGGGGCTTCGAACGGTGCGCGATCGCCTCGAGACCGACACCCGCCGCGCCGAAGAACTGGCGCCGCTGCTTAACGAGGTGAGCGGCGTATCAAGGCGCCTCGCGAACGCCGCGGATGCCCTGCGCGGCGCGCTGCGCCCGGGGATCGACGCGAGCAGCCGCGTGCGTTGGATCGAGGCGGGGGGCAGTCGCGACGCGGGTGCGGAGGCTCGGAACGTCACCGTGGCGTCGGTGCCGCTCGACCTCGCGCCGATTCTGCGCGACGACCTGTTCCGGAAACTCGAGACGTGCGTTGTGACGAGCGCGACGCTTGCGGTCGGCGACGGCTTCTCGTTCATCGAGGGGCGCCTCGGCCTGGATCGGGAGGATGTCGAGGCGGTGACGGCGGTGCTCCCGTCGCCGTTCGACTATGCGCGACAGGCGGTGCTCGCGATTCCGTCGGATTTTCCGGCGCCGAACGAGGATGGGGCGCTGCACTTCCGGAGGACGGTGCAGGCGGGGGCCGATCTCATCGAAGCGGCTGGGGGCGGCGTATTTCTCCTGTTCACGAGTCACCGCGACGTGCGCGAAGCCGCGCAGGTGCTGCGCGCGCTCGGGTCGGAGGGGCGGTGGCCGCTGCTGGTGCACGGCGAGTCGCCGCGTGACATCCTGCTGCGCCGGTTTCGGGAGCAGGGCGACGCCGTCCTCATCGGCACCGCATCGTTTTGGGAGGGGGTCGACGTGCCGGGCCGGGCGTTGCGCGGATTGTTGCTCTCGAGGATTCCGTTTCGCGTGCCAACGGAGCCCGTCACGGCCGCGCAATGCGAGGCGATCGAGGCGGCGGGCGGTGATGCGTTCGCGGATTACATGGTTCCGCATGCCGCGCTCCGGCTCAAGCAGGGGTTCGGCAGGCTGATCCGAACGGCGACGGACCGTGGTGCAGTCGTGCTCTGTGATCCGCGAGTCCTGCGGAAATCGTACGGGCGCGCCTTGCTCGCGGGCCTGCCGCCGGCGCGGCGTCTGGAGGGGCCTTGGTCGGCGCTGAAGGCAGAACTGTCACGATTTTATGAAGCGTCCGTTTCACACTCAACGGGGTAAACTCTGGCATGGAACGTCCGGGAAAGATCGTTTGTGTAGGGCGGAACTATCGCGAGCACGCCAAGGAAATGGGGAACGAGGTGCCGGCCGAGCCGCTCCTGTTCCTCAAGCCGGCGTCATGCGTCGTTGCCAGCGGCGCGGCCATCGAGCTGCCGGCGGGTGCGGGGCGCGTGGACTACGAGGGTGAAGTCGGCGTGGTGATCGGCGCGAAGCTGACGAAGGCGAGTGAGGCGCAATGCGCCGCGGCGGTGCGGGGTATTATCGCGGCCAATGATGTTTCCGCTCGCGACTGGCAGAAGAACGACGGCCAGTGGGCGCGTGCGAAGGGCTCGGATACGTTTCTTCCGCTGGGCGAAGAGTCGCGCAAAGCGCATGATCTCGGCGCGCTGACGCTCGTGACACGGGTGAACGGGGTGGAGCGCCAGCGGGCGACGACGGCCGATCTGGTGTTCCCAATCCCGGTCCTCCTGTCGTTCATTTCGCGATATATTACGTTGAACCCGAACGACGTGGTCCTGACGGGAACGCCGGCCGGAGTGGGGCCGCTTGCAGCGAACGATGTGGTGGAGGTTGAGATCGTGGGGCATTCGCAGGTGCGCAGCCCCGTGGTGGCCCTGACTTGATCGTGCCGCCGCAGTGAGCGCGGACCGACGCCGAGCCATCAGCACGCCGGGCGAGCGGGCGGACCCCGCGCGCCGCGGCCCGTGGACGATTGCCGCCTCGGTCGCCATCCACGTGGTCGTGATCGCCGTGCTCGTGCGCGTGGCGATCGTGCCGCTCCACTGGATCGACGGCTCGCGCCCACCGGAGCCCATGCAAACGCATGTCGACTACGTGCGCGTCCCCGCCGATTCGGGATCGCATCGAAAGGCCGGAGGTGACAACCGGCGCGTCACGAGTAAAGTCGCGCCGGCACCGCTCGTGACACCGACGGAAGTGCCGTCGGAGTTGCCGCCCGAGCCGTCCAAGAGTGCCACACCCGCCGTACCTGCCGCGCCATCGGAAGGAGGCACCGGCGCAGTCATCGATGGCGGGGGGCCTACGCGTGGCGTGACGCCGCAGTTCCTTGACCCGCGCCTCTGGGCGCCGACGGATCCGGCGCCGGTCAAACCCAAAACGTCAACCGAACGGCTCGACAGCGCCATCGCGTCGGGCGTGCACCACGTGCAGGACTCGCTCAACGCGCTCGGCCCGCAGCGCGCGGCCGGAGACTGGACGGTGAAGGGGAAGGATGGCAAGCAATACGGCATCGACCAGCGATACATCCATCTGGGCAACTTCTCGATTCCGACCGCGTTGCTCGCGCTGTTGCCGCTGAACGTGCAGGGGAATCCAGCCACGTACGGCGAGTCGAGGCGCATAGGGGCGATGCGGGCGGAAATTATCGAGCAGGAGGCGCGGTCCGCGCGGGACGAAGATTTCAACTCGGCGGTGAAGGAACTGCGCCACAGGATGCAGGAGCAGAGAGCGGAGAAGGCGAAGGAGGATGCGACGCTCCCGCTCGCGCCGCCGCCGCCGAGGATCGTGCCTTAGCTAGGGAAGGGCGAACGCTACCAGCTCCGACGGCAAGCGCGTTCTCGCGTCATCAACCCAAAACGCGATGTACTGCTTGCCGCCGACCTCGTAAGTCATCGGCACACTGCTCACCGACCCCGGCAGCGCACCCGACCATAGCACCTCGCCGGTCTTCTTGTCGATCGCGCGTAACACCGGCGCGCCTCCCCAGCCCTCTGCGGCGAACAGCAGCGTCTTGGTCACCAGCACCACTGGACGACCAAACCCGCCCGTGGGAGGAATCGTCAACCCAGTGAGTGCCGGATTGTTCTTCACGCGGTCCGGCGTGCCTCCGCTCGGAATCTGCCAGAGGAAATCGCCGCGGTTGAGGTCGATCGCGGTGATCCGGCTGTAAGGCGGCTTGAGGAGCGGAAGCCCCTGCACGTTCGGCGGGCCGCCGCCGAGGTTGACGACGTTCATGTCCGAGTGTGCGGAGTCGCGCGCCATCGCGAGCACGCTTGGCGCGGTGTGCGACCCCACATACACGACGCCGGTTTCGGGGTCCACGGCCCCGCCTTCCCAGTCTGCGCCGCCAAGCGAGCCCGGCAGCGAGAGCAGTCCCTTGGTGCCGTCCGCCGCGTGCTGGAGTGTCGCTGGCGTGAAGAGCGGACCGATGTGGTACTGCTTGATCGCCTCGAGCGCCGCTGCGCGCAGTTCAGGCGTGAAGTCGATGAGGTCGTCTGCTGAAATGCCCTGACGGTCGTACGCCGGCGGCTTGGTGGGGAAGGGCTGCGTCAGCGCGGTGCGCTCGCCCGGGATGTCCGAGGGCGGCACAGGCTTCTCGACCATTGGCCACACCGGCGTGCCGGTCACACGGTCGAACACGTACGCGAACGACTGCTTGGTGAGCTGGACGACAGCCTCGATCTTCTTTCCGTCAACGGTGATGTCCGCGAGGATCGGCGCGGTGGGCGGGTCGTAATCCCAGATATCGTGGTGGACGATCTGATAGTGCCAGATGCGCTTGCCGGTGCGGATGTCCACGCACACGAGCGAAGTTGAAAAGAGATTGTTGCCGAGACGGTGGCCGCCGTAGTAGTCGCCGGTCGCGGCTTCAACCGGGAGGTAGAGCCACCCGCGTTTGGCATCGAGCGTGAGCGGCGCCCACGCACCCGCGTTGCCGGTATACTCCGCGGAACCATTCTCCCACGTATCGGAGCCGAACTCGCCGGCCGTGGGGATTGTGTTGAAGCGCCAGCGCAGTTTTCCGGTGCGCGCGTCGATCGCGAGGACGCGGCCGGGGACGTTCCTATAGGATACCGGGCGCGATCCGACTTCGAGCGCAGGTCCGATCACCAGGATGTCGCCGAACACGAGCGGCGGCGAGCTCGACCCGATGACGGCTTTATCGGGGTCGAGCGGGGCGCCGATCTGCATCTTGAGATCCACGACACCGTCGGCGCCGAAGGTCGGAATCATCGCGCCGGTCTTCGCGTCGAGCGCAACAAGCCGGTAGCCCGGGGTGACGACGAAAATCCGCTCTTCCTTTCCATCGCTCCAGTAACTGACCCCGCGCCCTGATCCGCGGCGCGGCGCGACCGCGGCGCGCACGGCTTCATCCTGGTGCCAGCGCCACTTCTGCTTTCCGGTCGCGGCATCGGCCGCGACGACGTCGCGGTTGAGCGAGGTCGAAAAATACAGTGTGCCGTGCACCATGAGCGGCGTGCTCTCGTTCTTCGATTCGCGCGGCGCGACGCCACTGTCCGGGCGCCAGGTAAATGCGAGCGCGAGCGTGCCGACGTTGGTGCGATCCACCTGGCTCAGCGGCGAGTAGCGTGAACTGCCGAGGTCGCGGTTGTAGTTGTGCCATTCACCCGGCGGATCGGCCGGGATCGTGTTCGACTGCGCGGCCAGCGGCGCGCCAACGAGAAACCCGAGTGTGAACAAGCGGAGCGCTGCGCGATTCGCGTTCGTCATCTCGATTCCATTGGAGTAATCCGTCCCGGTCCTTTCGGTCTTCGGTCTTCGGTCCTCGGTCCTTTCGGTCCTCGGTCTTCGGTCGTCGGTCTTCGGTCCTCGGCCGTCCTCAGCACGCCCGCGAGAACGCCGAGTACAACGTAGTCGTCGCCCGGGCCGAGTTCGAGGTCTCCGCCCACGCCGGGTGCGGCGAGGTGGAGCGTTGCCCCCTTGCGGGTCATCGCGCGCACGACGACGGCACCTGCGGTGCGCACGACCGCCACATCGCCGTCCCTCGCGCGCGCCGAAGGCTGGACGAGCATGAAGTCGCCGATGCGCACGCCGTGATCCGGCGCGTCTTCGAACGCGGCGCGAACAAGGAATGAATCATCAGCGGCCACGAGACGGCGGTCGAGCGTGAGATGATCGGTTGTGCGGAGTTCCGGCGGCGCGCCGTCGACGTGCATGACCGGCACCGGGACCGTGCCCGGTCCGCCCGCGAATCCGATGATCGTGACGCCGCGCGATCGCCCCGCCTCACGCTCCACGTATCCCTTCTTCTCGAGCGAGCCGAGCAGGTCGGCGACCGACTTGGTTGAGGGAATCCGCAGCTGCTTCGCAATCTCGCGCACGCTTGGCTGGAACGTGTGCTCCGAGAGGAAGTCGAGCAGGAAGTGGTACACCTCCTGCTCGACCGGCGAGAGCGGCGCGCGGTTCACGTGGCGAGCGCCGCCGCCTCGGCAAGACGTTTCATCGACACCTCGCGCCCGAGCTGCACGAGCACCTCGAATATGCCGGGGCTGACCGTGCTCGCCGTGAGCGCGACGCGCATCGGCTGAAAGACTTTGCCGGCTGCGATGCCGTGCCGCTCGGCTACGGCACGCAGGGCAGGCTCCATCGCGTCCGTCGTCCACGCGGGGAGCTCCTTGAGCGCTGCTGCCGCGTCGTCGAGCACGACCTTCGTCGTGGCGGCGTCCTTGCGCAGGTGCGACTCGACGAGCGCCGGGTCGATCGAGAAGGGAAGCGCCGTGAAGTACGGGCGCGCGAGCCGCGCCAGATCGTCCAGCGTGCGACAGCGCTCCTTCACGAAGTCGAGGAGCTTGTAGAACTCCGGTGACGCTGCGAACGCGTCGCCCGGGTTGAGCAGGCCTTCGCGGGCGAAGGTGGGAATAGCCAGCGGCGCGAGCGCTTCACCCGAGAGCCGGGAGAGGTGCTGGCCGTTCATCCAGTCGAGTTTCTTGGTGTCGAACACCGCCGCCTTGCGGAGCAGGCCCTTCTCGGAGAACAACTGGATCATTTCGTCCATCGACATCACTTCGCGGTCGCCGCCCGGGCTCCAGCCGAGGAGGACGAGGAAGTTGTTCATCGCCTGCGGGAGGATGCCGAGGTGCTGATAGTCGGCGACGGCGGTCGCGCCGTGGCGCTTCGAAAGTTTCTTCCCGTCGAGTCCGTGGATCATCGGGAAGTGCGCAAAGCGCGGGAGCTCTGCGCCGAGCGCGCGATAAAGAAGGATCTGCTTGGGAGTGTTGGAGATGTGATCGTCGCCGCGCATGACGTGGGTGATGCGCATCGCGATGTCGTCCGAAACGACGGCCATGTTGTAGATCGGCGTGCCGTCCGAGCGGAGGACGACGAAATCCTCGATGTCCTTGTTGGGAAAACTGATCGTCTCATGGACGATGTCATCCCACGACGTGTCGCCGTCGGGAATCCGAAAGCGGATTACGAACGGCATTCCGGCGGCCACGCGGCGCTCGATTTCATCGGTGGCGAGGCGGTCGCAGCGGCGGTCGTACTTGAACGCATCTTTGCTCGCGGCGGCGAGCTTGCGCCGCTGCTCGAGTTCTTCGGGCGTGCAGAAGCAGCGGTACGCCGCGCCGGCAGCGAGCAGGCGCCGCGCGTCGGCCTGGTGGCGTGGGAGGTTGGCGCCTTGATAGACGACCTCTTCGTCCCAGTGCAGCCCGAGCCAGTTGAGACCGTCGAAGATCGCGCGCGTGGATTCGTCCGTGCTGCGCGCCTTGTCGGTGTCCTCGATGCGCAGAAGGAACTGGCCGCCGTGCTGCCGGGCGTACAGCCAGTTGAACAGTGCCGTGCGGGCACCGCCAACGTGGAGATAGCCTGTAGGACTGGGGGCGAATCGGACTCGAACTGGCATGGCGGGGCGATGCGGAGGGCGGAGGAGGAGTGCGGAATGCTGAGGGGATGCGGGAACGGAAACGGGAGACGAAACTACCGTCTCCCGCCGATCGGTCTCCGTCTTCGGTCTTCGGTCTTCGGCCTTTGGTCCAGCTACGGAGCGGGAGGGATTCGAACCCTCGATACAGGTTGACCCCGTATGCCGGTTTAGCAAACCGGTGCCTTCAGCCTCTCGGCCACCGCTCCCTGAATCTGGTACCATCTCGAACGAGCGTAACTTAGCGCAGTGGCCCGAATCCTGCACCTCAACGTGGACGAACCTCGACCGGAGTTCGCGCCGGTCGCTCGCCTCCCGAACCTGCGAGGGTGCGCGCGGGTATCAGGATCACGGCATGGTCGCGGAGGATTGCATGCAGAACGCCACGATGCGGGAGACGGATACGCGTGAGTCGGTGCAGGTGTTCGGGCCCTCACGATGGTGGAGCGCCGCCGCGAGAGAGCGCTTCATCGCGGCGATGCAGCCCGCGCTCGGGCTCCGCCATCCCAATCTGGTGAGAGTCCTCGCGGTTCGTGAACGCGGCGATACCGTCGTGATCCTCACTGAGGATGTGACCGGCGTCACCCTCGAGTCGATTCTCGCCGCCGAGCCGCTGCAGTCCATCAATGCAATCGCGTCGATCCTCACGCAGGTGGGGATGGCGCTCGAGCACGCGCACGCGGCGGGAGTGGCGCACGGCGCGATCAGCTCCTCGTGCATAATAGTCGACGAAAACGGCGATGCGATGGTTGCTGACATCGGCAGAGCCGCCGCGGTCGCCGCGGCGGGAGTGCATGGCGACTTCGGAGATTCTGCGCCGCCGGCGTACGCCAGCCCTGAGCTGCATCGCGGAGCACATCCGTCACCCGCGTCGGACCAGTATGCGCTCGGCGCGCTCGCGTACGAACTGCTGGCGGACCGCGGTCCGCTCGACACATCGCCAGGGTGGCTGCGCCGGATTCAGCTCCGCTGGCATCCGGACGCGACGGACTTCTCATCGAGGGACGTGCCCGAGGAATGGTCGCGCGCGGTGAAGCGCATGCTCGAGGCACGACCCGCGAATCGCTTTCCGTCGATCACCGACGCGGTGCGGGTCTTCGCCCATGCGAGCGATGGCCAGGACCAGCGCTTCCGTGGGCCGCTCGGCTGGATCGTGAAGCAGCAGCTGTCGGGAGCCATGCCGTTGGAGGAGGACACGCAGGATGCAGCAGCGGCCGGGTCTCCGTTCGCGTCCATCAACGCGCCGATCGTGGACTTGATGGAAGAGCGCCTCCGCGACGCCGTGCGCCGGCAAGCGCCGCGGATCCTTTCGCGCGCCGCCGGTCTGCGCCGACGCGCGCTCGCCGTCGGTGCGTGCGCGGTGCTGGTTGGCGCCGTGGTGTGGTGGCGGACTCCGTCGTCGACGGTTGATCGGTTGCATGGTGATGTCGCGCTCGAAATGTCGCAGCTGGAGAGCCCGCGAACCTCCGATGCCCCGATAACCGTAGCACCGCCGGCAAACACGCCGCCCGATCCGGTTTCGGCCGCGCGTCAGCCGGTCGAGTCACTGCCGCCTGCGCCAGCCGAGCCTGCGGCGCGCGAGCCAGCGGCGCGCGAGCCAGCGGCGCGCGAGGCGGTGGTGCGCCACGCGCTCGTGATACCTCCTCCGCGGGCGGAGCAACGCGCGATGGCGTCGCGTACCCGTCAGCATCCGAAAGTCATCGTGCCGCCTGATCCGTCCCCTGGACAATCGGCCGCCACGCACACGCTCAACGTCGAGGCTCGCCCGAGGCCCGTCATAGCGTCCAATCCGAGCAGCCCGCCGCCGCAGCCCGTGGGAGCGGCCGTGACGCGAGTTGGCGAGCCCCCGGCAGCGACGCCCGCGTCGGCGCCGGCATCGAGCCCGTCGACGCCAGGATCGAGCCCGTCTACGCCGGCATTGAGCCCGTCGGCGCCGGCATCGAGCCCGTCGACGCCGGTATCGACCGCGTCGACGCTGTCGGCCGCGCCGCCGCCGCCTGCGCCGCGCGCATCGCCAGCGCCCCTTTCCGCGGCCGACGCCACCACGGCGGCCCGCATAGTTGTCGATCAACTGCGAACCTCAAACGTGCGCGCGCTCAGCGCCTCGATGATTTCCTCACCCGTGGACCAAGCCTTCATCGACTGGCTCGCCCGGCGTCCGGTCGATCTTGAGATGGGAACACCGACCGCACCGCGTGTCACGCTGACGCCCGACGGGGGCGCGCAGGTGCGCTACGTCGTGCCGGTCACTTGGACGCATGCTTCTGGAGCGCGCCCTTCCCGCACCGCGACGGTCGTGGTTGCCGTGCGGGCGGCGGCAGGCGGGGCGGCGGTCGTCAGCTGGTCATTGGCGCAGCCGTTCGCTCCATAGGCGGCAAACCTCAGAGGCCCAGGCTGAGGCCGATTTTGAGCGCGTAGCCGGGCATCGTGCCGAAGGCGTACGGTTGGCTGCTCGCGGTGATCCGCGTGTGCCCGAACTGTTGCACAAGCACTGCGGCGCCGATGTCGAGGTTCAGGTTGCGGCCGAGTGCATAGCCGATCCCAACGCCTCCCCCGGCCGCGTAGCCGTAACTGGCGTCGACGACATTGCTCGACTGTCGCAGCATGGCGAAGCGCGCCGAGATGTACGGGAACAATCGTTCGCTCGACAGCGCGAACGCGTAGCGGGGTTCGACGAACGCGCCGTCCACATCGAAGTTCTGGCCCTCGGCAAACGAGTGATGCGTGTATTGAGCACCCACTCCGATGGAAAGTACGCCTCCGTCTGACGCCAGCACGTGATTGAACCGAAGCTGTGCCTCGACACCGGTTCCGAACTGCAGCGTATCCCTGAACGTGATTGCGCCAGCAAGGCCCGAGACTTGCAATGAAACGGCTTGTGCGGACTGTGCCGCGGCGGTCGCGGTGCAGAAGAGGATCAGGCCGATCGCAGCGACACATGCTCGACGTGTGTACGACATCGTTTCCCTCCAGAGAGCGTTGAACGTCGACGCGGGAGACAGCATCGTGAAGACGAACTCTACCACCAACATCAAGCCCTTTGCTCATGCGAAACGCGTGCCGCCCGGCGCCGTCGTCGTGCTGCTTCTCCTCGCGGGGTGCGCGGCGGGTGGCGCCAAGATCGTCGGACCGACGGACGCCGGCACACCGAGCACACCGGGCGCCACGGACACAACAGGAACGACGGGCACATCAGGCACGCCGGGAACGCTTTCACGCATCGTGGTGAGCGCCGACGCCGCTGAGGTTGAGATGGCAGGCTCGTTGCCCCTGCGGGCCGTGGCACTCGACGCGGCGGGCGACACGCTCAGTGAGGCGGCGTTCGCCTGGACCTCGAGCGATCCCTCCGTCGCCACGGTCGACGCCGTCGGAATGGTGACCGGCGTGGGCCCGGGCAACGCGAACATCACAGCAGCAGTGGACGCCGTCACGTCGAGCGCATTTGCGCTTTCAGTCGTCGCAGCGCCGGTCGCGACGATCACCGTGACCGCCCCTTCGTCTTCGATGACGTCGCTTTCCACGATGCAAGCGCAGGCCGTCGCGAGGGACGCGGCAGGAAACGTCTTGGGCGGCGTGACGTTCTCGTGGGCATCGACCAATACCGGTGCCGCTTCGGTTTCGAGCAGCGGTCTGATCACGGCCGGCCTGGTTGGGACGACCGAGATTCAGGCACTCGCCGGCGGCGTGTCGTCGAACGGCCTCACCGTCAACGTCGCGCCGTGAACTGTATGGTGTGCGCACCGAGTTGGTTCGCTGGCGCACCGCCGCAACACTCTGGTGCGTTGCGGCGGCGCGACGTGGTGCAGCGGACTACAAACACATTTCACGGAGGGCACAGGACTCGAACCTGTAAGCGGCTTTCGCCGCGCCAGTTTTCAAGACTGGTGCAATAGCCATTCTGCCAGCCCTCCCAACTAATTCCGTCCCTGGGGCTTCCAGCTCTCAGGTCAAGCTCAGTGCTCACAGGTCGGGAGTGTCAAAGCTCTGCTGTTCAAAGCAATCAGCTCGCTTGAAGCTCTGAACGGCGGAGCTTCGACACTCCCGAGCAATGATCTGTGAGCTTGACCTTCGACCTTTGAGCTGACCTGATCTACAATTTCTCACCCAGCCACCGAGTACCACCAAACTGGTCCATTGCCCGCCACAAAGCCAAGTGGCGCACGCATATGCATGCCCCGTAAGTTACTGCATATGCCGCAGATTCCCGAGGACGCCAAGCCCGCGCTCGACATGTTGCGCAGCGTGGGCGGCGACGAGATGCTCGCCATGATGATGCAGACATTCCTCCAGTTCGCCGAGGAGCGTCTCGAAAAAATGGTCGAGGAAGCACAACTCGGAAACGTCACGGAAGTCGCGAGCATTGCCCATTCCCTCAAGTCGAGCGCCCGCCAGCTGGGCGCGCACGCCCTTGGCGAGGCCTGCGCCGTCACCGAGGCGGCCGGGCACGCGGGTAAAAGGGAACTCGCGCTGGAAGGCGTGGAAGCCATCCAGCGCGAGTTCGCCACGGCAAAGCCGTGGCTCCAGTCTCTCGCCGGCGAAGCCTAGCCCTCCGGCTTCCGGCTTCAGCCTTCCGGCTTCTTCAGCGGCACCGTTGTCTTCCTCGCCGAGTCACCCGACGGAACAGGCGGTGGCGGCGGCGCGCTTTGATCGGGCGAGAAGAACTCCTGCAACTGTGTAGCGTTCGCGATCTTTTTCGCTTCGTTCATGACGCTCGTCGCCTCCGCGGCCTTCCCCTGCTCGGTCAGTCCCTCGGAGAGCAGCACGCCGGTGGCGACGTAGAGATACGGAATGCCCACCGACGGGCGGTCGACCCAGTCGCCCTTCCGGATCAGCGACGCGGGCGCGCGGAAATCCTTCCACAGCTCGAGCGAGCGCGGCATGTCGATCATCCCCTCGCCCGGGACAGAGACGGTGTCCTTCCCGGCGCGCACCGAGTCGGGCATGAGCTTCCGGGCGAGGCCCTGCGTCAGCATGTAGCCGCTGAGTCCGAGATCGTTCGCGTAGCCCCCCGACGTGCGGCTCAGGTACACCGTGCGGACGCCGTCCTGGATCATCTTGAGCACGAACCAGTCCGCGCGCGCGAGGAAATGCGACGGCGGAAAGACGACAGCGCGGATGTGATCCTTCACGAACAGCTGCGGCTGCTGCATGTCGGTCCCGATCGGGATCGAGTCGGCCTCGGCCATCGTCATCTTGATCGGCGGGCCGACCGGCTTCACCCACGTCTTGCCGCGGTACGCGGCGGGTCCCTTCGCCTCATCGTAGTCGTACGTCGGGCGGCGGATCATCTGCCGCATGTACCAATCGGTGTTCATGAGCGACGTGTTCGCAACGATCACGTCCTTGCGCACGCCGAGCACTTCCTGCGCGTACCAGAGCGGGAACGTGTCGTTGTCGCCGACGGTCACGAGCACGCCGTACGGTTCGACGGAGTTGAGCATGTCGATCGCGAAGTCCGTCGTGTCCGTCTGGCCGGACCGCGACGCCGCCTTCCAGTTGGTGAAGAGCGGAACCACCGCGAGCAGGAGGATCGGTGACGTGAGCATCCAGCTGCGCTTGGTCGGCAGGTCGACGACCTCGTTGCCGATTTTCTGCGTCTCGTGCCCGAGCACGGCGCCGAGCGATTCCCACAGGTACGTGAACCCGAGCGCGGCCCACACGCTCCACGCCGAAAAGCTCCACAGGAAGAAATAATCGCGGTCGCGGACTTCGCGCTCGACGGTGTCACCGAGCTCTGGACTCTGCGAGGCGCCGTACTTGAAGTTCAGGTAGATAATGAGGATGAGCGTGAGCGTCAGCATCAGCGGCCCGAAGAACGCAAAACTTCGAGGATCGCGTCGCCAGTGAACCCATCCTCCCATCAGGCCGAGCACGAGGAACACCGTCGCCAGCATTCCCTGGAGGCCGGGATTCCGGATGTGTGCGTCGCGCATCCACTGCCACTTGAAGTACAGCCACCACATGCCGACCTGCGCGCTGAACGGCGCCTGGCGCTGGGAGAGTTCGGGCTTGCCGTACTGGCCGCGGTTGAAGTTGTACATGAACGCGTCATACGTGCCCTTGGAGAGCGTGCACGACACGTGCAGTGCGGTGCGGCACGCGGTGGGCTCTCCTTCGTTGACGGCGGGGAAGTGCGCGGCGCGAATCGGCTGCGTTGCGAACGTGGAGCCGCCGAGGACGAGGACGCCGAGGCACGCCGCCCACATTTTCCAGCGGAGGTAGACGCGCGGCCGGCGGACGAGCACGGCAACGACGACGGCGGGAGCCACGAGCAGGCCGGCCATGTGGACGCCGTAGCCGAGACCCACGATGTACGAGACGAGCACGAGCGTTTTGTCCGCCTTCGGGCCGTCGGGCTCATCGCACCAGCGTACGATCAGCCACGACGCGATCGCGAGGCCGCAGAGCGAAACTGTGTAGACCTTCTCATTCACGACAGACTGCGCCCACACGGTGAACGCCGTCGACCCGATCAGCGCGGCGAGCGCCCCGCCGACGATGCGCTGCCAGCGCTCGTTGAACCAGCCGACGAGGACGCGCTCGGTGACGAGAAACCACATGCCCGCGGCGACCGCGCTCGAGAGGGCCGCGAGAATGTTCACGCGCATGGCGACGTTCGGTGCGATCGGCAGAAGCGTGAATACGCGGCCGATGAGCACGAACATCGGATTGCCCGGCGGATGCGGAATGCCAAGTGTATATGCCGCCGCGATGTACTCACTCGTGTCCCACATCGCCGTCTCGGGCGAGAGGGTGATGATGTACAGCGCAAACACGAGGCCGGCCGCGATGGCGGCGGCTGTGTAGGACGGGCGGTAGTCGAGCTGAGGAGCGGGAGTGGGCTTGGCCATGGGCCTCATGGGAGGTTAGGCGAGTTCCGGCATCCCTACAATCTCACTCTGTGGGAGGCGGGGTGGAAGCTTCCAACCCGCTGCGGGCTGCGGAACTCGACCCGCTGCGCACTGCGGGACTCGACCCGCTGCGGACTTCGGGACTCGATCCACTGTGGAATGCGGGCAGGAGTGGCGACATGAATAGAGACATGCGGGGCCGAGAGATGAGCCGCGAAATATGCCGCTCGCTCCTCGGCCGCGCATTTCATATTCAAACTCAGCTCTCGGCACCAGTCCCGCAGACCGCAGTGAGGCGAGTTCCGCAGTGCGCGGCGAATCGAGTCCCGCAGTGCGCAGCGAATCGAGTCCCGCAGTCCGCAGCGGGTCGAGTTCCGCAGCCCGCAGCGCGTCGAGTTCCGCAGTCCGCAGTGCGCAGGGCGCAGTGCATCCCGTCCGTTAGTGCCGGAACGTCCGACGCCCGGTAAAGATCATCGCCATCCCATGCTCGTTCGCCGCCGCAATCACTTCCGCATCCTTCACTGATCCCCCCGGCTGCACGATCGCGCGCACTCCCGCCTCCGCCGCCTGATCGACCCCATCACGGAAAGGGAAGAAGGCGTCCGACCCGAGCACCGAGCCCGCTGTGTCGTGTCCCGCCCCGCGCGCCTTGTGCACCGCGACGAACGCGGCGTCCACCCGCGACATCTGGCCCGCGCCGATCCCGATCGTCGCGCCGTCGCGGGTCAGCACGATCGCATTCGATTTCACGCTCGCGACGGTGCGCCATGCGAACAGCAGGTCGGCGCGCTCTTCCTTGGTCGGCGCTCGCTCAGACACGACCTGCCAGTCCGTCTCGTCGAGCGGTGCACTCGCGCGCTCCTGCACCAGCATGCCGCCGCGCACCCGCTTGAAGTCCAGCGCGCCCACGCGCTCGCGCGCGTCGCCTTCGAGCACGCGGAGGTTCTTCTTCTCGCTGAGCACGCGCAGCGCATCCGCGCTGAACGAAGGCGCGACCACGCACTCGACGAACAGCGACGCCACCGCGCGCGCCGCCTCTTCGTCCACCGGAACCGTGAACGCGATCACCGATCCGAATGCGCTCATCGGGTCGCAGGCGAGCGCCTTGCGATACGCCTCCACCGCGGTCGCGCCGGTCGCGAGCCCGCAGGGAGTTGTGTGCTTCACGATCGCGCAGCACGTTTCGCCGGCGAACTGCCCCGTGGCGAGCAGCGCGCCCTCCAGGTCAAGCAGGTTGTTGAACGAGAGTTCCTTGCCGCCGTGCTGCGTCAGCGAAGACAGCCCGGCTCCGGGCTCCTCCACGTAAAACGCGGCGAGCTGGCCGGGATTCTCGCCGTAGCGCAGCGACTGCTGCCGCTCGAACGAGAGCGACAGCCGCTCCGGAAAGCGCTCGCCGCGCTGCGCGGCAAACCACGCGGCGATTTCGGCGTCGTACGCCGCCGTGTGCGCGAACACTTTCTCCGCAAGCGAACGGCGGAACTCGGTGAAATCCTCCGTGCCGCGCAGCGCAGCGAGCACCTCGCCATAGTCCGCGGGGTCCACCACCACCGTCACTGCCGCAAAGTTCTTCGCGGCAGACCGAATCATCGACGGCCCGCCGATATCGATCTGCTCGATCACCTCGTCCGCCGCGACGCCGGCGCTGCGTGCGGTGCGCCGGAACGGGTACAGATTCACGCACACCAGGTCGATCGGCGCGATGCCGTACTCGGCGATTGCCGCCATGTGCGCCGGCACGTCGCGCCGCGCGAGCAGCCCCCCGTGAATCGCCGGGTGCAGCGTCTTCACGCGCCCGTCGAGCATCTCGGGGAACTGCGTGATGGCGCTGACATCGGTGCAGGGAAGTCCCGCGTCACGCAGCGCGCGCGCCGTGCCGCCCGTCGAGAGGAGTTCCCACCCGAGTGCGTGCAGGGCGGCGGCGAAATCGGCGAGGCCGGACTTGTCCGAAACGGAGAGGAGGGCGCGGGGCACGAGGGTCCTGTCAGCGTGAGGTGATGAGTTGGCGCGCAAGTGCGTCGAGCGTGCGCGGATACAGACGGTGTTCGGCGGCGAGGACCCGCGCGGCGAGTGAATCTGGGGTGTCGCCCGGCTCGACCGCTACACGTTCCTGGGCGATGATCGCGCCGCGGTCGAACGCGTCGTCCACCTGGTGCACGGTGGCCCCGCTTTCGCTTTCGCCCGCGGCGAGGACGGCTTCGTGCACGCGGCGTCCGTACATCCCCGCGCCGCCGAACTTCGGAAGGAGCGCCGGGTGAATGTTCACGATCCGCCCCCGCCAGCGCGCCGTGACCTCCGGCGGCACCAGCTTCAGGTATCCAGCGAGCGCCACCAACTCCACGCGGTGCGACTCGAGCAGCCCCACGAGAGCGGCGCCGTCCGCCGGATTCACAATGATCGCCGTCGCGACGCCGGCCGCGCGCGCCCTCTCGAGCGCACCGGCACTGGCCCGATTGGCTGCCACCAGCACGACACCGGCTGCACTCTCGGCGCCGAGGCGCCGCGCGTGATCAAGAATCGCCTGCAGGTTGCTTCCTCCGCCGGATGCGAGGACAGCCACGCGAAGCGGCGGGATCCGCGCTGTCATCCCGGGAGAATCACGTGCACGACGTCCGTGAGCGTGTGGGCGACTTCGGCTTCGCGCCGCGCGCGCTCGATCTCTTCGGCCGGCGTCTCGTCGCTCGGCACGAGCACGCCGCGCGCGCCGTAGTGCAGCGCAGGTTCGACGTCGCTCCAGCGGTTGCCGACGAACAGCGACGACGCCGCGTCGATCGCGTGCTCGTGAATGGCGCGCTCGAACAGCGCCAGGCGCGGCTTCCGGCAATCGCACGGGCCGCCGAAGTCGGGGTGGTGGGGGCAGTGGTAGTGCGCGTCGATGTATGCGCCGCGCTCGGCCAGCAGGTCATCGACCCGTGCGCGTACGCGCTCGTAGTCGACCTCCGTCAGCATGCCGCGGGCGATCCCGGACTGGTTCGTCACGACGATCACCGGCCGCAGCGCGTAGTTCATCCGCCGCACCGCGTTCGCTGCGTGCGGGATGAGTTCGACGTCGTCCGGATTCTTGATGTAGCCGACATCCCTGATGAGCGTGCCGTCGCGGTCGATGAACATCGCGGACCGGATCGCGCGAAGGCTCACGCGCTGGTGCTCGCCCGTGAACCGCCCGATGCCCGCGTGGCCGAGGTCCGGGTCGTGCAGCGGGTCGCCGGTCACGCGAGCGCCTTCGCGACGAGCGCGCCGAGCTCGTCGTCCAGCCCGATGGCTACGCTGCGCAGGTCGAGCACGACCTTCCCGTCGGAGATCCGTCCGATGACGGGCACCGCGCCACCGCGCAGTTTCGCCTCGAGCGACTCCGGTGACGCCACCTCGAGCGCCACCGCGGCCGAGGGAATGCTCGCGCCCGGAAACGCGCCGCCGCCGACCGTCGCACTCGTGCGCGCGACGCGCGCGACCACCGGGGGCACGCCGTTCGCGGTGAGCGCCGCGACGATGCGGCGGGCGCGCGCATCGAGCGCCGCCACGGGTGCGGTGAGCATCGCCAGCGTCGGGATCTCCGAAACGGCACGAGCCGGATCGCGATACAAGGCCAGCGTCGCCTCGAGCGCCGCAAGCGTGAGTTTGTCCACGCGGAGCGCGCGAGCGAGCGGGTTGCGGCGCAGCGCGCCGATCAACGCGGCGCTGCCAACCATGATCCCGGCCTGCGGACCGCCGAGGAGCTTGTCTCCGCTCATCATCACGAGCGACGCACCGGCCCGGACTGCGTCGCGCGCGCTCGGCTCGCCCGTCAGTCCCCACGGCGAGAGGTCGAGCATCAGGCCGCTGCCAAAGTCGTGCAGCAGCGGCAC